>JAPXSY010000006.1:0-84580 GCA_033812795.1 Kiritimatiellia bacterium
ATCGGCAACAGTGTCACCAACATCGGCGCCAGAAGCTTCTGCCTCTGCTACGCCCTCACCGCTGTCACCATCCCCGACAGCGTCACATCCATCGAAGACTACACCTTCTACGAGTGCTTCACTCTCAAATCCGTCACCATCGGCAACAGTGTCACCAACATCGGCGCCAGAAGCTTCTGCCTCTGCGAAGCCCTCACATCCGTCACCATCCCCGACAGCGTCACATCCATCGATGAACTCGCCTTCGAATGCTGCAGCAACCTCAAATCCGTCACTATCGGCGGCAACGTCACCAGCATCGGCTTCGGGAGCTTCTACAACTGCGACGCCCTCATCGCTGTCACCATCCCCGACAGCGTCAAAAACATCGGCGACCAAGCCTTCGACAATTGCAACTCCCTCGCATCCGTCGCCATCGGCAACAGCGTCACCAACATCGGCGTCAAGAGCTTCTACTACTGTGCCTCCCTCAGCACCGTCCTCTTCACCGGCAACGCACCGGAAGTCGGTTCCCAAGCCTTCTATGCGGCTCCCGCCACGCTCTACTATTTCCCCGACGCCCTCGGCTGGGGCAGTGTCGGAGGAAGACCAAATAAACCGATTCCGCTTTTGTACAGTTCCGACGGCACGCAGGTCACGATCACCGGCCTTGATGCTTCGTACACCGGCCACCACCTTTTCTTCCCGGCAACATCAAACGGCTGTCCCGTCACCGCCATCGACCCTGAAGCCTTCTTCAACTGCACCAATCTCACCGCCGTCACCATCCCCGGCAGCGTCACCAACATCGGCTACGCAGCCTTCTACCAGTGTACATCCCTCGCATCCGTCACCATCCCCGATAGCGTCAGGGATATCGGCGACGCAGCCTTCGCCTACTGCTCATCCCTCACATCCGTCACCATCCCTGACAGTATCACGGTCATCGCCTATGATGTCTTCTCATACTGTACCTCCCTCACATCCGTCACCATTCCCGGCAGCGTCACCCACATCAACGCAGAGGCCTTCCGTGACTGCACTTCCCTCACCTTCGTCACCATCCCCGGCAGCGTCACCCACATCGACGACCAAGCCTTCTCCGGATGCACCGCCCTCACATCCGTCCTTTTCACCGGCGACGCCCCAACAACCGTCAGCGTCTCTGCCTTCCTTGATGCCCCCGTCACGATTTACTATCTTCCCGGTACCGCCAACTGGCAACCCCATTTGGTCGGCTACCCCACCGTCTGCTGGAATCCCGCCTTCAGTTCGGCATCACCACCGCGCTTCACCGCCTCCGGCGCGTTCGTCCTCACCCTCACCGGCAACGCCACCGCCGTCCTCCCTGTCCACCTCGAAACCAGCGACAGCCTCGCGTCTCCGGACTGGTCTATCCTATCCGACACCACCATCCCCGCCGGCGGCACCGTCACCTTCACCGACGACAAGGCCGGGCTCTTCCCCTCGCGCTTCTACCGCGTCACCTTCCCCCGGTAGAGGAGAAGGGAAGTGCACTGCACAGTTTTTGGAACCACAGAGAGCACAGAGCTTTTTTGGGGGGATGGCTTTGCTCGGTTATCTCACGCGAGACGCGAAGGGTAGAGGGCGAGCGTCCCCACGAGCCGCCTTCCGCCATGCGGAAGGATGGTCTCAGGCCCCCTCGCGGAGCAACGGATCGAGTGGAGACACGGGGATTGCGCCCCGTGTCCCTCCCACACCACCGGACGTGCGGTTTTCCGCATACGGCGGTTGGACACGGCGGGGGTCACGAACGCGCCCCCGCAAAGTCCCACGGCATGGAAACACCGTGTTCGCTTCATTGTGCATCATTTATCACCTCCATGCCGCTGGAAGCCTGACTCAGGCCGCGCGCGGCTGGACAGAGCCGGAATCCACCGGCCCCGGCCCGCCGCGCCGTAGGGGTGGCTACCGTAGTTGTCGCGCCCCCTTGTTTCGCATCCCTCCCCGCCGTCCTTCCAAGGCGGTCGGTTGACCGCACTTTCGTTGTCCTTCGGCCCTTCGCTCCTCCCGCCTTTCGGCGGGCATCTTCACTACTACGGCCTCTGCTGACTCCCCGCGCGCTCTCACGCGCGGGGCCTCCCCAGGTAAGGCGCATGTACTTTCGACCCGTGCCGCCGGGCTCTACACAGTGCGTCTTTCGGTGACTGTCGGATTTCGTGTTTCCTCGCACACTCATCGCCCGAACCATGCCTCACTGCCCGTTCGTGTTCCTGCGGTCGTGTCTTTGCCAGCGGCTTCCTCCGGCCCGCTCCCTTGCGGTCGCGGCCTTGCCGTTTCGCTACGCTTGCTGTCACTGCTTTTGCGGTCAACTCCTTTCAGTTGACTAGTACATGCCCATGCTGGGCGCACGAGGGACGAGCGTCTGCTCGTCCGGGCGGCGTTTCACGCCGCCGCCTTTGAACGCCGAACGCCCAACGCCGAACTCAGCACGTCAAAGTGAAAAAAACTCCTAACTCCTAAATCCTAAATCCTAAATCCTGACTCCTAACTCCTAAATCCGCGCGTAGCGCGGAAGACGCCCGCGCTCCCTTTGCGCACACACAAAACACGCGTTCGACTCGCATGCCCCTGTCACGAACCGATTGCTTCACACCCTCATTTCTTCCTTCAACTTCGGCGCTCTCTCCCGTATACTGTGTCCGCATCATGATTGGTTGGCGTTTGTTTCTTTTTCTGTTTTGCTGTTTGTCGATTGCAAGCCCGTGCCGCGCACAGGCTGAATCGCCATATCCGATCGTCTGGCGCGATCTGACGCAGATCCAGAACGCACTCGGGACGGGGGACCCGCACTGGGACGGCGAATCCCTGCTCTTCTCGAACGAACAGCACCAAATCCGGTTCTTTCCGGGGCGCCGCAAAGCGGACGTCAACGGCACGACCGTCTGGCTCAATGCTCCGGCCACCGGCTCGATCGCGGCCAGAGACTGGCGGTTGGCGGGCACGGACCTTGATCTGCTGCAGATCTCCCTGTTGCCAACGCCCGAAGCCGGCAGCGTGCCGGAACCCCTGCGTGTGATGTTGGATCCGGGACACGGCGGGGACGACACCGGCGCATCGTGCGGGAACCCGGCGGTACGGGAAAAGGATCTGACGCTGGCGATCGCCAAACGCGTCGGCGAACTCCTCAAGCGTTCCGGCATGCGGGTGGCGTACACGCGTACGCGGGATGTCACGTTGTCGTTGGATGAGCGGGTACGCCTTGCCCGAAAGCATCGGCCCGACCTGTTCGTCAGCCTCCATGCCAACCATGCGGCCAACACCAACGCCACGGGGGTCGAGACGTATGTGCTGCCGCCCAGCGGTTTTCCGGGTACGGCAGAGGGGAGCCCGGCGCGCGGCTGGCAGATCGGCAACCGTAATGATTATCACAACACCCTGCTGGGGTTTGCAATCCACCGCCGCCTCGCCGCTTTGACCAACACGGTGGACCGCGGCCTGAAACGTCAAGCCTTCTTCGTGCTGCGCGAAAACGGTTGCCCCGCCACGCTTCTGGAGTTCGGTTTCCTTTCTAACCGCGATGAAACCCTCCTGATGAAGACGGAGCCTTGGCAGGCGGCGTGCGCCGGAGCCATCGTCGAGGGGATTCTGGGTTATGCGCGACGCGTCACAGCGCTCGACCGCGCCGTGGCGGAAAAGCGCGCGAGAGACGCGGAATTGAACGAACGCTGGCGCCGCCACCTCGCCGAACGGAACAGGGCACCCCAACCGGCTCCGACAGAGGCGGCCCCGCCGCCTGCCGCGCGCGAAACCGTGCCGGAAGTCCCGCCCAGCGCCTCCCTGTCCGCACCCCCCCCGCGCCGAAACACCGATACCGATCTTTCCGACGCGCGCATCGCGCGCGTGAGCGGAACCGCCCCGGCCGTACCGATCCTGCGCGGCACCAATGTCGCGCCCGCGGAACTCAACACCCTGATTGATTTTTACGGCGCGGGAACAGTAGAATGAATGCCATGCAAAACCCACCTGACCCAGTACCGACCGAAACCGGATCCAACCATACCCCCCCCACCCACTTGGCACACACGCTGTCGCTCGCCGCAGCTCTGGTGCTGATCCCCGCCCTTCTGGGCGTTCTCGCCATGCTGGCCTTTCACAAGTTCAACCCCCGGCCCCGACCGCCTGCCGCCGGAGTGGCGGAGGAAATGTCTTTCACCGGTGGAACCGATACGGTCGAACGGCTGACGCTCTGGCGCCGCGACCTGCGGCATGAGGGGCTGCCCATCGAAGAAGCCAACCTGCGCATCTGGGCCGCCCGCGCCACGGAACCTGAGATCCTGTTCCGTATCGCACCGCCCGCGCCGAATCGGTCTTGGCTCTGGTTCGTGACGCAGGACGGTCTGCACGCATTGGCTGTTTCGCGCCAAATCGACGTGCTCGAACGCCATACCGTGGGCCTCTGTGACCTGATCACCACGCAATGGGTCTGGACCGTCTCTATGCGCTGGCCGGAATGTTACGCCCAGCCTGCGGTCATCGGCGGTCACACGCTCGTACGGTATGCGGCGAACGGGCAGCGGTTCGCCATGGAACTCAGCCCCAAAGGCCAGATCCTCAATCTCGACGCGCTCGGACAAGGAATGGTCGAGGTCTGGCAACCGCCGCCGCCGCAGACGCGTTTTCCCGGAACGCCGGTGGCCGTGACCCGCAACGTCTTCTTCGCGGCGGACGAAGAGAGCGGATCGCTACTGGGGTACGCGATCGAAAGTCTGCCGGGCCTGCGTTACGCAGGAAAGGGCGACGCGCACACCGTCTGTTCCGGCAACGGTCTGTTGATTTTCCGTGCCCGCGAGGGGCGCATCACCGTGACGGACACCCTGACGCAAACCGTGCTGGCGGAGTACAACGCCTGGCGCCACACACCCGATACCGCGGTGACCGCCACGTTGGCTTCGCCGGACGGCTCGCAGTTCACCGTGTTTCTCTTGACCCGCTTCCCGGGCGAGCCGCCGGTCGAGCGCGAATGGTGCGTCATCCTAGACCTGCCCGAGGGCCGCGCGCGTCCTTTCTTCCATGCGGACGCGCTCTCTTCCCGACCGCAACCGCCCGCCGATCCGCTTCAGACCATCTCACCGGATGGGCGCTGGTGCCTGAGCCTGACGGAGGGGAACGTGTTGCGCATCGCCGCAGGCGCGGAACGCCGCGAATGGGCGCACTGCGCACTCGCTCCCCTCACCGGAGTCCGGCAGCCGTTTGACGCGCTCACGTTTCTCGATGAAGGGCGGCACGTCCTGTTGCGCCAACGCGATAACCTGTGGCTGCTGGATTTCGCCACCGCACGTCAGTATGCGGATCTGCTGGCGCGGATCCATGCCAGTGATGCGGCGGTTGCGTCCGGCGTGGTTACCGAACCGGTCACGAACGCATACGACACGTTCCCGATGTTGCCGGACCGTGACGCCACCCGCACCCCCGCAGACTCTGCCCGACTGGCGCTGCATGCCGAACGGTGCGCGGCCAATCAGGCTTGGTTTTATGCCGCGGCCCTGCTCGACGCCTCCCTCCGCCACCCGGTATGGGAGGGACGCACTCCCAGCGCGAACCGGTTCATGCTCGCCCGGTACCACATTCTGGCGGGCCAGCACGCTGCCGCGCGCCGCAACCTGCTGATCGCGTTGAAACAACTGGACCTTCCGCCGACTCTCGGTTCGTCCCCCGTCAACGACGCGCCCCTCATGCGTTTCCACCTGCAACGTTTGTTGCAGGCCCTACCGTCCGGCCGCTAAGGAAGGGGGAGGACAAAAGACAGGCGACGGGTGTCTCACTGGCGGGCGGGGGCGCCCGCGCAGCGGGAAATCCTGTCAATGTATAGGCAAGTTTTAACCATCGCCTCGTTCTTACAACCTGTAACGTGTAACCGGCAATCTGTTGTTATCGCTTTTCGTCATCGTATACGCTATCCTGAAACCATGAAAACACAACACCTTCTGTTTCCCGTCCTGCTGACCGCACTTGTGACCACAGCGGACTTTTCCTTTCCGCTCTTCAACGGCCGCGATCTCTCCGGCTGGAAGGTCGCCGACATGATCGGGGCCGGAAGCGTGACCGTTCTGTCCGACGGGACTGTGGAGTGCGGTTTCGGCACTCCCATGACCGGCATTGCCTACACCAATGCAATGCCCACCCTGAATTATGAGATCGAACTGGAGGCGATGCGGGTTCAGGGCACAGATTTCTTTGTGGCGCTGACCCTGCCGGTGGAAACCAACTTCTGCACCGTGATCATCGGCGGCTGGGGGGGCGGCCTCTGCGGCGTCTCCTCCGTGGATT
The DNA here is from genome assembly GCA_033812795.1 of Kiritimatiellia bacterium. Lineage (GTDB taxonomy): Bacteria > Verrucomicrobiota > Kiritimatiellia > RFP12 > UBA1067 > JAPXSY01. Next base: position 6,271 of record JAPXSY010000006.1, read on the forward strand.
ATATGGACGCCTCGGAGAATCAGTGGTCGGAACACGTCACCTTTGAGAACAACCGCTGGTACCGTTTGCGCGTTCGGGTCACGCCCGGTGTGCTGCAAGTTTTTCTGAATGACGACCTCTATTCCGCGCGCATCGAGTTCGACTCTTCCACGCGCTTCAGCCTGCGCCCCGGCAGCGACATCGACAAGACCACCCCGCTCGGTCTGGCGACGTATTGCACCCGCGCCCGCTGGCGTCACGCCTCACTTACGCGGATCACCACACTGACCCCTGCCGACAAACCCCGCAGCGAGGAGCCGTAACGCGGCACCATTTCCCGCGCACTCATTTTCGCGCGCCTTGGTAGGAGAGACGCGAGAACACCCCTTCGCAAATGTGTTCCGTCACCCGCCGCAGCCAATCTTCACGGCTGGTGCCGGGCGGACAGAAACGTTCAACCCATCCCGGCCGGGTCAATGCGAACACCACGCACTGCGCATGGATGGCGCTCGCCCAAAGCCCGATCTCTACCGGGTCGTCCCGTTTCATGCCCATGCGCAATAGACGTTGGAAACACTGGCGCACCGGCTTCGCGAATTTTGTTTCGATGTCCTGGGCCAACTCCGACGGCACGCACTCCTCCATCCCCATCAGACGCGCCGCCCACACCTCCGGCGGCTTGCTGGCCGCGCAAATCGCCAGCGCCCGTTCGATCCATGTCCGCACCGCGGCTTTCCAGGACGCCTCATCCGTCACCGTCTCGTTGATCCGCATCATGGGTTTGCCGATGTGTTCGAACAGGGAGACGATCACCGCACGGTAGAGTTCCGCTTTCGACCGGAAATGGTAGTTCACCAGTGCGCTGTTCACCGCCGCCTCCGCGCAGATCATCCGCGTGGTGGCTTCACGAAACCCATACTCGGCGAAAACCTTTGTGGCCGCCCGCAGAATCCGGTTCCGTGTGCGGGAGCGTCCCGTCGTTGTCCCGCCTCGTCTGGTTTGCCGTTCCATCTTCCGTCCCTCCGTGCTTCAGGGGATTCGACGTCCCTGTGCCGCCTCCCAAAACGCATACCAGTCTTCACGTTCCAATGTCAGCGCATCAGCCTGCGCCGCAAGTCGCAGGCGATCCAAACGGTTGGTTCCGATGATCGCCATCGGATGGCTCGGATGCGCCAGAATCCACGCGTACGCGAATTGATCCAGCGTAACGCCGCCGTAACGCACGGCACATGCCGCAGCCGCCGCAGCCAAACGACCGGCCGCCGGTTCAGCCGGATCAAACAGCCTGCCGCCGGCCAACGGACTCCACGCCATGGGCGTCATGCCCAACCGCTCGCATTGCGTCAACGTACCGTCTTCCATCGCCTCCATGTGCAGCAGACTGAAGGCGATCTGGTTGACCGCCAGAGGCCGGTCCAGACAAGCGTTCAGCAGATCGACCCCTGCCGGAGCGTAATTCGAAACTCCCGCGGCGCGGATCTTTCCTTCCTGAACCAGACGGTTCAACCCCTGCGCCGTGTCTTCTGTCCGCGTGAGCCAATCGGGACGGTGTATCAGGAACAGATCGATGCGTTCGGTCCGCAACCGCTTCAGCGACTGGTCCAGACTGGCGCAGAGCTGCTCAGCCGTGGCGTTGTAATGCGCCGTCCGCCGTTCGGGACAGGCCTCGCACGGCACGTAAATGCCAGCCTTGGTGACGATCTCCAACTGCTCCCGCAATCCGGGCGAGAGGGCCAGCGCCTCACCGAGAAGCGCCTCCACCCCGTATTTCCCGTAAATCTCGGCTGTGTCGATCGTCGTGATGCCCAGCTCCAAACAGAGATGGAGACGCCGGTTGACCTCCTGCGCGGTCGGCTTGTCCGCCAACAAGCGCCACGTTCCGTAAGCCAACCGCGAGACCTCGAACCCCGCCTTCGTCAAACGATACCGCCGCATCGCACCCCCTCACTTGAACTGCAACAGCGCCGCCTCACTGAGGCGCCAGTTCGCGGCACCCGTGCCTTCCAGCGACCGCCACACCTTGTCTTCCGCGCGAAAGAGACCGTAGTTGAAAGCCACTTTCATACCGGGTTCCGGACGAATCCCCAACTCCTTGAAGGGGATCGCCCACTCGCCGCGCCAGCCGCTTTTCCAATCATTCCGCGTCTTCCCGTACGGTTTCGCGGCAAACCGCACCGCCTTGCCCAAACGTTCCGCCTCCTCCGACGGCAGACCCGCATCCGTGACGCTCACACACGCGCCGCCCGCAAATCCGCGGATCACGGCAATACCCTTCGCGCCGGCGATGCAGAGTTCCGCGCCGTCATCCTGCCCCCAACGATCGCCCTTACTCAACAGGCCGATATCGAAGAGCACGGTATTCGCGGCCACATAGAGATACTGTTCGTCATACATCAGCTTGATGAAGGCGGGAGCGCCGCTGGCCAGCCAGCGTGACGGGTCGCGGTCGATATTCACGAACGACCCCGCCCATTCGCCGTCACCGATTTCACCGTCCATCACCGGCGGCTGTTCGGTACGCGGCACCGCCACGGCCCAAGTCCGGCGGGCGGGCGCGGGCGCGGGCGGCATCGCGTCGGTGATTGTAAAGGCCGCCGGAGTTGAACCACCCTGCGCGTTTCCGGAAAAGAGCACATTACCCACCCAAGAGGTTACCGCGTTGGGTGCCGTCACCGTAACCTTGCCCGGCGCGTACAGCGTATTGCCCGTGAAGACACAATCACGAGAACGGGGAAACGACAACTTCATATCCCCGTCCGAGACGAAGACATTGTCCCGAATCGTCACGCCGGTCGTGATGTGGTTGTGGGTCGGCATCGGAACCCCGATCGCCACGTTGCGCTCGACCACGTTGCCGGTCGCCCCTTCATCGAAATAATAAGCGGAAGCACCGTACCCCTGCCCGATCTCCACCACATCGCGCACGACATTGCCGCGCAGCACCGTGCGGCTCATCGATCCGTAAATCGCCGCACCGTCGTGTAGTTCGCGCATCACGCGGTAAATGAGGTTTTCCTCGATCAGGTGATCCGAGCCGCCGCCCGTCATGCCGCTGTACGGCGCATCGTGAATCTCGTTACGGCGGATATGAAATCCCGACAGCTTCGAATCCCGGCGCACACGCCCGAACTGCAACGCCACCGCACTCGGCTGGTAGACCCCCGCGTGGTGGATGTGGTTGCCCTCGATGACACTCGCGTCACCGCCCGTGCGAATGCCGCAGGCGCCGACATGGTGGATGTGGCACGCTTCGATCCGGCACGCGTCCAGTGCCCAGGATTTGACACCCTGGCCGCCGACATGGCAGATCTCCATCCCGATGAGTGCACACTCCTTCGCATGATACAATTCCACCGCGCCGTCATACGCGTGAGCCGAAAAGCCGCCGGGCTTCAGCGGTGTGGTCGTCGCCTGCACCGAAAACCCGCGCAGCGTCACACGCTCGACCGGCGCCTTGGCGCTCCCCCGTAGGCGGATCACCGAGGTCAGGGTCGGCGCGATGACCGAGGCGGACTCCATCCTCTCACCCGCCAGCGGCCAGTACACCAGACGTCCCGCGGCACGGTCGAGATACCACTGTCCGGGACGCGTCATGCCCTCACGCGTGTTGAAGACCACGTATTTTTTGACGCCGAACGCTCCTGCGGGGTGGCCCGCCGGAGAGGTGAAATGCAACGTGTGCCGCGCGACATCGTTGCTGGCCACCCCCACCAGCGAATCATCCCACATGTGATACACGCGTAACTCCGCGTTACGCACCTCCAGCGAAGGGGGGAGATTGGTGGGATGATAGACGAGCGTGGTCAGATCGGCGTGCGTGGGTTTGCGTTCCCACCCGCCACCCACGCTGGAGAGCCATTTGGCATTGAACACGTTCTGGTGGGTGAAGAAGCCGCTTTCCGGCATCCGTGCCCGGTCCGGCATCCGGCCATTCACCACCAGCGCCCGGAAATCCCACGCGCCGCTTTTAACCTCCGGCAGATCCGCACACCAGAACTTCTCGCCGTCACGGTGCCACCCCGTGACACGTCGGCCGCCATATACCGTCACGCGGCCCGCCCCCTCCGCTTCCACCGTCAGCCCATTGTCCCGCGCATCCAGCGTGAGCGGTTCTTCAAGAAAATACTCACCGGGCAACAACCGGATCCGGTGTCCACCGCCTCCGGAACGCCGTGCCGCATCGCGTGCCGCGGCCAGCGTAGCCAACGGCTTCTCCCGTGTCCCGTCCGCGCGGTCCGCCCCGTTCGTCGCCACATAAAAATCAGCACACTGCCCCCCGCCCACCAACAAGAGCGCCAATCCCAACCCCGTCATCGTCCTCACGCAAAACTCCCTTCCCCTACCCCGCCAAACCGGGGCATCCTCTCTTTCCACGCGCACCCGTAAACCGGACGCCCGCCGCGACATGAAAACGTATAGGGTAGCGTGACACATCCCGTTGCCGTACGCAATCCGTTTTCGTTGGCCTGATCGACCGTAAGGCATTAAACCTATAAACCTAAAAAGAGCAGTTGAAAGTTCAACTGCTCTTTTTAGGTTAAACACATGCCGGTTTTCCCTGTGACAGCGTCGGAGTGACCGTCAACACCCTCACGATCTCGCGGAAGGCACCGGCCGCCGGAGAACTCGCCGCCGATTCGACGAAAGGCTTGCCGTTGTCACCCGATTCCGCGATCAACGGATCGATCGGGATCGAACCTAGGAACGGTATGCCCATCTCATCGGCTGTCACGCGTCCGCCGTCCGCACTCAAAATCGGCGTGACCTCGCCGCATTTCGGGCAGGCGAAACCACTCATGTTTTCAACCACCCCCAGCACAGCCACACCAAGTTCTTTACAGAAATTGATGGATTTGCGCACGTCCGCTGCCGCCACTTTCTGCGGGGTCGTCACGATCACCGCGCCGTCCAGTTCCGGTATCAGTTGGCAAATCGAGAGCGGCTCGTCGCCGGTGCCCGGCGGCACGTCCACCACCAGCAGGTCAAGGTCGCCCCAATCAACATCCTCGATGAACTGGCGGATCACGCCCATTTTCATGGGGCCGCGCCAGATTACCGGATCATCCTGCTCGTTCAGCAGAAAACCGACCGAAAGCACCTTGAGGCCGCCGATCTCCACGGGCAACATGCCGTCCGGGCCTCCTTCCAGCCGCTGGCCGACCAGACCGAGCATGACCGGTACGCTCGGCCCGTGCAGGTCGATGTCCAGCAACCCGACTTTCTGGCCCGAGAGCATAGCGGACATCGCCAAGTTCACTGCCACCGTGCTCTTTCCCACGCCGCCTTTGCCGGACATCACGACCACCTTGCGCCGGATCCGGCTCAGACGGTTCTTCAGTCTGGCATCGTCAGGCATGGGCGGCTGTTGCGCCTGCCTGCCTGCTGAGGGACACGACGCATCGCTGCACGCGTTGCACTGGCTTTGATCACACGCTGTTTTCTCTTGGTTCATTTAACTCCTTTCAAAATTCATATTTTGTCGCTTCAAAGTCCAAAAGGGGACTAGCAGAACCCCACGTCCCTAAAAGCTCTTCTGCCTTGGTTTTCCTGTGGTTTCATTCTGCTGATGACAAGTGTCGATTGCAGTAGTTACGGACTCCAAGTTTTGCGGCAGTGGCATCGTCCACTTCGTCCTGCCAGCCATTACGCTCAGTAGAAATATTGTCAAAACGCCGCGTGTAAGGCTTGATGTCCAGTAGCGGCGTACCGTCGAGCATATCCGCTCCTTTTACGATCAGGGTGCCGCCATCACGGCTGACAAGTCGTACTATGCTCAAACCGATCGGGTTCGGGCGGCATGGCGAACGCGTAGCGAATACGCCGTGTTCTTTGTCCTGCATGAAAGGTTTGGTGACCAGAGTCACACGACTTACTTTGTGTAGATGGTACACTAGATATACATGCGAGAAATCCTCTATGTCAGCCAGACCCGCCACGAATTCCGGGGCAACCATGACACATCCCTCACAGTCCTTCGCGAATATCGGTTGTATTGGCGTGGCTTCCGGATTTGTGTGCTCGGTACGGATTATTCCGATCGATCTAAAAATAATTTGGTTGTCACTCATAAACACCTTCTTTCCTTGCGTAGTTCTTTTTCTGCCCATACCGCGACAGGCGACAGGCGACATGCGACATGCGGCGGTTCTTGGAGGGCGAGTGTCCTCACGCGCCGCGGACGATTCCGTAGGGTCAGGCAACCAGCCCGCCGACCACCACCACTTTCAACTTCTTGCTCATGTATCATCCTTTTTGCCGCATCAGATATCGATTCGCATACCCGCGTAACCCTGATGCACTGTTTCGCCAAGTTCCTCTTTCAGAAAAAATGCCGCATCCCCGCCGGTGCAATGACAAGGAATAACACGCGGGATATTGTAAGCTTTCAATGCCGCGCTTGTCTGCTTCATTCTTTCGGCGGAAGCGTGCACCAAGTGTGTGCCGCCCACGACACAACGGATCCGCCGCTCGCCGGAAACAGCCGTGATATGGGTCAGCGTGTTGATCACGCCGGAGTGGCAGCAACCCAGACAGACCACCAAGCCTGCGCTGGTTTCGATCCAGAGCGACATATCGTCGGGAATGTCGTCTGGGTGAGCGCCTGCGGCATCCTTGAAAAACGGCCCTCCCGTATCCTCGTATGCGGTTCTGCGCGGCACCGGTCCTGTCAGCCGGACTTTTCCAGAAATCTGCACGGTGGCCGTGACCCACATACGTCTGTGCTCCGCAAGCCCAGAGACCGCATTCACCGCGCTTGCGGGCATGCCTATCGGCTTGGCACTCTCACGGATGCTGTACCGTTGCCGCAAGGCCTCCGGATGCAGATAGAGCCGCGCTTGCGGCGCTTGCTGCAAGATCGTAGCGAGATTGCCGGTGTGATCATTATGCCCATGGCTTAATACGATCATGTCGGCGTGCGGCAAGGCGATACCCAACGTCTCGGCATTCTGCATCATGGCATCGCCGTTGCCGGTGTCGAACAGGATTTTTGCGCCGTCGGTTTCAATCCAGGCAGCGAAACCATGTTCAGACGCCAGCCCTTCAGCCGCGAGGTTGTCCGCCAAGATGGTGATGGAAACTTTTTGGCCCATCGCCTTTTTCAGTGGTCGCAGACATTCTCGCCGGACTTCAGTGTGCCGTCCAGATATTGCGCGATGATATTCTCAGGGGTGTCGGGCGAGAGCCCCACGATCACACGGATGTTCTGCCCGGCTAAAAGCCCCTGTGCCCGCTGTCCCATGCCGCCGGCCATAACCATCTCCACCTTCTGCTCCGCCAGCCAGCGCGGCAGTACGCCCGGCTCGTGCGGCGGCGGCACCGCATCCTCGCGGCGGATGATCTTGCGCCCCGTCAAATCCACATCCAACAGCGCGAACCGTTCGCAGTGGCCGAAATGCAAACACAGCTTATCTTCTGCCATCGGTATCGCAATCTTGATCTTATTCGTATTCATCGTAACTCCTTTTTTGTGGTTTCGCATTCTCCAATCCCTGCCAGTACAGCGGGACGTCTCGGACCGCCGGAACCGCTGCGGGTGCTGCCGGGCCTGCCGTCTTGTGTAGCGCGTTTACGCGCGCTCCCTCCATGAACCCTCCATCCCTTCCCAAATCTGGCGGATGTCGTCGCCGGCTGCCGACCCGATCTCCACCACGGACTTCCGCTGGATCTGCGCCGTTGTCACGGCTTTGTCATACCGCACGCGGCCAATACAGGCGGCACCGAGGTTTTCAGCTTTGCGCTCGATCCTTTCGGTCACATCAGGGTTGATGTCCCATTTGTTCACGCATACCGCGACAGGAATCCCGAAGAATCGGGCGAGTTGCAGCACACGCTCCAGATCATGCTCGCCGGAGACGGTCGGCTCGGTGACCGCCAATACTTTGGAGGCGCCGGTGAGCGACGCGATCACCGGGCAACCGATACCGGGCGGCCCGTCGGTGATGATCAGCGGCAAATCTTTGGCCTCGGCGATACGGCGCGCCTCGCGCCGCACCGTTGCCACCAACTTGCCGGAGTTCTCGGCCGCCGCGTACAGGCAGGCGTGGACCATCGGCCCGCAACGCGTCTCCGACAGCATCCATTCGCCGCAGAGCCGATCAGGAAAATCTATCGCTTTGGACGGGCAGAACCGGACGCAAACGCCGCACCCCTCACAGCCGATCGGATCAATCTTATAGATCGCCTTGCCGGAAGGGTGCCGCGCTTGGCGCAGCGCATCGAAACGGCAAAGGTCAGCGCACACACCGCAGCCGGCGCAGTCATCGGCCCGTATCACAGCCTCACGCCCGTTCACGAAATCATGACGTTCGAGTATCTCCGGCGTCAACACCAGATGCAGGTCAGCCGCATCCACATCACAATCGGCCAACACCGCGCGGCCAGCAGCCAACGCGGCGAAAGAGGCGGTAATGCTGGTCTTGCCCGTGCCGCCCTTGCCGCTGATGACAACCCATTCCGTGATCGCCTTCCCTTTTTTCAAGCTTTCTCTTCCCCCTTCACTTCACTGTACAACGCTTCGAACACCGCGCGGTATTCCGGCAGCGCGTCCACCATCAGCTCGCCGCGCGAATAGGCTTCCGCAACGCGGCGGTCATCCGGGATTTCGGCCAGTAGCGGAATCTTCTCGTCCCGGCAGTAGGCGGTGACGCTGTCATCCCCGCTGCCAGCGCGGTTGATAACGACACCGCAGGGTATGTCCAGTTCCCGCACAACCGCCACGGCCAGCCGCAGGTCGTGCAAACCGAAAGGTGTTGGCTCGGTGACCAGCACCACAAAATCGGCCTCACGCAGTGTGGCGACCATCGGGCACGAGGTGCCGGGCGGCGCGTCCAGGATGGCGTCGCCCTGCGCGGGTATCAGGGCCTTGACCGCACGGATCAGGGGCGGCGCCATGGCCACGCCCACGTCGAGACGGCCCTGCACCAGCGTGATGTCGCCAGATCGCTCGGATGTCAAGACACCGATGCGTTTGGGCTTTTCGCTGATGGCCTCTTGCGGGCAAACGCGTGCGCAACCGCCGCAGCCGTGGCACATCTCCTTAAAGACCAACACCCGTTTGTCCAGCACGGCCAAAGCCTTGTATTCGCAGAAACGAACACACTCGCCGCAACCGTCACAACGCGCCTCATCTACTTCCGGCACGAGGATCGAGACCTCTTGCGGTTCGCCATCCGGCGTCCCTTTGAGAAAAAGGTGGACGTTCGGCTCCTCGACATCGCAGTCCAGCAACGTCACCGCACCGTGTACACGTGCCAGATTGGCAGCGACCGTAGTTTTGCCTGTACCGCCTTTGCCGGATGCTATCGCTATAATCATTGTTTCTTCTTTGCCTTTGTCGCGCCCTGCAGCCATACCAGCGCCTGGGTGCCGAGCGCCAGTCCCACGTGGTTTGCTATGACAGGGCATTTGACCTTAAACAGAAAGCAGATGTCACGCGGCGCATTGCTCAGTGTCTCGAAATTTCCTTGGCCCTTGGAAATGACCAAATCGGCGGCGTCAAAGTGCTTACGGAAATCTGGCGCGCACTCTTCCAGCAGTGTGCCCGGCACATCAGAGCCATTGGATATGACCTCGACCAACTCATGCAGTCCGGCGGCGCGCGCGTCTTCCATCGTAGCATCGTTGATGATCGGCGCGCCGCGCACGGCCACGGTTACGCGCTCGGGACCCAGCGCCTCGATCAGCAGGCGATCCAGCACGATTTCACCCGCGTTATCGGCCAGATACAGGATTGTCCGCGCTTTGCCGGCACGCTGCCGTAAAGCAGCGACATCTCCTGAAAACGGTTCTTTCTCGACATCCCTGATGGCCGACTCGACCTCGGCAGTCGTCAGGTCGCTCTTGGCGCCGAGGTCGATCAGGTTGCCGACAATGGCGAGGCGCACGGCCAGCGTGAACGGGTCGTCCGAGGCGGCCAGCCGCTCGCGCAGTCCCGGCAACAGTCGCAACGCCATTTCATTGTCACGCGCTTTGGCTTCAGCATACGGATCAGCAACCCCAGTCAGTTCGCGCAAATAACGGTACAACTGCCGGGCCATGACCGGCGGCGACTCGCTGAGGTCAACGTTGCGGACCCATTCAGCCGCCTGCCGCACAACCTTCTCATGGAAAGCCGTATCATCCGACACGCGGCGCACCGCATCCAGCGTCTGCCGGAAGAAACAAGGCAAGCAATCCAGCGAAGTGTTCATAAGGATTACGCCCAGTGCCCTCCCACGTCAGCCGACTTAAGTTCTGTCAGTGAACCGTCTTGATACAGCTTCAGCGCCTCTGCCACAGTCGCCGCGTTTGATGTGTAGACCTTGATACCCGCGGTATTCAGCACCTGGAAAGCCTTAGGGCCGCAGTGTCCGGAGACCACTACATTAGCACCAGCAGCCGCGACGTTCTGCGCCGCCTGAATGCCTGCGCCTTGCGCGGCATTCAGGTTTTGCTCGTTGTCGATGATAGTGAAAGTCTCGGTTGCGGTGTCGTACACCAGAAACTTCGCGGCCCGTCCGAAACGCATGTCCAACGGCGCGTTCAGGTCACTGCCGGATGTTGTAAAAGCAATTTTCATGATTCCTCCTTTCCCGCAGGCGCGCCTTCAAAGCGCGCCCACCCCGGCCGGCCCGTGGCGAAAAACATGTTCCTGCATCTGCGGCCTCCGCCACCCCAGTTACCGCGTCCGCGGCCAAAGCCGCAGAAGCGTCCGCCCGCCATAATGTTTCCTGCCGCGCCGCCGCCTGCGCAATATCCGGCTCCGCGTCCGGTCATCGGTCCCATTCCCAAGGGTCCCATTCTGTTTCCACCCGGCATAGTGTACCTCCTTTTTTGTCTTTTACTAATTCCGCCACGGCGTGCCGTGGGGCTATAAAAAAACCTCCGTGCCTTCTGTGAGAGACCTCCACGGCCCCCGCCAAACAAACTAACGCACTAATGCACTAACGCACTAATGCACTAATTAACTAATGCACTGCTCCCTGCCCCTCCTCTGCCTAAACCTCTGCCTAAGCCTCTGCCCGCGCCTCTGCCGCCGCCTGAGCAGGCGCGCCGCATCCGCCGCCGCCCGCAACAGCCTGGCATCGCGAAGACCGCACTGTTCAACAAACCGCTAAGCGCGGCTGATATGACCTGCCTGACCTCTCCAGTCACGAAGGCCTCGGTCTGTATGCCCGCCGCGATGATCATCTCATGCAGCGGACGCGAGACCGCGCCGCATACCAGACGCTTTACGCCTTGCGACTGCAGCCATGCGATATCCTCGGCCGGGGTGCGCCCTTCCAGTTTGTGCAGGCTTTCGCCGCAGATCTCCTGCCCCCGCGACTCGACGATCAGGATGTCCCTGGCCGTGTCAAAAACCGGCGCGATACGGGTTCCGTAAATGGAGTATGCTGTTTTCACGCCTTAAATATATGCAATCCGCGTGCCAAGTGGCATCGGCTAGGTTATATCGATGTAACCATCTGTCCAGCAATCAGTTATGACATCATCGGAGGCGAGGCGTGAATTTTCACTAGTTGCATTTATGCTACTTTACCACAAAATTGGGTCGCACTTATGCTACCATTCTGAAGCGCTTGATCCATAAGGATAAAACCGGGAGAAGCAAGCGTCTGCTTGCCCGGACGAACAGACGCTCGTCCCAGAAAAATTCCGAACTCCGCGCCTAGCGCGGTGAAGCACGCTCTATTCTCTCCCCTATTTTCTCTCTCAATGTTCAAATACGATCCCGATCCCGATAGCGATAAAACCCGAAACCAAAAACAAAGCGGGTAACGGATCAGATGCCTTCAAGTCCCAACGCCTTGATCTTACGGAAGAGCGTGGTCTTGTGTATGCCCAGCGCGCGGGCGGCGGCCTGGCGGTTCCCGTTGCTGCGCTCTAAAGCGAGACGTATGGCCTGCGCCTCGGCGATGGCGCGGGTGTCCTTGATATGACCGCTGGCTGCGGCCTGTGTCCGTGTCATCTTTGCGCGCGTCAGGTTCTCGGGCAGGTGTTGCAAACCGATGTTTTCCGCGCCGCAGAGGATGAAGGCGCGTTCGATCACGTTTTCCAACTCGCGCACGTTACCCGGCCAGTCGTGCGCCATCAGCAACGACAGCGCCTTGGCTGAGATACCTGTCACACGCTTGCTCTGCAGGCGGTTGAAACGGCGGATGAATTCGTCCACCAGCATCGGAATGTCTTCTTTGCGTTTGCGCAGCGGCGGCAGTTCCACACGCACCACGTTGATGCGGTAATAAAGATCCTCGCGGAACGCGCCGTCGCGGCAGAGCTGCTGCAAGTCGCGGTTGGTCGCCACGACCACGCGCACATCGGCTTTCTCGGAACGGGTGGCCCCCAGCGGCTCGTAGACCCGCTCCTGCAAAACCCGCAGCAGTCGCACCTGCAACGCAGGACTGATCTCGCCGATCTCGTCGAGAAAGAGCGTGCCGCCCTTGGCCAGCGCGAAGCGTCCGGGCTTGTTCCGTGTCGCGCCGGTGAAAGCCCCGGCCTTGTATCCGAACAACTCCGACTCCAACAAGGTGTCGGGCAGCGCGCCGCAGTTGACCGCCACGAACGGCGCCTGGGCGCGCGGACTCAGCGTGTGCAGCGTCCGGGCGACCAGCTCTTTGCCGGTACCGGTCTCGCCCTGCACCAGCACCGTGCTCGGACTGGCGGCGATCGCGGGCAACACCTCAAACAGGCGCTGCATCACCGGACTGCGGCTGACCAGATCGCCGACCTGAAACCGGCCCTCCAGCTCGCGCCGCAGGGCATCCACCTCGGAAAGATCGCGGAACACCTCCGCGCCGCCAATGACCCGACCCGCATGATCCTTCAGCACCGCGGTGGAGATGCTGATCGGAATGCGATCCCCTTCGGCGTTGATGATGTATCCCGAGCGGCCGATCACCGGCCGACCGGTCTTCAAGGTCGTTTGTAACGCGCATTCGGGCCCGCACATGTTGGAACGGAAGACGTCCGCGCATCGACGGCCGATCGCCTCTTTCCGCGGCACCCCTGTAATGGTCTCGGCCGCCCGGTTAAACGAGGTGACGCGCCACGCCGCATCGACCGTGAAGACGCCATCCGAGATGCTTTCCAGAATGGCGCGTGTGCCCATGTCGCCGTCTGTCTGCCGTATCTGGGACCGACCCATGCCCACACCCTTCCCGTCTGATTCCGGCCTATTTTTCCGGTTCGATTGCGTATCCGAGCGTCACGACCGCTTTGGCCGTTTTCTCGATCGTCGACGTGTCGTACGCGCCGTATCCGGACGTGTCCGTGGAGTGGCGTTCGGTTATCTGAAAAACCCCCTGTTGCGCGGAGATCAAGCTCCCGACCCTGCCCTTGCTGTTGGCGGCAAGGGCCACCGCACGCCGATACCCGTCTGATGTCGCTTCGGCGAGAAGCGCCAGTTTCGTATCCTTCAGGTCGGAGATGTAGAACTCGGGGCTCCCGGCCCGGATTTCGATCCCGTCCTTGATCAATTCGGTGATTCCGTTCGAAACGTCGCGGATCAGCCGGACATTGCCGGACGTGACGGTGAAGGTCTGCGTGGCGTCGAAATACTCGGTTTCATTGGTTTCCTTCCCCTGCGCATCCCGTTTGGGAATCTTCTCGGTCTGAATGGTTCCCGCAACCAGCTCCGTCTCGCCAAAGCCTGACCGCTTGAGGTACGCCATGACCGCATTCCTGCTTTCCCGCAGTTTGTCGTAGGACTCCTTCAGACTGGAACCCCTGACCGTGCATGTGGCGGTGAACTTCCCGACGTCGGACGTAATATCCTTTTCCGCGTACCCCTTAACCGTAATGGTCTGTTCGTGCCGAATCCGGACGAACAGTTTGGACAACAGGGAAGAGGAAAGAATCATCCCCAAAGCCAGGATCACCGCAACCGCAGATATTTTGACAACGCTATTCATTCGTCTCTCCGTCAACCCTGTTTTTTCATCTGGGGGAAGAGGATCACATCCCGGATCACTTCGGTTCCGGTGAGCATCATAACCAGCCGGTCGACCCCCATGCCCAACCCTCCGGTCGGAGGCATGCCGTGCTCCAACGCCGTGATGAAATCCTCATCGATTTTTTCGGGGTTATCCCCCGCCTGATCAGCCAGCGCCGCGCGCTGCGCCATGGGATCGTTCTGTTCGGTATAACCCGGACAAAGCTCTTTGCCAGCCACCACGAACTCGAAGACGTCCGCCAACTCGGGATCGTCCGCGCAGGTTTTGGCCAGAGGCACGAACTGGCGCGGGATGCGCGTCACGAACGTGGGCTGACGCAGCATTTTCTCGACCACTTTGCCGTAGACCTCATGCGTGACCATCAGATGGTTCCACGACGGGTCGATGTCCACCCCCTTCGCCTCAGCACGCGCCCGCGCCTCGTCCACCGGCAGATCAAACCAGTCCGGCCCCATCACCTCCCTCACCGCGTCCCGATACGCGATCTCGCGGTAGGGCGGAGTGAAGTCCAGCATCTCCTTGGCTTCACCGTACGCCACCTGCAGCGTGCCGAGCACCTTTTCGCACAGGTGCGGCATGAGTCCTTCAATGAGGTTCTTCATGGAGGAACGGTCGCCGTAGGCCTCGTAGACCTCCAGCACGGTGAACTCCGGATTGTGTGTGCGGTCGATCCCCTCGTTCCGGAAATCTTTGCCCAACTCGAAGATGCGGTCGTATCCGCCGACAATCAACCGCTTCAAATACAACTCAGGCGCGATACGCATCACCATCTCGGTGTCCAGCGCGTTGTGATGCGTGACGAACGGTTTGGCAGCCGCACCCCCCGCCTGCGGCTGCATGATCGGCGTCTCGACCTCGATGAACCCGCGCGCGTGCAGGAAAGCGCGGATCTCCGCCAGAATCGCGCTCCGCTTATCGAACCGGGCACGCGACTCGGGATTCATCATCAGATCCAGATAACGTTTGCGGTAACGCTCTTCGACATCCTGCAACCCGTGGAACTTCTCGGGCGGTTGCAGGATCGCCTTGCCCAGCAGAACCCACGTGTGGACCTCAAGGGTCGGCTCACCGGTACGCGTCGTGAAGAGGCGACCCTCGACACCAATGAAATCCCCCAGATCGAGATAGGCGAACGCATCGAACTGTTCCGGGGTCAACCGATCCTTCTTGACGAAAATCTGAAAATTGCCGGTGCCGTCGCTGAACGTTGCGAACGAGGCCTTGCCCATGCGCCGGATGGTCATCAGGCGACCGGCCGCCCGCACCACGCGATCCTCCGTAAACGTGGAGCGGATTTCCGAAAGGCGCGTGCGCTCAAACGCCTGCCCGTAGGGCGCAAACCCCCGCTCCTCCAGACTGCGCAGATTAGCGATGCGCTGTGCGCGATACTCGTTTCCCGACTGCGGCTGCTCCTCTGACATCTCGACCGTCCCTTTCCTTTCAACCATGCGCGGCAGTGTATCACACCTTCGGGAGCCCTGCCACTACTCGCGTTCCCAATACGCCGCCTCGTTGGTGGCCAACCGTCCCGCCTCCATCTGGCGCAACACGCGCTCGGAATCGATCCGGCGCGGAATGCCGGGCAGGCACGCGTCCGCGGCAGGCTTGGAGGAGCGCGGCCCCTCCCCTTCCTTCATGCGAACGCCGCGTGCCGCGGGAACCGCAACGGATGCCGCGCCCCCGCCACCGCCGGGCACCTCTTCCGGCCGCGCTTGCGCAAGTTCGCGCCATTGAGCCACGCAAACCGCGCAAGCCAGCATCAGCGCCGTGCCGGCACTCAGCCGGGCCGCGCGACTGCCGCCGAACGCCAGACAGACCGCGAAGCCGAGCGCCAAAGCCGCAAAAGTGCCAATCGTCCGCTCCAACCCGGCGAGCGGCACCAATACCAGAAAGAACATCCCCGCCGCCGCCGCACCCAACGCATCGGCCAGAACAAAGACCGCGGCGCGATTCTCCGGTCCTTCCCCGCAGCACGCCCACGCCACGGGTAGCGCGCCTCCGGCCGCGACCCCGATCGGAAAACAGAGCAGCAGGGTTACATAAGCGGTGGCGGCGCGTTCCGCGCCAGCCGACATCGCGAAGGCACATCCCGCCAGCAGCACGGTCAAGGCCGACGGTAACGCAGCCGTGACAACGGGACGCTCCGGCATGGCGCGCATCCCCCCTTCGGCCAAACGGTTGCCGCAAAAAAGCCCTGCCAGATACAGGCAGCTCCCGGCACCCGCTAACAGGTAGAGCGAACCGAAACGCATCTCGAGCCGGCTCAGCACCGTGAGCGACGCGGTCAGCCCCAAAGCGCCGCACGCCGCGAGCCATGCGGCCACCATCCGGCGCGGCGCGGTCTGGGCGCGCCCCACGACCACCGGCACGGTCCAGAGGATCAGCAGCAGATAGGCTGTCAGACGGACACCCTCGGGCCGCAGCAACCGCAGGAAAACGGATCCCGCCGCAGTTTCGGGATACGTGCGGCTCAAGGCGTCAGCCAAGCCGTAGGCCAACGTCGTTTCCGGCGCGGACATCTCCGGCGGGGCCAGAGGGGGGTCCGTGGCAAGCCACGCAGGCCATCGCGTTCGCCATGCTTCCGCGCGCGCGGGATCATAGAGCAGGCGCACTGCCTCGGCCGGATAGTGCGCACTCTTGAGCAGGGCGAAACGACGTACCGCGTCTTCCGCTCCATACGCCAATCCCGGCACCTGCGCAGCCACCCACCACCCCCCGGCACCGGCCGCAAGCGCGCCGCTTTCCGGCCAGACCTGCCGGATCCGCCGGACAAAGCGCTCCAGCAACGCGCCCTGTTCATGCGTCACGACGGCGCTTGTGCAATCGAGCCCGAACAACGCAACGCCGGTACGCCGCGTCACCTGCCGCACCGCACACAGAAAGGCCGTCTCGCGCCATACCGCGCCGGCCAGAGACGTGGCGGCGGGCGGCCACACCAACACCGCATCAAAAAGAGGCGATGCGGGATCAGCCAGATAACGCCGCGGCGTGACACCGGCCGCGCGGATACGGGTTGCCATACCCGCCGCCTTCACGCTTTTCAGCAACCCGACACCATAGCCAGGGTCCGCCGGGCACCACACGATTTCCAGATCCGGACGCAGCGACTCCAGCGCGAGTCCCGTTGCCAGCGACACCTCGCCCAGCAACAGCACCGTGCGGGCGTAAGGGCGCTGCGACAACAGCAGGGCGGCCCATCCCATTGCGTGGTCGGTTTCCGGAATCACCTCCCGGACCCCGCCAGAGGAGAGGGCATAGAAGGTGCCGCGGTGTTTCCCGTAGAACGTCGTACCGCCGCCTGTCTCAAACCGTCCGGACGGCGCGGTGCCGTCGGGGAAGGCGCGCCGCCACTCCGCAAGGTCGCGCGGGTCCGGCGTGATCCCCAAGGCCAGCAAGCCAGTCACGGCAAGACCTCCCAGCGCAGCGCCGAGCGCCTCCCAGGCAAAGGCCCGGCTCACCGGGGATCCGTCGCGCGCCAACCGGACCGCCACCGCAGGCAACACAAACCCGGAGACGAAGCAAAAAGGGAAGTTCGCCACAAAGCAACCCGCCGCAAGCCTCGCCAAGGGGAAGGCCTGATAATCGGGAACCCCCAACCACGCGCGCAAATTTCCGATCAGCGCGTATTGGACAAAATAGAGCGCGATGCCCGCAGACAACGGCAGCCAGAGGCGGTCGGCCAATATCCCCGTAATCCGGCGGCCCATACGCGTCGCAGCGACTGCGGCACCCAGCCCGGTCCAACCGAGCCAGCAGGCGAGAAACAAGGCCACCCCGCTTTCGGTCGCCGCAAACCGCCAGAGGAAACGCCGCAACAGCAACGTCTGCGCCACCATGGCGACAGCGCCAAAAACCGCTGCCGTAGCCAGTATCGAAAATGAACGAAGCTTCCTCACCCTTCATACCCTCTATGCCGTGAACATTGAGCGTTCGTTCCGCCTTTGGGAGGGACGCCCGCGCTCCAGACTCCGCACCGCATATTCCCCGCCCTCTTCACGATTCACGACTCAAACATCCTCAAACTTTTGTCCCGGCTGCGGCGCCACCACGTTCTCTACCCCGCGCGCCCGGACCAACTCGATCATGGCCTGGACTTTTTCCGGTTCGCCGTGGACCGCGAACACCCGCTTCAGACGCTTGCCGCGGACCGCGTCGAACCACCGCATCAGAGCCGTACGGTCCGCATGCGCAGACAGTGCGTTGATCGTGTGGACGCGCGCGTTCAGTTCAAACTCATCCCCCAGAATCTTTAACGGCGAACGGCGTTCGACGATCCGGCGGCCCAGAGTGTTTTCCGCCTGAAACCCGACGATCAGAATGATGTTGCGCGGATCGCCCACGCCCTGTCTGAGATGGTGGAGAATACGTCCGCCCTCGCACATGCCGGACGCGGCGATGATGATCATCGGCCCCGGCCGGTCGTTCAACGCTTTCGACTGATCGGGCGTCTCCACAAACTGCAAGCCCGGAAAGCGCAGCGGGTCGATCCCCTGCCGCAACAGATCAGAGGCCTCCTCGTCGTAGCACTCACGGTGCCGGGCATAGACCTGGGTGGCCTTCAGCGAGAGCGGACTGTCCACATACACCGGCGTGAGCGGCATGCGCCGCTGTTCGATCAGCCGGTTCAACTCGTAGAGCAGATGCTGGGTACGTCCCACACTGAACGCCGGAATGATGAGTCTGGCTTTCTGCTGGTGGATATCCTCAACGAATCCTTTGAGCCGACCCGAAACGTCCTCTCGCGCAGGGTGGTCCCGGTCCGCATATGTGCTTTCAATCAGAATCGTGTCCGCGCCCTGCGGAAAATCGTAATCGCGCAGAATCGGTCGGTCGGGCTGGCCCAGATCGCCGGTGAACAACAGCCGCCGCGACGTCCCGCCGCGCGTCTTCACATCCAACTGCACGAGCGCAGAGCCGAGAATGTGTCCGGCGTTGTGCAACAACAAGGAGATTCCGTCCCCCAGATCGACCAGCCGTTTGAGCGGTTCCGGTTCGAAGCGGGAGAGGATGTGGTCCACATCCTCCTGCTCATACAGCGGCTCGAACAGAACCTTGCCTTGCTGCGCACGTTTTTTGTTCACGTATTCCAGATCGCGCTGTTGGAGGTACGCGGAGTCGCGCAGCATGATGTCGCACAGGTCGCGCGTGGCTGGCGTGCAGTACACCTTACCCCGGAACCCGTGCCGCGCCAGAGTCGGCAGGTTACCGCTATGATCGATATGGGCGTGCGACAGGACCACGGCGTCCAGCGTCCGGGGATCGATCGGCATGTTGCGGTTCTTTTCAAACGCCTCTTTCCGGTGTCCTTGGAAGAGACCGCAATCCAGCAGAATCCGCTTCCCGTTCGCCTCCACCAGATGCATCGAACCCGTGGTCGTTTGCGCCGCGCCGAAGAATGTGAGTTTCATCATCCCGCTTCCTTTAACTGATGGTTCTGATCCGGGACCAGTATATACCCATCCCGTCATTCAATCCAGCGCAACGCGAGAATAACAGGAACGCCGAACGCCGGTATGGCACGGGCATCTTGCCCGTGTTTCATGGGCGGGACACCCATGCCGCAAAATTCTTCGATCCATGCCCCCAAAAAATCTTCGTGTTCTTCGCGTCTTACCGCCGTCATCCCGCGGCCCCAGCGCACCAAACGTCCCGCATCTCTCATCACGCACCCTTTCAACGCGGGCTTCTCCCGCAACCTGATCGGCACAACCTGTTTGGAATCGGCAGGGCGTACGGTCTCAGGCGCAGAGTTCAGAACAGGTCATCGTCCTCCTCATCCGCACCGCCGAAACCGCCATCCCCCTCTTCGTCGAAATCCGCGCCGTACAGCACATCCTCCCCCCCGTCCTCTTCCTCCTCTTCGACAGCGAAGAGCCGACTGCGAAGCGCACCGGAACCCTCTTCCGTGACGTTGAACCGGCAGTCGAACTCATCGCAGGCGGAACAGGCCCTGGGCGTGAACGCCGCAGCCGAGATTTCGCCGTCCAACACCAGCGGACAGGTTCGCGCGGTCGGCCCCGCGACCGCGCCGGTCGATGGTGCCGCAGGCCTCTCGACGGCAACGGGCGGACGCACACCCGCAGCGGAAACCGGTTGCGGCGCGGCCTTACGGGGTTCCGGTTTCGCGGCGGCCCGCGCCGCAGTTGCAGCCGTTTTTTTCCCGGCCGGTTTCACAGATGTCCGTTTGACGGATCGTTTGCTCGTCGCCATATCAGGAATCCTGCCTTTCCGCGGGTTCAGCCCCGCAACAGCGTCAGGCCTTCTCCACATGCAGGCCGACCGCGTGCCCGTTCAACTCGATCACCGGCCCATGCACTTCATCGAACCGGATGCCCTCACACAGCGTCTCGGCTTTCACATAATCCGCGTACTGTTCGATCGCCTCGCGCACCTCGGCCCCGCACGCCACCGTAACCCGGATACGCTGCGTCACCTCGTACCCCGCCTCTTTGCGCAGGTTCTGCACACGGCTGACCCACTCACGCGCCAACCCCTCGCGGATCAACTCAGGCGTCAGCGCGGTCTCGATCCCAACGATCACATCGTCCTCAGAGGCCACGACCATCCCCACTTTGGGAGTCCGCCGCACCACCACGTCCCCGGCACAAAGGGTCATCGATTCGCCCCCGACCGCAATCGAAACCTCGCGCCCCGCGGCAAGCGCGGCAGCCTCGGCAGAGGAAAGAGCGGCGATGGCCGCCGCGACCGCCTTCATGCGAGGGCCGACCCGGGGACCCAGCTGACGAAAATCGGCTTTCACCGAGACATCAGCCATAACGGTCTCGTCCTCCCCATATGCCACGGTTTTGATGTTCAGCTCATCGGTGATCAGATCCTCATACCCCTGCAGGATCGCGCGAAGACCGGCATTCCCGGAGACCACATGCAGCACCGCGAGGGGCTGCCGAATCTTCAGATCGTTCTCGGTACGCAACTGGCGGCCAAGCCGCACCACCTGCTGCACCCGGGCCATCGCGCTTTCCAACGCCTCATCACGGCCCGCCGCATACGCCTGCGGAAAATCGCACAGATGCACCGACTCGGGCATTGAGGCGCCGCGCAGATTACGGTATATCGCCTCGCTGATGAACGGCGTGAACGGTGCGGCCACCTGACAGAGCTGCACCAGCACATACCGCAAGGTCCGGTAGGCGTGCGTCTTGTCTTCGTCGTTCTGAGATTTCCAGAAGCGGCGGCGGCTCCGCCGGATATACCAGTTGGTCAGATCCTCAATAAACGTGACGAACGGGCGCACGGAACGCTGCAAGTCGTATCCGTCCATCGCCACCGTCACATCCCGGATCAGCGTCTCGAGCGAACTGACGATCCAGCGGTCCAGCACATTCGGACTCTCGGGACGGACCACCTCGGCATCGTCAAACCGGTCGACGTTCGCGTACGTGACGAAAAAGCTGTAGGCGTTCCACCATGGGATCAGCAATTCGCGCAGAATCTGTTTTACGCCGGTTTCGGAGAAACGCAAGTTCTCGGCGCGCACCACCGGCGAATAAATCATGTAGAGCCGCAGCGCGTCGGCCCCGTACGCATCGAGAATGTGCGACGGGTCCGGGTAGTTCTTGAGGCGCTTGGACATCTTCTTGCCGTCCTCAGCCAGAACCAGACCGTTGACGATCACGTTCTTGAAGGGCGACTGGTCGAAGAGACAGGTCCCCAGCACCATCAGGGTATAGAACCAGCCGCGGGTCTGATCCAAACCTTCCGCGATGAAGTCCGCCGGGAAGAATGTGGAGATGTCCTGCCCGCCCTTCCCTCTCTTCTCCTCAACTCCTAAATCCTCAACTCCTAAATCCTCACTCCTCACTCCTAAATCCCCGAAGGGGTAATGCTGCTGCGCGTATGGCATGGCTCCCGACTCGAACCAGCAGTCAAGCACCTCGGGCGTGCGCCGGTAGACCTTGCCGTCGCGCCGGATCACAACGCGGTCAACGAAATGCTTGTGCAAATCCGTGACGCGTTCTCCGGAAAGCTGCTCCAATTCCGCCACCGAACCCACGCAGATCTGATCCGCGGGATCATTCTCATTGATCCAAACCGGAATGCAGGATCCCCAGAAACGGTTACGGCTGATGTTCCAGTCGCGCGCCTCGTTCAGCCAGTTGCCGAACCGCTTTTCGCCGACATACTCCGGCATCCAACGGACCGTAGCGTTGTTGCGCGTCAGCCGCTCATGCAGATCCTCGACGCGCACGTACCAGGCCTCGATAGCGCGATAGATGAGCGGCGTGTCCGTACGGTCGCAGAAGGGATAACTGTGCGTCACAGTAGTCTGATGCACCAACTTGCCTTCACGCTTGAGCCACTGGATCAGATCCTTGTCGCAATCCTTGCAGAACCGCCCCTGACACTCAGGCACCGCCTCGGTGAAACAACAAGCGGCATCCAATGGATCCGCGATGACGCTCAAACCGGCCTGCTGGCAGACCCGGAAATCGTCTTCGCCATAAGCCGGCGCCATGTGCACCAGTCCGGTTCCGTCCTCCGTGCTCACGAAGCTGTCAGTCAGCACACGGAACGCGCCTGCGTCCCGATACTCCGCAAAATGAGGGAAGATCGGCTCGTAGGTCCAATCCCGCAACGCCTCGCCCTTGAGACGCGCCAGCACCTCGTACGCGCCCGCATCCTTGTAATACACCGGAAGCCGGGCCTCCGCCAGCACAAAGACGGTCTCGTCCTCACAGTCGCGCACCACCACGTAGTCGATCTCCGGACCGACGCAGATCGCCAGATTCTCGGGCAGGGTCCACGGTGTGGTCGTCCAAATCAGCAGATAGGTCGTACCCCATGCGGGCTCGGCCCCCGAACGCACGCGCACACGAACGGTCACAGCGGGATCCTGCACGTCCTTGTAGTTGTTGCCCGCCTCGAAATTGCTGAGCGGCGTGCTGAGTTTCCAACTGTACGGCATGATCCGGTAGGATTTATAGATACGCCCCTGATCCCAGAGCTGCTTGAACACCCACCAGATGCTCTCCATGAAACCGGGGTCCATGGTTTTGTAATCGTTGTCGAAATCGACCCAGCGCCCCATGCGCGTAACGGTCTTGCGCCACTCTTCGACATACGTGAGCACCATGGAGCGGCACTGCTCGTTAAAGGCGGCGACGCCGAACTCCCGAATCGCCTGCGCGCCGCTGACCCCCAGAGCCTCCTGCGCCAAGGCCTCGATCGGCAGTCCGTGGCAATCCCAACCGAACCGGCGTTCCACATGGTGGCCGCGCATCGTCTGATACCGCGGCACGATGTCCTTGATCGTACCCGCCAGCAAATGCCCGTAGTGCGGCAAACCGGTCGCAAAAGGCGGCCCATCATAAAAAACGTACTCGCGTTGTCCCCGGCGTTGCTCCACGCTTTTCCGGAAGGTGTCGTGCGACTCCCAAAACGCCAGCATGTCACGTTCCATGCCGGGAAAATCCGTTTGCTTCGATACAGGTTCAAACATAAGATTCACTCATTTCCCCCTTCCGCTCACCCCATGGCGCACGAAAGGTCAAGATGCGTAAAAGCAAGATAGGAAAACTATAAAGGAACTGCCTTGACACGGCAAGACCGTATAAGAACTTAACAACCTATACCGTGTAACCTGTAACCTGAAAACCGTCCCCGTCAGCCATTAGCTATTGCAACACCTTTAACCCTCTGAACGTCAACAAGTAAGCTTTTCCGATTCAACGGAAACCCCCACAGACACACGGTTTTCGGCGGATCGAGAAAGCGTAACATCCTCTGAACTAAAACGTTGAAGGCGTTTCCCCCCCGTAGCCTGTGCGGTCCCGCTTCCGTCCACATATCATGAGAAGTGGACAGCCCTGCACAGAACCAGCGGGAACCATTCGAGGTTTGCGTTACGGTTTTGGTTTCTCTGCTCGTCGGGTCATGGAGTTCACCTCATTCCACGCACCCGGCGTCTTGTCATGCTTGATGAGGAATGCCTGCAAATCCTTCGGCTGAGCTGTTAAGAGGCGCCTTCTTCCCTTCGTGGTCAACAATCCGCAACATGTAATTCTTCCCGTCACCCTCTGTGAACGTCCACTTACTCTTATCCGTATTATCCTTGCCTCTCCACTCGCCAATCAGCAAAGGATCAAAGATCAGATCCTGCTCCGTGTATAACGGGTGCAGGGATGGAGCACACCCCATCAAAAAACCAAGATCCCGAGGGTCATGATCGCAGTCGTCTTTTTCATGTTTTGCCCTTTCATTCAGACGCGCCGCGCCGGACCCGCGACCGCGCGCCGTAAAGCGAGCCACAGCACATCCAGCAGCATCCGCCCCCCGCTGGAGAAGACCCGAACCGTCGAATGCCCGCCGTAATTCCAAATCACCGGAACCTCCACAACCCGGTACCCCAAATCCCGCGCCATCGCGATGATCTCGACATCAAAGGCGAAGCGGTTGATGCGCGAACGGCTGAACACCTCGCGGGCGACATCCCGCCGGAACAGTTTGAACCCGCATTGCGTGTCGCGCATGTCGTGAACCCCGGCAAGACGCACAAGAAGGTTGAAAACCCGGCTCAACACCCTGCGGTGCAACGGCGGAGGCGTAAGAATATGAGCGCCGCGGACCGCCCGCGACCCACAGGCAATCGCCGCGCCCGCATCCACCGCCTCTTTCAACCGGACCCACTCTTGCAACGGTGTGGAGAGGTCGGCGTCCGACATCAGGATCAGATCGCCCTCGGCAGCGAGCACACCGGTCCGAACCGCGTAGCCCTTGCCCCGGTTGACCTTGTAGCCCAGCAGCCGGATCCGGTCACTGCCCGAAGCGGCGATGAACTCGCGCACCACATCCGAACACCGGTCGGGTGAACCGTCATCCACCAATATCGCGTCAACCTTCACCTCGGTCGTGTCGCGGATAAACGCCGCGACTTGTTCCAGCGTCCCCTTTAACCGACGGTACTCCCGATAAACCGGTATGACGACTGTTAACCGCATGCCTCTCTTTCCCCTTTGAGTGTTATCCCTCGTTTGTTCGCAACGCATTCCGCACAGCGGACGGATCCCGCCTTTCCCTCACCCGCCTGTAAGTAGCGCGAACGCCTCGTGAGCGGTTTTCGCGGCCAACAACCCGTCCAGCGTCTGACCGGTCAAGCGTTGCCGCAACTCGGCTTCCACCTCGGCGTAGACAGTGGCCTCGGATTCCGGATACAACACCATCACCCACACGCGCGGAGATGTTCCGGAGCCAGATGTCGCGGAAGCGATTCCCAACGCCGCGACCATGCGGTCGACATGCGCCGTCCGTACCGGAAATACCGCGACCTCCTCACCGATCCGGACCGGCGGCGTCTCCACGCCCCGGCGGATATCCGCCATCGCCTCCGGCAACGCATTGACCGCCCCGCTGCGCGCGCAGAGCGCCAACAGCAGGGCAAGACCCTGTTGACGATCCTCCACATCGAAATCGAGGGCGATGCTCTGCCAACGGAGGCAACGCGCCGGAATCGTCTGCCGTGCGCAAAACGCCGCGCCGGCGCGGCCGCCGGTGAGCACCGCATACATGTCGTCCGGCGTGTCGCACGCCAGCAGGGCGGCGCGGCCGTGGCTGTCCAGCAGCCGACACAGGTGCGCGATCACCTGCAATTGCGGCGACGCCGCCTGTTCGGGAGCCAGCACCAGCGCCACGATACGGGCTGGGCGGCCGTCCACGGTGTCATATGCCAAACCTTCTTTTTTCAGGCCGACCGCACACACCAGACGTGTCACGGCATCGGTGCGGGCGTGCGGCAGGGCCAGCCCGTGCTCCAACCCCGTGGAGAGATTCTGCTCCCGATCCAAAACCGCCTGCAACGCGCGATCCCGGTCTGTGACCAGTCCGCTCTCGCATAACAGGTTGACGAGTTCGGCGACCGCCCCGGCCGGAGTGGAGGCCAGCAACCGCGGACGGCAGGTCTCGGGGAACAGGTGGTTCCGCAACACACCCGCGCTCCCGGCCGCAGACGCTTCCGGCACCTGTATGTTTTTTCTGAGCAACACGTCATCCAGCGGTCTCCGCAACGCACAAAGGTTCCCCTCGATATCGGAAAGCGCTTCCAGCATCACTACATTCACCAGCGCGCGCTCGCGTTCGCCGCATTCGAACGTGATCTCCCCGTCATGGCTCTGGAGATGGATCACCTGAGTCTCGCGGCTGATGCGGTAGAGCATGTGATGCCGGTTTAACACCTGCGCGTAAAAGCCCTCATCCTCAAACAGCTCAACAATCCGGTTCGCCATAAGCTGCGCCGCCTGCCGCGAAGGGAACCGGAACACCAGCCGCGCCGGTTCCGGCCCGCTTCCACCGCAACCATCCCCCTGATCCAAAACCCGGTCAGAGAGGAACGGCAGAGCCACGCAGGAGCAGAGAATCAGAAACACGGCGCAAAACAGCAGGCTTTGGGGCAACGGGATCATGCCGCCGACCGCCGCCAGCAATGCCACCGAAAGTTCAGCGCGTGGCAGTGCCAGAATCCCCACGCGCAGCGATGTCGCGGCGCCTGACCGTGTCAGCGACGCCCCGGCCGCGCATCCGATCAGATTGGCCCCCAACACCGCCACAGCCAACAGCACCGACGTGCCGAGCACGGTCTCGTTCGCCAGAAGATTCGGATTGAGACGCATGCCCAACGAGGCGAAACAGGCCGGCATCAGCGTCAGACTCACGAAATCGAGGCGCTCGCGGATCTCATGCCGGACATCCATCGCGGAGAAGGCCACACCCATCATATACGCGCCGGAGACGACCGGCAGCCCGCAGGCCCCGATCAACCCGCCCGCGATCAGCAGACCGGCCGCAGAGACCGCAAACGGCTGACCGTAATTCTTCTCCCGCACGGCTAACGCGTTCATGCGGCGCGCAAGCGGAATGCCCAACAACAGCACAGCCCCCAACCCGACACCCGCGCGCCACGCCACCGCCGCAATCCGCGCACCGGAAAGCTCGTTCACTCCGCCTCCCGCGCCGCTGACACCCGCAACCACGGTGAACACGATCAACCCAAGCACATTCCCGGCCATGGCCGCTGTCAGCGACAGGGTGCCCACCGGCGATTCCAAACGTTTGCGGACCGCCAGCAGACGGGCCAGAAAGCCGACGGATGTGACGGAAATCGGGACGGCGCAAAGCAACAGCGCGGATGTGTGCCACGGCTGCGCCGGACCCAGCAGCGTTGGCGCGGCCCGGAAAAGCAGCGCGAGCCCCGCGCCGAACGCAAACAGGAATCCGCACACACCCGCCAGCACCCCGCTCGCCGACAGGCGCCGCATCTGACGCAAGTCCGTATCGAGTCCGGCCAGAAAAAAGAAGACCGCGAGGATCACGGCCATCAGACCCTGCCCGCCCCCACCCCACACCGACAGGAACGCCTCCGCATCCCCCATCAATCCGTGCGGGAAAAACGGCAACGCCACCCCGCCGAGCAGATACGGCCCCACCACCACCCCGGCGGCCACCTCGCCGAACACCATCGGGAGACGCCCCCGCTCAAACAGGGCCCCTCCCAGTCTGGCCGCAAACACCAACACCCCGAGTTGCAGAATAAAACGTGCCGCGGCATCCGTTGCTGATCCCGACGCACCGCAACCGTCAGCCCAGACCGGAGACACGGGTATCGCGGCCACCGCCAGTGCCGCCGCCGCCCGCCTCATTCCGCGTGTGATCATTGCCGCCTCCGTCCGTGGTTATGCGCCCTGCCGGTTGATCCGCGCAGCGGCAACCCCCGCGCCGAATCCGTTGTCGATGTTCACCACCGTGACCCCGGCCGCGCAGGAGTTGAGCATACCGAGCAGCGCGGCAAGCCCTTGGAAACTCGCCCCGTACCCGACGCTCGTCGGCACCGCAATCACCGGACGGTCCGTGAGTCCGCCGACCACGGAAGGCAGCGCGCCCTCCATCCCGGCCACCACCACAATCGCGCGCGCGTCCTCGAACCGGTCGATCCGTGAGAGCAACCGGTGCAGGCCGGCCACTCCCACATCATAAACCCGTTCGATCTGCGCGCCCAGACGCTCGGCCGTGAGTGCCGCCTCCTCCGCCACCAGAAGATCGGACGTGCCGGCGCAGAGTACCGCCACCTTGCCTTCCGGTTGCGGCAACGGCGCGACATCACGGGTCAAGATGTGCGCCTCTTCGCGGTAGACGGCATCAGGGATCTCCGTTTGAACAGCGGCAGCCTGCTCCGGCGTCACACGCGTCACGAATGCGTTTTGTCCGGCATCGTTCAACGCGCGCATGATCGCGGCGATCTGCACGGCAGTCTTGCCCGATCCGAAAACCACCTCGGGCATCCCCAACCGCCGCTGGCGGTCGAAATCCGGTTTTGCGAAGTGAAGATCTTCAGTCATAGATTACACCAACAAGGCATCGTCCAGTTTGGCTTTGACCTGCTCGATCGTAAGGCGTTCCTGCAGCATGGTGTCCCGGTCGCGGACCGTGACCGTGCCGTCCTCGAGGGTCTGGAAGTCGATGGTCACGCACCAGGGCGTGCCGATCTCGTCCTGACGGCGGTAACGGCGGCCGATCGCGCCGCCCTCGTCCCAGAACGCGGAGTAGCGGCGGCGCAGGTCTTCGAAAATCCCGCGGGCCCTGTTGTAGAGATCCGGCTTGTTCTTCACGAGCGGGAAGACGGCGACCTTAACCGGCGCGATGCGCGGACTGAAATGCATCACGATACGGGTATCCTCTTTGCCCTTATCGTCGGTCAACTTCTGCTCCTCGTAGGCGTTGCAGAGCAGCGCGAGCATCATGCGGTCCACCCCGGCAGAAGGCTCGATGACATGCGGCACGTACTTGCCCAAGAAGAGCTTCGATACGAAGGCGCGCGCGTCGGACTCGTCCTTACCGTGCGCGCGCCACTCGGCGACGACCTTATCGGTGAACGCGAGCTTAGCGGCGTCATCCAGCTTATCGGCCGCGAGCTTGAGCGGCTCGTCAAACACCTCCATGCTTTTGCCGCTGTG
Organism: Kiritimatiellia bacterium; assembly: GCA_033812795.1. Taxonomy (GTDB): domain Bacteria; phylum Verrucomicrobiota; class Kiritimatiellia; order RFP12; family UBA1067; genus JAPXSY01. The sequence continues at coordinate 35,141 of JAPXSY010000006.1, forward strand.
CTTTTGGTGCTGCGAGAGATCAAAGTCCGAGCGCGCCGCGATCCCTTCCAGCTCCTGCACGCCGAAGGGGAACCGGTATTCGATATCGACACAGGCGCGCGCGTAGTGGGCCAGCTCCTCAGGCTTCTGCCAGTACTCGACAAAGGACGTCTTGGGCAGTCCGCACGCCTCGAGCCAAGCCTTGCGCTGCTCAACCCAATATTTGTGCCACACCTCCCAGCCCCACGAGTCCTGCGGCACGGAGAGATCGGGATGGTCGTCCAAGGTGGTGACGTGTCCGCAAATCAGCTCGACCGCCTCGTCGGGCCGGATGAAGAACTCCAGCTCCATCTGCTCGAACTCGCGCGAGCGGAAGGTGTAGTTGCGCGGCGTGACCTCGTTGCGGAAGGACTTGCCCATCTGCGCGATACCGAACGGCACCTGCTGGCGGCTCGTGGCCAGCACATTCTGGAACTGCGCGAAAATCGCCTGCGCAGTCTCGGGACGCAGATAGGCGATGTTCGCGGAATCGTCCACCGGGCCGACCACGGTCCTGAACATCAGGTTGAACGGGCGCGGCTCGGTCAACTCACCGCCGCAGTAGGGACAGGGGACCACCGCAGGCTGCGGGGCCTTGGCATTCGCCAGCAGCGTGTAGAGCGCGCGCACCGCGGCATATGGCGCGGGATCGGCCTTGAGCGTCTCATAGGCGGCGGTCAGCGTGTCCGCATCGAGCACGGCCGCCAAATTCGGGGCAAGCCCTTTGGCCTTGCCTTTGCACCAGCCCGCGACTTGGGCCGCGTCCGCGCCGCCCTCCAGCAACGCCTTCAGACTCTGGCCGATCGCGCCTTCCGCCAGAATGTCCCACACCTGGTCGGCGCGCATCAGCTTTTTGCAGGCCCGGCAGGTGCACATGGGGTCCGAAAAGGTATCAAGGTGTCCCGAGGCTTTCCAGATCGCCGGATGCATGATGATCGTGGCATCGAGTCCCGCCACATCCTCGCGATTGCGCACCGTGGTCTTCCACCAGTCCTCCTTGATGTTGCGCTTCATCTCGCAGCCTAGCGGCCCGTAATCCCAAAATCCGTTGATCCCCCCGTACACCTCGGAACTGTGAAAAATGAAACCGCGGCGTTTACACAATGAGGCGATGACATCCAAGCTGCTTGTGTTCGACATATCCTTCCTTCACTTGCGTGGTCGCGCAATCATGCGCTTATGAAATTGCCATTCTCGCCCCCCGCCGGTCAGGGACCAGTGCAACACCGGCCCCTGACCGGCGGGCTCGCGAATCCTCCAGGTGACAAACCAGTGTTAGTTTGGCATGCGGACGGGGTGTAGGCAAGGGGAAACAGGCCGTGAACAACGCGCTTCTCCGTCCGATGATCCGGATAATCCCGTTATTGTCCCTTCCAACCTGCCGTCACACTTCATACCCCAGAGGACATGAGACGGCAACCGGTCACGAACGGGACACACGATGATGATGCACCGCGTGAGCGGCAAAGTACGGAACGTCACCGGCCTTGGGCAGGTCAGATAAGGCGCTTTTTACCACCCCGTCGCCTTTGTCCGCTTGCCAGAACGATGGCATTTTGCGACACTGTCGTCAAACAACACGTTCACCTTGGGAGGCAATCACATGATGCGGATCACACGATATGTCCTATGTGCGGGGATCTTTTCTGCGGCCTGCTGCCTTGCGGCAGAGGAAGGCTGGACCCCGTTGTTCAACGGGAAAGATCTGGACGGCTGGATCCCGAAAATCAAAGGGTATCCCGCAGGCGAGAATTTCGCCAACACCTTCCGCGTGGAGGACGGCATGATCAAAGTGCGCTACGACGGGTACGACGGCGCGTTCAAAAACCGTTTCGGGCACCTTTTTTACAAAACCCCGTTCTCCCACTATATTCTGCGTGTCGAATACCGGTTTGTAGGAGAGCAGTTGCCGGACGGTGCCGGATGGGCCAAACGTAACAGCGGCGTGATGATCCACGGACAGACGCCGGAAAGCATGGGAGTGAACCAGTCGTTCCCAGTATCAATCGAGGTCCAGTTCCTGGGCGGACTGGGCAGCGGCAACCGCACTACCGCCAACCTCTGCACTCCCGGCACAAATGTTGAAAAGGACGGCAAACTTTACACGCCGCACGGACTCAGCGCCAAATCCAAGACCTATCACGGCGACCAATGGGTGACGGTTGAGATCGAGGCGCGCGGTAGCGAAACCATCCTCCATCGCATCGAGGGCGAGACGGTCTTGCAGTATGACAAGCCGCAGTATGACCCCAAAGACGGCGATGCCCGACGCCTGATCGAGGCGAACGGCGGCAAGCTCCTGATCGAGGGCGGGACAATCTCGCTTCAGTCGGAGAGCCATCCCATCGACTTCCGTAAAATCGAGATCAAGGTGCTGAAGCCGTAGTGTCCCCGGCACCATGGCGCCGGGCCGATTCCTGAGCCATCGCTGACTCCGCAAACAGCGCTTCCACGCGCCGCAACAGTTCTTCGCGGGTTTCGACGCGCAGCAATGGGCACGGCAGACTCTTGCGGAAGGTGGCGCCGTACGATTTGGTCACCACACGCGGATCCGCGATGATGACCACGCCCCGGTCCGCCCGGGTGCGGATCAGGCGGCCGAAACCCTGCCGAAAGCGGATCACGGCCTGCGGCAGCGAAAACTCTCGGAAAGCGCAGCCTCCCGCATCTTCAATCTGTTCACAGCGCGCTTCGACAATCGGATCGGTGACGGCCGCAAAGGGCAGCCGCGCCATGACCACGCAGCTCAGCGCCTCCCCCGCCACATCGACCCCCTCCCAGAACGAATGCGTTCCAAGCAGAACGCAGTTCCCGCCGGTACGGAAGATCCGTGTGATCTGATCGCGCGACCCGTTGGTGCCGTGCACCAGCAGACGGATGCCGGCCTCCTGCAGCGGCTCCTCCAGCAGCCGCGCGACCCGGTTCATCATTTCATAACTGGTGAACAGCCCCATCGCCCGCCCGCGTGTCCGCGTGAACACGTCCAACATCAGACCGCTGAGTTGCTCGGCATAGGTGCCGCCCGTGCCCCCTGTGGGTTCGGGAAGAAAAACCGGTGCCAGCGCCGCGCACTGCGTGAGATAATCGAACGGACTCGCCGCCACACAGGTCAGGAGCCGATCCGGTTCGAGCCGGTCGATCCCCAATCGCCGGCTGATATACCCGAACGAATTTCCCACGCGCAACGTGGCCGAACAGAACACCACGGTGGCCTTCCGGCGGTAAAGCGTCTCGGCCAGCGCTTCACCGATACGAAGCGGTGCCGCGTAAAGATGGGCAGTCCCCGCACTGCGGCTCGGCGGTTCGGCCCAAAAAACGTGTTCCGCGTCATACGCGGCGAGAACGAAATCCAGATCCATCGCATAGGTCCGGAGCGACGCTGCCGCGCCTTCGACATTGGCAGCCTGATCGTCATACAGCGCGAGCTCGCCTTCCGTCGCCTGCCGCAAGGCTTCCCCCAAGGCCAGCAACAGACCGGAGGCTTCGGCGATCGCATTCTTCAACCCGATGCGATGCATTTGGACAGTGTCCTCATCCCATGCGTCCGGACAGGGCGTGAACCGCTTATCACGGAAAACCTCGCGGCGGAAACCGGAGGGAAACACGCCGCCGCATGCGGGTTGCCCGGCATTTCCCGCCGCGAGGGCCGACTCCCCCGTCGGCCAAACTGTCGCGTCAGGACCGTCGCAGGGCACACACCGGAAACGCACCGGACCGGGTTCCGGCTGGATCAAGCCGTGGAGCGACTCGAACAGTTGCCGAGCCGCAGCCTGCACCTCTTCGAGCACATTGCGGATCTCCCGGATTTGACGCCGCAGCGCTTGGGCGTATTCCGGATCCGCAGTCACCGCGCCCTTCTCCAAATGGTTGCGCAGAACTTCCAGCATACCCCCGGCCCGCCGCCCCCGGCCCCGGCTTAGTCGGCGCAACAGTTGGGTGAGGCGCGTCTGCGTAATCTCCGTGGAGAGGTGGCGCGTCGCGGCCTCCTCCAGATTGTGGGCCTCGTCAAACACGATCTGGGCATGCGGCGGCAGGGCGGTCCCGGGGGCCCGCGACTCCGCGAACACCAGAGCGTGATTCGCGATCACCACATGCGCCGCAGCGGCGCGCGCGCGGGCCCTCTGCAAAAAACAGCGCCGACTGTAGCGGCAGGCACGGCCTGGACACTCTTCGGCGGTAGAGGCCAGCTTCGCGAGGAACTCGGCATCGACACGTCCCGGACCCGCAAAGGTATCAAGATCGCCGTCCGGCGTCTGCGCGGCCCAGGCAAGCACATACGCGAAATGGCGCCATTCCGGGCGATCGAGTTCGTACTGGCTCTGCTCCAGCAGAATCGCGAGCCGCCGCAGACAGAAGTGGTTTGAGCGCCCTTTAACCACCGCCACGCGCAGAGCGGCGCGCCCGCCAGGACAGACCGCCTCGCGGACCCGCGGCAAATCGTTCTCGATCAGTTGGGCCTGCAAGTTCCGCGTGTTGGTGCTGACCACCACCGGAACATCGTTGAGCAGCGCCCAGGCCGCGGCCGGAATCAGGTAGGCCAGACTTTTGCCGACACCCGTACCGGCCTCGACCAACAAATGGCGCCCCTCGTTGAAGGCACGCGTGACGGCGTGCAGCATCTCGACCTGTCCGGCACGCGGCTCATAACCGGGCATGAGACGTGCGAACGCGCCGCCGGGAAGCAGATGCGCGGCCATGGCCGCAACATCCAGCGGCGAGCAGTCGGCATGCTCGGGCAAGGCACGGCGATCCCCCCGGCGCGCCTCCGGGGCGAAGGTCTCGATCCAAGGCCCGCATCCGACGCCAGCTTGACGAACGCAAGCCGCGAAGTGGCTGAAGACGCGCGCCAGTCCGTGCTCATCGAGATTGCGCAGGATCCCCTCAATCGACTCCAGTGTCCACAGGGGCAACGCGTTCAAACGCGCCGCCACAGCCTGCCACAGCACCCCGATCGCCTCACCGGTGTGCGGCCCCTGGCGTATTTGCGTGGTCACCTGCTCGGCGGGCGTGCCCGGGAAGGCGAAGGCGTACAGAACCAGCACATCGACCGCCCACGCCCCTTCCTGCGGCAAGACCCCCTCAAACGCGGCCGGATCCTGCGTGACGTACACCGTCTCCCCGCCGTCACGTTGATCCGTGACGGGAAAGAGATCGAAGACCGGCGGTCGGCCGGGATGTCGCGTGACCCAAACTGTACGGAAGTTCAGCATGTGCGCCGAACCGGAAATCCGGCCTCACTTCCCCATGTCGAAGAGCTTCAGGCAATGCCGGAAATCGGCGGGCAGCGGGCTGTGCGCCTGAAGGGTTTTGCCCGGCCGCATCGGATGCGGCAACCCGAGTCCCGATGCGTGGAGCATCAGGCGCGGCACACTCAACAAACGCGGGTCCCGCGCAACTTTCACCCCGTATTTGCGGTCCCCCAGTACGGGATGACGAATCGCGGCCAGATGACGCCGGATCTGATGGGTACGTCCCGTTTCGATCCGCACCTTTAGAAAACTCGCGTCGCGGGAGAGCATGATCCGCTGAATGTGGCTAACCGCGCGCTCGCCGTCCAACTCCTGATCTACCGTTGAGGCGTGCCGTTCGTAGCGCCCGGAAACGATCGTATGATACTGCTTGGTCACCCGCCGCGTCTTGAACAACTCCACGGCGGCGTCAAAGGCCTCCGGCGTCTTGGCGCACAACAGACAGCCGGTGGTGTCCCGGTCGAGCCGGTGCACCGCCTTCAGTTCCGCGATCCCCGTCTGCGCGCGCAGCCGCTCCTCCACGCTCCCCGCGCCGACCGTCAGCAGACCGGAAGGCTTGTCCACAACCGCATATTCCGCATCCTCGATGAGCAGGCGGATTTTCGGCACCGCAACGGGGTTCGCGTCCCGCGCGCCCTTACGCAGCACCGCAGCCGGCAACTCTACCGTATCACCCTGACGTAGCGTATGATGCGCCATCCAGACACATTTGCGGTTCACCCACACCACCCGTTCGTCCAGCAGGGCTTTCACCGCCCGTCGGGAACGCGAGAGTTTCGCGGCGAGAAAAACCTGAACCGATTGACCTGCCTCGCTCTTGGACACCACAAAAGACAACACACCCGCCCGGCTCATATCACCCGCTCTTTCCGCTTCCGCCCCCGTTACACCTGCAGAAGCGAACCCACCACCCCTGCCACCGCATCCCGTCCCAAACGGTTCGGACCCATCTGAACCTCAAGATCGATCCGCTTGTCTTCCTCCGCGTCTGCCACCACCCGGCAGGCCACCGGTTCGCCACCCAGCGCGCGATTGAAAAGCTCCGGCAACGGCTCGTCCGGCATTAGATCCTCAAACGGCCGTCCCAACACCTCGTTCTCTTCCCGAAGATCGAACATCTTCAGGAAGGCCGGGTTGACACACCGGAACACCCGGTCCCGATCGCACACAAAACAGGCGCTCTGCGCGTTCTCAAACGCATTCGCCATGCTGCGCAGAGCCTGCCACTGTTTGCGCCGGCGCTCCGTGTTGCGGACCGTGAACACCAAATCACCGCTATTGATCAGATCAATCACGCTGATGGTCACCTCCGCCGCGAACACCGTTCCGTCCTGACGCTGGCACTTGGCGTCGAGCATGATGTGGCGCGCCTCATCGATCCCTTTGCGGATCCGCCCGATCATCTGCGGGGTGACGCCCGGGATCAGAAAAGCCACCGGCTTGTCCCACACCTCCTCCGGCTTAACCTGAAAATACTCGGTCGCACGCGGATTGATCTCAATCACATGCCCGTTCGGGTCCGTGATCAGCAACGCATCATACATGCCGGCGATGAGTTGACGGTAAAGTGATTTATGATCCCGCATCGCGCAAACGGACGTCATGTATCCCCCCTCTTTTCCAACACCTGCCGCACACGGTTACATCGTGCGGGACACGTTCACAACAACATGATTACTATGACAGGTTACTTCGCTTTCCGCAATTCCTGTTTTCATGAAATATGGACTCGCCTTACCCTGTCCGGCGTATTATCATGATCTCACCATTTGGGGAGGGAGTTATGGAAGAGCGGCTTGACGAAACCACCTTCGTTTCATTCATTTGTGAGGCGTGCAATCAGGAGATTGAGGCACCCGCAGACCTTGCGGGCCGTGAAACCGAGTGCCCGACCTGCGGCGTGACCCTCACGGTGCCTTACGTCTCCACGCCCGGAACCCTCTGGGGCGGTCCCCTTGAAAACACGGGGGGCCCCACTCCCGCGCAGACGGAGGCCATGAAGAGCCGGACGATCCGCATCGAACTGCCGGACAGTTGGTGATCGTCCCATGTCCCGCATCCTGTTCATCTCCCCGAAACCCTACTCCCCTTGGGAAGGCGCCTGCCACCGGACGCGCCATATACTCGAAGCCCAAATTGCCTTAGGGTACGATGTCGACCTGCTCACCCCGACGGAGGGTCAGACGCCCACCGTTGCCGACTCCGTCACCACTATCCCGCTGCCACGCCTCCCGTTCTGCCGACGCACGCCCACCCTCCCTTCGCTTCTCCGCCTCACACTGGACCTGCTCGCGCTTCTCAAGATCCTCTGGCTTGCGGGAAACACGCGGTATGCGCTGATCCACGGACAGGGCAACAGCGGGGTCCTCGCCTGGGCCGCGGCGCGCCTGCTGCGCATCCCCTGTATCGTGGAACTGCGGAACGACCCTGCGCCAGACCCCGCGCACCGGCGCGGCCTCATCCCCGCACTCTACCGACGGCTGGAACACAAGGCGCTGAGACAGGCGGATGCGGTCATCGGCCATGATGCGGCAACGGTCGCGCGTCTGACAGACTTGGGCTGCCATAGCCGCGCGTGCGTGATCGCCGACATCCCGGCCGTAACCGAGGTGGCGGACGCACCGGCCCGCAATCTGGCGAAAGCGCGTTACCGGACCCTGACCGATCAGGATCTGGTCACCTGCGTCGCTTCCTATACCCGGTTTCAGGGACTCGACCTCTTTTTCAACGCGCTCCCGCGCCTGTTGGCAACGCTGCCCCACACGCGGTGCGTGGTCGTCGGCGGCGGCCCGGAGGAGATCGCGCAGATGCGCGAAGCCCTCGACCGGGCAGGCATCCATGAGGCCGTGACTTTCCCGGGCCGATTGTCCACCAGCGAGTTGGCCGCGTTGCTCGCGATTTCGGACGTGCTGGTCTCGTCCCGCCGTGCCGGCGCCACCGCACCCATCAAAGTTCTCGACTACCTCCTTTCCGGCACTCCCATCGTGGCAGTCGACACCCCCGCCAACCGCGCCATCCTCTCGCCGGAAAACGCCGTGATCACCCCCGCCACGCCGGAGGGACTGGCGGACGGACTCATCCGCCTCCTGAGGTCGCCCGGACTCCGTACGGAACTCAGACTCAAAGGCCGCGAAACCCTGCGCCGCGAAAACCGCACGCCCGAGGCCTTCCACGCAGCCCTGGCGCGCTGTTACACCTATGCGCTCTCCCGGTCGGAGGCCGAGTGAGATGACGCGCCGCCTCCTCCGTTTCGCGCGCTCCTTCGTCATACTGGTCTCGCTGTTTCTGCTGTCGACATTGATCGCCGCCAACGCGCTCGTTCATCTGCCGCGCCAACGCCAACAGAGCCTGCTCCAAAACCTTCCGGATGTTGCGGCCCAAACGCTCACGCGTGTCGGCCATGCCGCGGCCGACATCACCGACGGACTCGGCTGGACCGGCCGTGACGCCGTGGCCGCCCTGCCGCAGCCGACGGACACCAACCGCCTGACCCGCGCGGGTGTACCGCGCCGACTGCCCTCCTGCACCGCGCCGGATGATCTGGTCGTGCTCAACAAGATCGGCTTCACCATCGGTTATTCACCCGCGTGGCGTCATCCGGTCTGGGTCGCCTACCGGGCCGACCCGACGTGCCGAAACCCGCTGTTACCGCGCCCCTCCGGATTCAAGCCCGACCCTGCCGCGCCGCGTTCGCCCAAACACCGGGAGTACTCCCGCAGCGGATACAACCGCGGCCATATGGTTCCCAACCGCGTGATCGCCTCGCGTCACGGTCCCGCAGCGCAGGCGCAGACCTTCCTCACCTCGAACATCTGCCCGCAGCGCGCCTCCCTCAATCAGGGGCCGTGGGAAAACCTGGAGTTCCGTATCGCGGAACTCTGGCCTACGCGGTACGGTTCGGTCTGGGTTCTGGCCGGCGCGGTGCCCGCACCCGAGGCCCGGCGACTGCCCTCCGGTATCCATGTGCCCGCCGCGTTTTACCAGATCGTCGTGACCCAGCCGCAGGACGGGACACTCCGCGCCTTCGCGGTGTACATGCCGCAACACGTCCGGCGCCGCACCCCGGTCCGCTCCATGCTGGTTTCGATCGACGAGTTGGAGACGCTCACGGGGTTCGATTTTCTCTCCGAGCTGCCGGACGAGGTGGAGGCAGAACTCGAAGCCGCCACGCCCACGCGCCTCTGGCCCGTGGGGCTTGTCGGCACCATCCGGCTTGTGCGTGAACGCTTCCGCCGCTACCCCGTGAAACGCGTTCAGGGCGCGCGCTGATAGACGCGCACATAATCGATCTCATACGTCTGAGGCAACATGGCGTCGTCGATCCCCTTTTGCCCGCCCCACGCCCCGCCGATCGCCAGATTGATGAGCAGGTAGTGCGGTTTACGGAACGGGTTGTCCTCCCCGGCACCCGCCTTGTCGAGCAAGAACCGGTGATAGAGCGTATCGTCATAGTAGAAATCCATGCGATCCTCGAACCGCTCCACAACATAGAGGTGAAAGTCATCCGACGGTTTCTGGTCATGCAGTTTGCCGCCCAAAGAGGTGCGCTTGCCTTGGGTCGTGTCAAACCAGTGCACATTGGCGTGAACCGTTGCGGGCGCATGCCCCACGAACTCCATGATGTCGATCTCGCCGCAACGCGGCCAGCCGATGGACCGGAATGAGGTGCCGAGCATCCAGATCGCGGGCCACATGCCGCGTCCGCGCGGCAGCTTCGCACGCACCTCGACACGCCCGTATGTCACCGCGAACAACCCCTCGGTGGTCAGACTGGCCGAAGTGTAGGCCGCGGTTTCCGCCTCGCGCCAATCCTCGGATCCGGACTTGTGCCCGGGATTGGCAAACGTCTCCTTGCGGCCTTCGATCACCAGACACCCGTTCTCGACCCGCGCGTTCTCCCGGCGCGCCACGGTGTAGAACTGCGCCTCCCGATTACGGACAAACCCCTTCTCATACGTCCACTTGGCCGGATCCGGCATGCCGGGCCGGTCAAACTCATCCGCCCACACCAGCCGCCACCCCTCGCGCTCCGCCGCGCCCGCACCGCATACCAGCAAGGCGATCACACCCAACACGCATCCCATCCGCATCCGCTCCCCCTTTCCGCCGCCCCACAGCGGCATTTCACCTCACGTTCCGACACCCAATCTGTTACGGCATGCCATTCACGGCCAACGCCTTGCCTTGGGCAGCCTCGTCAAGCCGGGGCTCCACCGCGCGTTCTGTTATCCGTTCACGGTTCTGCCGTCGCGCGTCCGATCCGGTCCGCATCGTCCGCATAGCTGTACGCGAAACGTTGCCGCGTCTCCACGCAGGTCAGGGTCGGCGGCGTTTGCTGTCCGCCGGTCTGGCGCGGCAGATACTCCACGGCACAGGCTTGGACAGGCCGGTCCCGGGAATCGGCCTGAAGCACCTTGTGCCCCAGATACGTGAACCGTTCCGGCGTCCTGCCCGGACGCGTGCGGTACCAGCCGGTGAGACGGCCCTGATCATCGTATGCGTACAGATCCTTCCACCCTTTTTCAAAGGTGAGCATCGGGTCGGCGTACCGGTGCTCCGCATTGGTGTAGTCAACCGACAGGACCTGTCCGTCATCCCGATAGGCCCGCACCTCATTCGGCAGATAATAGAACGAGATGATCGAAGGCGCGGTATATCCCTTGCCGTGACGCGCGAAGCATCCGATATCAACGCGGTGGCGCAGCAGAGCCGAGGGCATCCCTTGGTCATCAACCGGCCTGAAGGCGCCGTGATACGACACCGTGAGTTTCACACGCGAGGCGTTTGCGTTCAGAGGCGTGATGACAATTTTCCGGGTGTCGCCCTGCAACACGGTCCAGCGGAAGGCCCCTTCCTGCTGCTGACCGGGCACTGCGGCCTCCACGGTCATCACCCGCTCGCGGGACACGCCGCGCACAACCCGCGCGATGCAGCAGGGCGTATCGAACAGCCCCTCGGAGCGCAGGTCGAAGAAATCCAAACCCGCCTGAACCTTGGCATCCTCCACTGTCCGAAGCGCCACCAAGGGCGGGATCGCCTCCGGCGTCATGGCCTGCGCCATCCGCACCATGGCCTCGACATCCAGTTGCGCGGCATCGAATACAACCGGATGCGCCGCACCGGTCAAGTACCGCTCCTCGTCCTTTGCGACCGCCTTCTGCGTGATCCGGAGAATCCGCTGCAGCGTCGGACCGATCCGATTCCGCTGCGTCAGCGCGCGCTTGGTCGCTGGCGTGAACGCCGCCAAGGTTGCGGCGAAGGCGTTCACGAACGGCTGGTCCGAACCCGACGATCCTTGGCTGATCACGAAAAACGGGGCGTTGACCGGATAGAGATCCCCGGTTTCGGGATCATGGTCCCGATGTTCAGGGAACACCCAAATCTGGTTTCCGAGATAAAAACGCAGGGAGATGATCGCCCGGAGCGGATCGGTCACGGCCGCGCGCGGCAGACTGCGCCAATACGGGCCACTCACCATGGAGAGTGACGCGTTGCCCAGTACCGGCGCGTCGAACAGGCCGTTCGGCAGACTCAGGTGGACCTGGGCCTGCTTTGCCTGCTCGCCATACACCACCGGCGTCAGGCCGGGATAGTTCGACACCACCAGCAGCGAATGATTCCCGTCCCGGTTCACATACAGATCGCCGAAATTCCCGGACGCCGTCCCCGCCTTGAACCCCGCGCGCACCGTTTCCGCCGCCGCGCCGCGATACGCCTCCGCATAATCGGAAACGGGACGCAGATCCGGAACGAGCAGGTTAAACCGTGTCCGGAAACATCCGAACTCGAAATCCCATATCGTGTTTTCCGCATTCACTTCCGCCGGACGTCCCATAACAACGGATACGGGACGGACGGTCGGCATACCCTCAACCGGTTTTCCCTGAAGACGCCGCGCCTTGTCCAACAGTTCCCGGAATGCCTTGATGGGGCCAAGCGATTTCAGGTCCCGGTCCGCCTCAATCGCGGCGGCGTCGCGGAAACCAAGGTCGATCGCGCGATCCAGCGCCGCCAACGCTTCCCCTTTGTCGGCACGGTAAGCGAGTGCGCAGGCCAGATTGTACTGCCACGTCGGGTCACGAGGCAGCAGGGCCACGCCCTCACGGCAGATCCGCTCCATCTCCTCAGTCTCTCCCGTCCGCACGACCCGCATCAGTTGCTGTTGCAGAGCGAGGTGTTTCGGATAGAGCAACGGCATCTCAAACACGTTGGTCACGGCACCCGCAACCATCGAAATCAGACACGCGCAGACAAAAATCCCGCGTTTCCTCATCACGTCCCCCTTCCCTATGCTGTCCCGCACTGTCCTTTTATCCAAACAGCCTACGCCACCACGGCACCGGCGCCCGCGTCTGCCGCATCAGCCATTGGATGACCTCGTCATTCCCGTAGGCGCGATCCCACACGGCATGACCCGCACCTTCGAATTCCGTATACCGGACCGCACGGTTGCCGACCTGTTTCAGCGCCTGAACCATACGCCGGGAACAGGCCACATCGACATTCTGGTCGGCCGTGCCGTGAAAAACCCAGATCGGCATCCGCCGGAGTTCCCGCACCCGCCGGATATCCCCCCCGCCGCAAACGGGAATCGCGGCGGCAAAACGTTCGGGGCGGCGCTGAATCGCATCCCAAGTGCCGAACCCGCCCAACGAAAGTCCCGTGATGTAGACCCGGTCCGGGTCCGCCTGACACGCATCCACCAGATGGTCCACCATGGCCAGCACGACCTCCATGGACGGGGCAGGCTGCGGCGGCATGGCATAGTCTTCCCCGCGCGCCAGCCGTTTCACCCACCAGTTGCCGGTTTGGCACTGCGGCGCCAAGATCATCACAGGTTCAGGCTGGCGGAGCAGGGTGGACAGCAGGGCGGGCAGCCCGACTTTGAGGTGACGGCGGTTGTCCGTGCCGCACTCTCCGGATCCGTGCAGAAACAGGATCAGGGGATATCGGACGCCGGGCCGGGGAAACTGCGGCGCGCTCAACCGGTAAGCGAACGTCTCCCCGGTCGGCGCATTGGTAAAAACGCAGGAATGAAAACGTTCCTCGACCGTGAACTGCGCACACGCCTTGAGGGTCAGCGCAAAAAGAACCAGAAGCCAGCCTTTCATGGGGATCAGTATGCCATAACCCGTCCGTCTTGGGGAGCGTCAATTCGCGCGCTCGTTTCCCGCCGGAGCGTCATGCGCGGCACCGCTTTCTGGTCTGTCCGCGCCAAAGCGGCGCGCTGATCGATCAACTCGCCCCCAGCCCTCTGCTCATCACCACGCGCGCCAGCGCCTCGATCGCCCCTTCCGCGGTCGCCTCCGCCGCGACCGCATCCGGTTGACGGCCGAATCCGGCCAGCGCCTCCGAAGTCGGCCTGCCGATCGTCACCACGATCTGACCGGCCAGCGCCTCCACGCCCGCCTGCCCCATAAACGCCTCAACCGCTGATGCGCTCGCAAAGAAAACCGCATCGGACGCGGGCAACCGGGGATAGTGAACCGGTTCGTTGACGTACAACAGAACGTCCTCTACCGCCGCGCCCTCTTCGCGCAGAACATCGGCCAACAGCGGTCCGGCCTTTTCCGAACGCAACCGCAACACGTTGCATCCCGCTATTTCCAACGTCCGCATTTCCGCCGCCAATCCCGCCGCACTGTATTCCATCGGCGGCGTCAGATCCGGATGGATACCATGGTGCCGAAACGCCGCGGCACTCCCCGGCCCGCAGGCCATCACCCGCGGCAGACGCCGCAGGTCGACCCCCGCCTGCCGGATCATGCCCATGAACAGATGAACCGCCGAGGGTGAAGTCAACACCACCCAGTCAAACGACGCGATCCGCGTCAACGCCCGCTCCGCTTCAACACACGGCGTCAGCCGGATCAGTGGCCGGAGCAACGGCACTCCCCCGAAATCGACCACCCGCAACGCGGTCTTGTCCAGCAACGCCTCACTGCACGTCAACAACACGCGGCAACCACGCAACGCGCCGGTGTCCCGCCGATACGCGCCCGCCGCCGCTTCACCGATTACCAGGAGTCCCGGCGCCTTCGTCTCCACCGGCGCGGCCGCACCCTCGCGCAACCCGGCCAGCGTGGTGCGGAAAATCAGTTCGTCCTCCGCCCCCGCGTCAAAAACCAGTCCGACCGGGGTTTTCCCATCCCAGCCCTCCGCAAGCAACTGGCCGGCCATCTCCGTCGCCACACGCACGGACATGAACAGCACCAACGGCAGACGCCGACGCGCTTCGAGCGACACGCTGGCTACGGCGCCGCCCTCGACCCGCGGCGTGAATGCCGTGAACCCGCGGGACACGCCGCGTTTGGTGAGCAGCATTCCTGTGCCGGTGGTGGCCACGGTCAGCGCACTCACCCCCGCCCGCACGCGGTAAGGCAGTTCCAACCGTTCCAACTCGTCAGTCTCTTCCGCCAGCCGCCCGAACAATCCGGGGTCACCCCCCTTCAGCCGCACGACCCGTCTGCCCTGACGGGCATACTTCGCGATGAGGTCAGTAATATCGGGCTGCCGCACCGCATGTTCGCCGCACCGTTTACCCACGAAGACGCGCTCGGCCGAGGGCGGCAGAAACTCCAGCAACCGGTCATCCATCAGCACGTCGTAGAGGCATACCTCCGCCTGCCGCAAATCCCGGACGCCGCCCCAAGTGCAGGACTCGGCCACGCCCACCCCCGCGCCCACAAAGCGCACCGCTTTGACAAAATATCCGCGCACCCTCGTCCAGACCGGATCGCCCAGTCGGAAGGTCACCGCCAACCGTCCCTGACCGGCGGGCACCGGCAGTTCTGAAAGCGGTATCCACTCGCTCACGCGCTCTTCCAGACCGAGCCGGTTCAGAGCCGCGCCAGCCATCAGCAGAGCGTCATACCGGCCAGCATCGAGTTGCTCCAGGCGCGACGGGATCGCGCCGCGGATCGGCTTCAGCACGGCGTGCGGGAATCGCGCCCGCGCAAAGGCTCCGCGCCGCTCGCTACTGACCCCCACCACCGGCTTCTCCGGCAGGTCAGCCCACGTTTTACCTTGCGGCAGAACCCATGCGTCGCGCGGATCTTCCCCCCAAGGCAGCCAGAACCAGTCCAAATCCGGCGGTACGGGATCAGGCAGGTCTTTGGCGCTGTGTACGGCCAAATCGATGCATCCCTTGCGCAAGGCGTCATCCAAATCGCGCGTGAAAAAATCCGCCGGACTGACGCGCAGGTCGGTGGCCAGATCCCGGTCACCCGGCGTTTCCAGCGTCACGGGATCGAATTCGAGAAACGGAAACAGCGCGGCAATCCGGTTGAGCGCGTCACGCGTCTGAGCCAGCGCCAGCCGACTGCCCCGCGTCCCGACTTTCGCGCGTACCGTTTGCATGGTTAACCTTTCCTTCACTTCCGAACGAGCCGTACCGCAACATGCCCATGAGTAAACTTCATGCTCTTCGTATCCTTGTGGTGTAACAACATGTTATTGCGTTTGTTGATCCGTAAGGCACTGCCGAAAACTTCGACGTTCAGCGTTCGACGTTCAGCGTTCGACGTTCTTCCCCGGTCTCATGTTCCCCCTGGACGCTGCGCCGCATGCGCTCATAGAGGCTGCGGTGCTCGCGCAGGATCGCGTCACATGCTTTCAGCACTTTGTCCAATGTGCCGTTGGCGGACCGGTACCACCGTTTGATCTCATCCAGATCCGCCACGCGTACCCCGTTGCCGAACGTGTCCAGCGCCGGATCGATATTCCGGGGCATGCCGAGGTCGATCAGCGTCACACCGCGCGGATTCAACCGGGCACCATGCTCCAACCGGTTCAGCACCGGCTCGGATGCATTGACCGCACTCACCACAGCGTCAATCGTGGGCAGCACACGCGCCAGGTCTTTCAGCTGGATCACTTCGATCCGGTGCGCGTCTTGGGCGCTCGACGCGGGCGCGTTGCGATGATAGGCCCACACGCAATGGCAGCCGCGGCGCAGCAGATCCTCCATCAGCCCCTGCCCGACCACCCCCGTGCCGATCACCAGCACACGGCTGTCCGGCAGCGCCGGCAGCTGTTCCGCCAAGTACCGCAACGCCAAATCCTCGATCTCCGCGACGTCCAGCAGCGGCTCCACCTCATGACGGATATCCTTGGAAATGTGCAGCGCCGCATCGCACAACTCCCGGATGACCGATCCCGCCCAACCGAACGTGACGGCCTCATCCACCGCCTCCTTCACCTGAGAGACCACATGGAACTCGCCCGGCGTCTGCGAATCCATGCCAGCCGCGACCAGGCACAGGTGCGCGAACGCGTCAAACCCGCGCTTCATGTAAAACCGGTCCGGCGGCAATTGGTCGAACCGCAGCAACCTCCGCAAAATCCCGCTGGTTCCCGCCTCGCGCGAAATCGCGGCCACCACTTCAATACGGTTGCAGGTGTTGAGAATGAAAAACTCATGCACACCCCAGATCTGCCGGATCATCCCGCCAATCGCCTCGCGTTCCCGCAACAGCAAATGGAATGGCGCACGTTCCTCAGCCGAAAGGTACTCATGACTGGTACCCAGCACCAGCAGATCCGAATTTTCGATCGAATCCAGATGTTTCCGAAGATTTTCTTTCACCAGCCGCGATTGCCGACAGGATTTGCCGCTGGTGGAGACGGCGACCAGCACATCCCCGGTGCGGATAATAGCGGGCGTCACAAAATCCCCGTCCGGCCAATTCCCGTCCGCGCAGCAGCACAGAATCCGATTGGCTTGTGCGCTTTCGAGAACGGTTCGGTTGACGCGCTTGTCATCCGTGCAGGCGAAGACCATCGCCGCGCCCTCCACATCGGCCGGCTCAAACCGGCGAGCCGTATGGTGGATCGCCCCGGTTTCGGCCAGGGTTTGCAATTCCGCCACACAGTCCGGACACACGAGCCGAACCTCGGCGCCCGAATCCAACAAAAGCTCGACTTTGCGCTGCCCGACGCGTCCGCCCCCCACAACCAACACGCGGCGACGCTCAATCATCGCGTTGATCGGAAATGTCTTTCGAACCGGTCTTGTGTCTCGCATAGATCAGAAAAACCGTATCACATTCCTGAGCGCTTGACCACACACGAGACCGGGAAGACCCCTTTAGTCGATCGCGTCACCCAGCTCCATGTTGTCGAGATCGATCTCCCCGCTGAACACAAACTTGACCGGACCAGACAGCGTCAATCCGGTACATTTGCGATGACGCCAGTCGCCATCCACCGTGAGGTCGTATCCCGAGGATGTCTTCACTTTGGCGGGCAGCGTGAACCCTGCGGTCTCGACCGCCACCACCACGCAGGCGACGGCCCCGGTTCCGCAGGCACCGGATTCCGCTTCGACCCCCCGCTCGTAGGTGCGCATCGTCATCCGGTTGGGTGCGCGCAACGTGACAAAATCCACATTCGTTCCGTCCGGCGCGAAAACGGGATGGCGACGCAGCGCGCGCCCGAGACCCTGCACATCCACCGCGCTGATATGAGGCACCTGCACCACAAAATGCGGCACGCCCGTATTCAGAAAATCCCCGCGAATCGTCTCCCCGTCAATCTGGACCTCGATCCCGTAGTTTTTGCGGGTCGGCTCCGGCATCCACACGCAAACCCCGTTTTTGGTGAGCTGCGCGTCCACCAGGCCGCACATCGTCTCCATGGTGAGGGCTCGGCCGCTGGCACCGATGGCATGCGCGAACGCCGCCGCGCACCGGGAACCGTTGCCGCACATCTCCACCTCGGTGCCGTCCGGGTTGAGGAACCGCATCCGGAAGTCGGCTTTATCCGAACGCTGAAGCAGAATCACCCCTTCACAACCGATTCCGGTGTGCCGTCCCGCCAAGGCGGCCATCAGAAAATGATCCTCCCACGGAACCGTTCCCTCCCGGTCATCGATCAGCACAAAATCGTTTCCCGCGCCGTGCATTTTCGTGAAACGGATTTTCATTCAGTCCCTCCTCCGGCTTGTCCGCGTTACGGCAACTCCCGTCCGAAAATGCGCATCATGCGCGTCCGTAAATCGCCCTCCGTCTCCATCGGGATCTCGCCGCCGCCCGACAACGCGACCAGATCGGCGAGGATATGCATCGCCTCATCCAGCACCACGTCGTCTTCCCATTCCTCCTGCTCCGAAGCATCCGACGCCTCATCCTCAATTTTCCGCATCTCGCGTTCAGCGCGCATCATCGCGCGGCGCGCCTCCCACTCCAACGGCACCTCGGTCTTCTCGTTCAACTCCTGCACATGCCGGACCAGAGTGCAATACCGTGCGTACCGGCTGTTGTCCGCCAGGCGTTGGGCTGAGAAAGCCTTCAACTGCGGCACAAACGCCGCCACATCCGAAACCGGAATGTAGAGTGCGGATTCAACCCGGCTCCAGGGCAGGGCACCCGGCATCTTGTCTTCCCCGATGTCCAGCCCGTCGAGCGTCGACGGAATGACGATATCCGCCGCCACACCCCGGCGTTGCGTGGATGCGCCGTTGATGCGGTAAAAACTCGCGGTGGTCACCTTCATGGATCCCATTTTCTCCGAACCTAAAGGCATCACCGTCTGCACGGTGCCTTTGCCGTGCGATTGCGTATCACCAACCAACACCGCGCGGCCGTAATCCTGCAGCGCGCCCGCCACAATTTCGGAAGCCGACGCGCTGGCGCGGTTGATCAGCACCACCACCGGCTTGCGGAACGCCATGGCCGGATCGAGATTGGGGACAGGGAGCACCACCAACTGACGGGCCTCGCGCACCTGAACCGCGGGACCGCTCCGCACAAACAGGCCGGTCAGGCTGATCGCCTCGCGCAGCGACCCGCCCCCGTTGTTCCGCAAATCCAGAATCAGCCCCGCGACCTGTTCGCTGTTGAACGCGGCGAGTTGGCGGGCGACGTCCAGCGTCGCGCTGCGGAACCCCGCCTGACCCGGGCGTTTGTCCATTGTACCGTAAAACGTGGGCAGCCGAACCACCCCGACCTTGACGGTCTTGCCCTCGGGGGAGGTCACCCGCGCGACACGGCCGGTCGCCGCCTGCTCCTCGAGTTTCACCTCATCCCGGATCAGGTCAATGCGCTTGGTGATCGTCCCGCTAGGCTCCGAAGCGGGTATGACCTCCAACACCACCCGGGTCCCCTTCTCGCCGCGAATCTTACGTACCGCTTTGTTAAGCGGCAGATGCACGATATCCTCGATCGGTCCGTTGCCCTGCCCCACACCGATGATCTTATCCCCCTTCGTCAGGCGCTGGGCGCGCTTGTCCCGGTCGGCGGGCCCGCCGGGGATGATCTCCACCACCAACGCGGCGCCGTCTTCGGACCGGAGTTGCGCGCCGATCCCGCAGAGCGAGAGATTCATGTCAATGTCAAAATCCTCTTTACGCATGGGCGACATGTAATCCGAGTGCGGGTCATACGCCATGGCCACGGCACTGAGGTAACGCTGCAACACCGCCTCCTCGTCCATATCCTGCACGACAATCATCAACTGCTTGTAGCGCTTGGCGATGTTCTGCTCGGGCGTATCCGTTCCCGTACTCTCCGCACCCGGCATCGCGTTCGTAACGGCCTGCACCGGGGCATTGGTCACACCGAGCCGGTCCAGTTCGCGGCTGATGCGCTGCGACAGCACCTCGTTTTTGATGCGTTTGCGCCACAAATCATCCTGCTCGGTCAAAGTCGCGGGCCAAGGCGCCTCCCGCCGTTTCCAGGTGTAGCTTTCCTCCTGATCAAAGGTGAACCCTTGCTCAAGCAGGTTGGTGACGGCCTGATAGCGCTCCGTGACCCGCTTGCGGAAAACCCGGTACACCTCAAAGGGGAACGAGACATCCCCCGCCTTCAACGCATCATCGATCTGGGTCCGCATCGGAATGAAGGCGTCGATATCGCTCTGCAGAAAGTAGCTGTGGTCGAAATCGAACGCGTTAAGCAGGTTGGTCCAGGCGACCTGAGAAATGGCGTCATTGAGGGGTTTCTGCGAAAGATGGGCAGCTGGCAGCACCCGCGCGACTTTCTGCGCGACGCCGCCATAATGGGGCTGCGGCACCAGCGTAGTCTGTGCCGCGCCCGCTATCCGCGGCATCATCCCGAGCACGAAGAGCGCCAACCCGAAAAACCGGCATGTCCTCATCATACGTCTTTCTGCTCCAATACCTTCACGGCCCGTTCGATCTCATCTGCGGACAGATGCCCGCCCCGTTCCCGCATCACCCCCGCAAGGCCGCTCACATTGCAGACCACGCACCCTTCACACACCGAAACCCCCGGGCGGAAGGTGTTGCTGGCGAAACAGACAACCGGCACACAGGCCGGTGACCCGCCCACCCGCTCGGCCAAAAAAGATGTCACTGCCGCTGCCGAGGCCCGTGCCTGCTCCAACGGTGGCCTGCTCGGCAAACCGCCATCCACCCGCAACACGCCCTCCTCCAGCGTGACGGAACCAGACCAGCACTTCGTTTCGATCGCAAACAGGCCGGTCGGCCCCACCACCACATGGTCGATCCCCTCCGAACGCCCGCCGCAAAGAAGATCATGAAACACATGAAAACCGCGCGGCAGACCGGAAAGCACCCAGGCCACCCGCTCTTCCCCACGGGCCCCTTTGAAAAAAGCGTCCAGTCCGGCAAGCCCGTCACGCACCGCCCATACCAGCGCCGCCGCGGTCACAAGCAGGCCGAGCCCCGCCGCCTCCCACGTGATCCGCGGCAGCAGCAGCCCCGAAAACAGACCGAGAACGAACAGGGCCGCCAGCAGCGGGCCGACCGCCCGCATCACCCCGGCCGCACGGGCGCGTTCGCCCGGAACACCGTATATCCGCGCTGACTCCGGCTCTTGCATAATGGGTTCAATTATTGTGACCGATTCACACACCGGTTGCAACCCTCTTCTTGCCGGCGATCTGCCGGGCCATGTTTTCGGCGGTCAGTCCGCATCCCTCCAGCAACTCGGCGAGATTCCCTTGTCCCACAAACCGGTCGGGCCAGCCAAAGGCCGACACAGGACAATCAAAACCGCCAGCCGCCAGAGCCTCGCGCAAAGCCGAGCCGAACCCGCCGCTGACCGCGCCGTTCTCCATTGTCACGAATTGCGCCGCGTTTCCGGCCTGAGCATAGAGCAGCGTCGTATCCATCGGTTTCACGAACCGGGCATTCACCACGCCGGAACGCAGGCCCGCGTCCCGCAGACGGGTCGCCACGTCGCGCGCCAACGGCAGCATGTCGCCCAGTGCCCAAATCCACACCTCGCCCCCCTCCGGCCCCGCATCCGGATGAAGCAAGACTTCCGCCTGTCCGACGGACAATGCCGGGACCGCCGCGTCACACGCCACCTCCGGACCCGGTTCACGCGGATACCGGATCACCGACGGCCCGTCGAGCGCGAGGGCTGTCCGCAGCATGGCCTCCAGTTCCACCCGATCCTTGGGCTGCATGATCGTCAGATTCGGCAGACAGCGCAACATGGGGATATCGTAGACCCCGTGATGCGTGGGTCCGTCGCCCCCCACCACGCCGGCCCGGTCCACGCAGAACACCACCGGCAGGCGCGGGATGCAAACGTCCTGCATCACACAGTCGACCGCCCGCTGCAAGAACGTGGAATATACCGCAAACACCGGGCGCAAGCCGGCGGTGGCCAAACCTGCGGCGAACACCACCGCGTGCGCCTCACAGATTCCCACATCGAAGAATCGTTCCGGATGGCGCGACGCGAACGGCTCCAACCCCGTGCCGCTACACATGGCGGCGGTGATCGCCACAACCGACGGGTCCCGTTCCGCCAGAGCGGTCAGCGTTTCGCCGAACGCCTGCGAATATCCGCCCGGACGCGCCTCAGGCGGTTGGCCGGCCTCCAGATCAAACGCACCCACGCCATGCCAGGCGCTGGGACGGCGTTCCGCGGGCCGAAACCCCCGCCCCTTTTGTGTGGCGACATGGATCAGTACGGAACGCTTGTATTCGCGCGCCGAACAGAGGGCATTCTCCAACGCGCGGAAATCGTGTCCGTCGATCGGCCCCACGTACCGCAGGCCAAAGGCCTCGAAGAAAGCGTTTTGCAGCCACAGGCTCTTGATCGCCTGTTCCAGCCGGTAGTAAATCCGACGCAGCGGTGTCATGCGCAACCGGTGGCCGGCCGCTTCGGCAGCGGCCTTGATGCGGTTGTAGCGCACATCCGCGAGCATCCGACCGAGACGGCGGGAGAGCGCGCCCACATTCTCGGAGATCGACATCTCATTGTCATTGAGGATGACGATCACCTTGCTTCGCACCTCCTCGATGCTGTTGAGCGCCTCGAGCGCGATCCCATTGGCCATGGCGCCGTCGCCGATCACCGCGACCACATGCCCCGCGCCGTTCCCCCGCTCACGCCCCGCCGCCAATCCCAGAGCGGATGAAAGCGCGGTCCCGGCATGACCGGCCACGCATACGTCACAGTCACTCTCTTCCGGCCGGGTGAACCCCGAAAGCCCGTCCCGCTGCCGCAGGGTGTGAAAACGCTCCCGCCGCCCCGTAAGCAGTTTCCAGGCGTAGGTTTGGTGGCCGACATCCCAAATCACCTTGTCCTGCGGCGGAGAAAAGGCGCGCAGAATCGCGATGGTCAGTTCGACCGCACCGAGATTGGAGGCCAAATGACCGCCGTTCCGGCTTACCGTCTCCAGAATCGCCTCCCGGATCTCTTCGGCCAGGACCGGCAACTGTCCAGATTCGAGAACCTGCACATCAGCGGGAGTCCGGATCGTTTTCAACAAATTCGACATAACCTCACTCTGCGGCTTTCTCCGCGGCCGAGGTCCGACGCTTCCAGATCTGAAGCGTCGTGCCGTTCTGCCCGAAGCCGGGAACCTCCTGCACACGATCGTAGTATTTGCCGACCTTACTGAAGAACATCTGCCGCTCGGCGTGCGGCACCTCATCCATCACCGGCGCACGCACGGCTAACCCATATCCGCTGAAGGCCGCCACCCGGCACGACGCGGACGTGATCAGTTCGCTCAAACGCCGGGTATTCATCACATGAAACCGCTGCGCGTCCTCGTCTCCCAGTTCCGGAAAATAACTGAACGGCCCCATTTCCAGCCCATCCGGCACACGCATCCCGGCCTCCACCGCAAGATAGGTGTCCTGTGTCAGCAACAGCCGGTCCTCCTCAGCCAGCGCCCGCACGTCACGGGCCGTCATCCGGAGCAGCGCCAGATCAGGCATCGGCTTACGAACCACCCAGAACCGGTCCTGCCCGTGCACGAACCACTCCTGCGCCAGCGGTGAGGCAAAGGCCGCGAGCAGCGAGGCCACGGTCCAGAACAGGCAAAGACAACCGCGCAACGTTCCGGAGGAGGTGCTGTTCGCGACCCACCCCGCCAGCGCAGCAGCGAGCAACCCCATCACCGGAACCTGATAGTCGTCATACGGGAAGGGGCTGAGCAGATGCACCAGAAAGACCGCGAGAAAACCGAGTGTCCAGATTGCGGGCCACATCCCCCCCTGATACCGAACGCCCGCCGGTTCTTCTTGCGCGTTCTGTCCCACTATGCCGCTGCGGAAGATCCGGAAGATGATCAGCGCCGCAGTCAACAGCGCCATCGGCAAATAGGCGCGGACTGTCCGGGAGAATGACCCGGCCAGATAGAACCAATCCCGGCCGCCGCGCGAGACATGATACGTCTGGCCAAAGATAAACGCTTCGCGCGCCTCCATCAGACAGGGTCCGTACACCAGCGCCAGCCCCACTCCCCCACCCAATGCGAACCAGAAAAACGCGGCTCCGGTCTTACGGCAGGTGACCAGCAACGCCAGCGCGGTAACCGGCAGCAGCGCGCCCAGTGAAAGCCGTGTGCCCGCCGCAAACGCGATCAGGAGACCGGCAGGCAGCGCCCACATGCAGGAGAGGGCGGAACGGGTCTTACAGCGACGTGACACGCACAGCGACAGAACCCCGTATCCGCCCAGAAGCAGACAGGAGGCCAGCGCATAGGTTTTGGGGATCGTAGTGAAATAGATGTGATACAGATTGCATCCCGTCAACGCGAACGCGATCAGGCCGGCTTCCGCCGCCCGCTGGGCCGGCACCGCGCGCCGCGCCAACCCGGCCGCCATGACACACCCCGCCAACCCCATCAGTGCCGTCAGAATCCTTCCGCCCAAAACCCCAAAAGGTGTCCAGAGGCCCGAGAAGAGCGCATACACGTACGGCAGAAGCGGCCCCTGCGTGAAAAAGAAATCCCGGTACGGTCTGGCCCCCTCGGCCACCCGGATCGCCGCATACAGGTACCACCCCTCATCCTGATTGAGGTTGCCGAACCATACGGCGAAAGCGTACAACACAACCGTAGCCCCCGCCAACAGAGTCGCGGCACACCCTAAACAAAAGCGATGACTCCCTTTTCGGAGCATGTCCCTCCCCCCAAAAATTACCCGCCGCGATGCCGCATCCTGTCCGCTCTCATTGCGCCCTTAGTATAACCCGATTTCTTTCCGTCACGCAAGCAGACAGCCGGATCACCGCTTGACCCGAGGCCCCGCTTCCGCATACTATCCCCGCATCCGGAAAAGACACCAAAGGCGGAAAAGCAGGCGCCGCCACCAGCCCGGTGAACCGCCGCGGGGCGTGAACCCCGCACGCATGTACTCGCGATCTGAAAGTCCCATGAATGCGTTTCCTGACTCTGTCACTCCACCGCCCGCAGCCCTTCCCCGCGACACGCCGGGCGAACGGCTGCAGAACGTCCTCGCGCACCGCGGCGTCGCATCGCGCCGCCATGCCGCCGACATCATCGCAAACGGCTCGGTCACCGTCAACGGCAAGGTGATCTTCGCGCCCGGATTCCGCGTCGATCCGACCCGCGATGACATCCGCGTCAACGGGGAGCGTCTTGCGAAGACAGAGGAACGTTCCCGCACGATCCTGCTCCATAAACCCGCAGGCCTGATTTGCAGCGCGGACTCTTCGCGTGGCCAAACGGTCTGCGACCTGATGCGCCCGCATTTCCGCGAACGGATCGTGCCCGTGGGGCGTCTCGACAAAGAGAGTGAAGGACTGCTGCTGCTTTCCAATGACGGCGAACTCATCCACCGTATGACGCATCCGCGATACGGCCACTCCAAAACCTACCTCGTCCGGGTGGCGGGCCGCATGGCCGCTTCCAAAATCGAACTGCTGCGCTCGCGTTTGGAGATCGACGGGTACACCATCCGGCCGGTGAAGGTCGAGGTGCTGAAGGAGGGACGCGACAACACGCATCTTCTGGCCTTCACCCTGAGCGAAGGCCGAAACCGCCAGATCCGCAAAATGTGCTCTCTGGCGCATTTCGTCGTGCTGAACCTCACCCGCGTACGCATCGGCCCGCTGAAGATCGGCACGATGCGCCCCGGCGAATGGCGGGAACTCTCGGAAGCCGAAGTCCGGGCACTTAAGCGCACGCCTTCCGCATCCGTCATCCCGCCGCCGGATCGCGGCGGCCCGACCCGGGGCGGCACGCCGCCCCACGCCAGGAGGCCGAAACCGGACCTCAGGCCCCCTGGCCCGCGAAAAAGCGGTCCATCAGCGCGCTGTGCTCGGCATCCGTGAACCCGCGGCTCTCGATCGTGACCCAGCCGTTGTAGCCGATCTCATCGATCACCTTGCGCACGGAGCGCCAGTCCACGCTGCCTTTTCCGATCGGCACGAAATCCCCCTCGTTCTTCTTTTCGCGGTCGATTTTGAAATCCTTGATGTGAAGTTTCACGATCTGGGAACCCAACGCGCGCAGCCACTCCTCGGTCGGGGCGTACCGCACGTTGTTGCCGAGGTCGAAGTAGGCTTTCACCCACGGGTTGTCAAACGACCGGACAAACGCGGCCGCGAAATCCGGCAGCACCCAGAGATTGTTCCACACATTCTCCAGCGCGATGATCACCCCTTCGCGCGCCGCGACAGGAATCAGTTCCTCAATCGCGCGCCGCGACATCTCGGTCGCCTGATTCTGCGCGGCGATGTACTCGGCAAACGGCGCGTTGTCCCCCTCGACCACCGACGTGACGCGCAGCGTCCGGGGATCAAACGCAATCCGGAACTGCGACGGCTTGGGCATGGTGCCGCCCACCCTGCACGGCACCAGCAGGATAACGGAGGATCCATACGTTGCCGTGAGGCGGATCATCCTCTTGACGTCCTCGATCGATTTACGCCGCTGGGCCTCGTCCGAGCTGTTGAAATTCGTCCACCCGCCCATGAAAGAATGGATGGCGAGTCCGTGTTTCGCGGCCGTCAAACGTCCTTGGATCGCCTGTTCCTCGGTCACGTTCTTATTGGACAGTTCGACACCGGGAAAGCCGGCCTTGGCGATCCGCTCACAGGTCTTGTCATCCGCCACACCCGCAATTAACGCCTTGTACAGCGTGGTCCGGAACGCGCATGCGCCCCCCCCCTCCTGCGCGACCCCGAAACGCGGCATCCCCGTCACTGCCCCGGCTGCCGCCACACCCATCATGAATGCCCTGCGGTTCATCTGCATGTCCATCCTCCCCTTGCCTTTCCTGTGCTCCCGTTCCGTTGGGCTGCACACCCTTTTCCGGATTTCCAGTCCCATCGCATCAGGCGCATGCGCCTGTCCCAATCTGACGTAAACAGTATAGAGACCCCGGAACGTCTATGTCAAGACACACGCGGTCAGGACAGATCAGCTTAGAATGGCCCGCTACGCGAGTGCCCCCGGGTCAGCAGGGGGTTTCGGTTCGTGACAGGGGGTTTCGGAGTTGACTGCGTTCGCCTCCCGCCTGCATAATGCGTTTCAACCACAAGACCGGCACGGCACCTGTAAAGGCTGGGGAACGCCGGCGGCTCGAATAATCTCTTGCCGAGCATGACCCAACTGATCTGTTGGCAATGCCCAAAATGGGGGTAAGCGGGATGAATCGAAATGCGGGAATGTTGTTGGCGATCGTGCTTTCATTGCAAGTCAGGGCAGCGGGTGATCCGGCAGCGGTAGCGGCGTGGGAAAAGTCGGGACGCGCGGAAACACTCGAATGGTTCAAACGCCATTGGTTCGGCGTGCGCCCGGCGGAACGTTTGGCGGATCAAGAGATCGGCGAGGATTACGTCGCGTGCCACGGCGGGCAGATCAGGATCAACATTTACGTGAAGCTTCCGGAAGGCGCGAGTGCCGAGAACCCGGTGCCGGCTTTCATCTTCGGCGACCACTACAATCCCAAGACAAGCAGAACCAAGACAGACACGATGCCGGGAATCCCGACGAACGCGATCGTCTCGCGCGGCTACGCCTACATCCGGTTCAATTTCAATGACGTGACGCCCAACACCAACCAAGGGTGCCACGACCCGTCAAGCGCCAACATGAAACTCGGCGGAATGGGCAATCCCGACAGCTGGGGCACGATCTCGGCTTGGGCGTGGGGTTTCTCTCGCGTAATGGACTGGGTGGAGACACGGCCGGAACTGGATGCGAAACGCATCGCGGTAATCGGACACTCCCGCGGCGGCAAGACCGCGCTATGGGCCGGATGCACTGACCAACGCATCGCGCTCACGATTTCGAACTGTTCCGGTACCGGCGGGGCGCGTTATTTGCATATGCCGCTCAAAGGAATGGAAACGCTGGACTGGATGAAAGACCATGCGACGCGGCACTGGTTCTGTCCGAGCTGGATACCGACCTATCGCAACCGCGAGACGGAAATCGAGCATGATGCGGACGAAATGATCATGCTCATCGCGCCGCGGCGAGTCTACGTGGCAAGCGGGTCGGAAGATAGCTGGGCAGGTCCCGCAGGCGAGTTCGAATCGGCCAAACGCGCGTCGGCGCTCTGGGAAGCCTATGGACACAAGGGGCTTTCGCTCGACACGTTCCCGGTGCCGGGTACGGTCGACCACTCCGGCCGGGTCGGATACCATTTGCGTCCGGGAGCGCACGCGATCAGGCCGTGGGACTGGGACCGCTACATGGACTTCATGGACAAACATCTGCCGGGGCCGAAAAAGGCACCCCCGAAAGCGATGGAGCCCGCGGCACCGGAATCGCAACGTGTCCAATCAGAGGCCATCCTCGCGTGGATCAACGCCTTGGAAGCCTTTTTCGACGGCGGCGAGCAAGGCTCTGTTCACGGCTTTTCGATCCTCCGGCACGGCAAAGTGATTGCCGAGGGCAGTTGGAAACCGTTCGACACGCTGCATGAGACACACATGCTCTATTCGCTCTCGAAAAGCTTTGCCTCGACCGCGATCGGATTGCTGGTGGATGACGGCAAGCTGGACTTGGACGAACGGATCACTGACCTCTTTCCGGAATACGTTCCGGCGGAACCATCCGAAAACCTGAAGGCGATGCGTGTGCGCGATCTGCTCTCCATGAATGTCGGCACGAGCCATGCCGATCCGCACAAGAAAGACCCCGGCGGCGATTGGGTGAAGATGTTCGTCACCAACGTGATCGACGGCAAGCCCGGCCAGGCTTTCAGGTACGACAGCAGCGCCACCCATGTGCTGGTCGCGATCGCCGAGAAGAGAAGCGGCAGGACGTTTTTGGATTTCATCGGGGAGCGGCTCTTCGACCGGATCGGCATCGGGAAGAATGCCTGGACCACTTATTCGCCGACCGGTATCGCTTGCGGCGGATGGGGGCTCAATCTGACAACCCGCGACCTGGCGCGGTTTGGACAACTTTATCTGCAGCGCGGTGTCTGGAACGGCGAAAGGGTCTTGTCGCGAGAGTGGGTAGAACTCGCGACAGCCCGGCACACCTGGAACGGCGGGATTGTCGGCACGCGTCCGGATGACGACTGGGCGCAGGGGTACGGCTTCCAGTTCTGGCGCTGTGTTCCCGAGGGCGTTTACCGTGCGGACGGGGCTTATGGCCAATACACGATTGTGTTGCCCGATCAAGATATGGTGGTGTCAATGCACGCCGGGGTCAAAAGCATGGGCAAAATATTAAAGCTGACCTGGGAACACCTTTTGCCCGGAGTCAGGAACGTCCCGTTGCCGGTGAACACGGTCGGTGAGGAAGCGTTGCAGAAACGTCTTGGCGGTCTCGCCATTGCCCCGGTAAAAGGCTCGGTCGCGGAAGGCGCGTATTTCGGCCGGGAACTCGCTCTCAAGGAAAACAATCGCGGCATCAGGTCAATCCGCCTCGACCGCGAAGGCGAAGGATGGAAGTGTACGCTCGTGACCCGCGCCGGGGAAAACGCGTTCCCGGTCGGATGCGGCGTTTGGGCAAAAGGCACGATCAGGATCGATACGGAGAAATACGAAAAGCCTGGCGGACTTATCGGAGTGCAGCCGACGGTGGCTTCGGGTGGCGTGGATGCGGACGGCGTCTTCCGCATGAAGGTTTTCCTGACCGGAACAACCGCTTACCTTTCGTTCGAAATCTCAGAAAAGCAGATTCTGGGCCGACTTTTTGCCATAGACGGATGCCGGTTTGAGGGGAAGACGGAATAAATTGGTTTCAGGTTTCTGGGTTTCAGGGTTTCAGGGTTTCTGGGTTTCATCCAAATCGGGGTCGGGATCGCTATCGGGATCGCTATCGGGTTTCAAGGTTTCTGGTTTCAGGGTTTCAAGGTTTCATCGCTATCGGGATCGCTATCGGGATCGCTATCGGGTTTCAGGGTTTCAAGGTTTCTGGTTTCTGGTTTCAGGGTTTCAGGGTTTCAGGGTTTCAAGGTTTCATCGCTATCGGGATCGCTATCGGGTTTCAAGGTTTCATGGTTTCATCGGGGTCGGGATCGCTATCGGGATCGCTATCGGGTTTCAAGGTTTCTGGGTTTCATCGCTATCGGGATCGCTATCGCTATCGGGATCGATCATTTCACCACGGAACACCACCGCCTCACAGCCTCACACCCTCACAGTCTCACAGTCTCACAGCCTAACAGCCTAACAGCCTAACAGCCTCACAGTCTCACAGTCTCACAGTCTCACAGCCTAACAGCCTCACAGCCTCACAGCCTCACAGCCTTTGAGATTGCGGGCTCCGCCCGCATCTCAATACGGCTCGGCACAGATCATCAACAAGGAGCGGAACGCTTTCAGCCAACCCGTTCTTTTCGTTATAACCCCTTCTGGTTTTTTCCGGCTTCAAGAAGCGTGACGGGGCCGTTCACCGCAAGGGCCACATAGACCTTGCCGTCTTCCCGTGTCTGCGTCTTCACGCACGAGGCGGATAACCCCGCCGCCGGCAGCATCCCCTCCCGGAAGACGAGCGTGAAGGACTGGGGTTTCTTGACCGTCGCGTTCGGTGTCAGGCGCAACGTCGCGAGTCGGCCGTCCTTGACACAGGCGTCGGCAAGGAGGCCTCCATGCGCCGGCAGCCGGAAGGCGTAATTCTTCCACTCGTCCGGCACACCGATGCCAAGCCGCAACTCATCCCCGGCGTTATGCAGGAGCATGTGGCACAGGGCGACAAGCACATTGCCCGAGGCGGTCGAGAACCAGGGATGCGCGACAACCGTGCCGGGCTCGTTGATCTCGAAGGTCTCGCCGAACAATCCCGTCACGCCAGCGGCCTCGCGCAGCAGTTTGACCGGCTCCACGTTGTCTTCCAACAGGGTCATGGCAACCGCCATCTTGCCCGCATACCAAGGACAGATTTGTTTGCCGACCGGATACATGTTGCCAGCGAGGCGGCCGTCCCGAATGAAGCGGTAGGCCGCTTCACGCTGCAAGTCGTTGCTTTTGTCAAAGATCGGATACGGGAAGAGCCCTCCCAAGGTGGCCACGCTGGGAACCGTGCAGTTTTTGTAAGCGATGTAAGCTCCGTCGCGATGCGGCAGCGAGGCAACCAACTTGTCAGCCGTTGTTCTGAAATCCGCCGCCTCATCCAGATTCATGTGAAGCCGTTCAGCCGCATCCGCTGCGGCCCGCAAGGTGTAGATCGCGCCGCAGGTGGTCATGAACGGTCGCTCGCGCGCCGGGCCAAGGCGCTCCAGATCAGTGCACTTGCCGATGTACCACGTGCCGTCGGAATCCTCATACACCCAGTGCGAGCGGTAATAGCGGGCACACTCGATCAGAACCGGATACCCGACTTCCTTGAGGTATTCTAAATCCCCACTGTAAAGGTACTGCGTCCAAACGCTTTTCGCGATATTGGACATGTGGAAGATGTGGTCTAGCCAGAAGCCCTGCGGCGCTCCCTCCACGCGCCCGTCCTCATACGATTCCCATAGATAGCGGGCGCCATACTTGCCTTTTCTGCTGTAATGGCTCACACGGGCGCATGCGGTTTTCAACAGGGCTTTACGGAACTCCGGACACCGGCGGGCCACGGCGACGTGATTGGCGAGCAACAACCCCTGATGGCAGAACATCTCGTCCCATCCGAAGTATTTCCCATGCCAATGCCCCGGGAAGATCCCCACGGGGAAAGACCAGCGCGTGGCATTGACGCGCAGGTGGTACTGCGCGACATCGATCATACGCTGGATTTTCGGCTCCGGTACCTCAATGGACGATTCGCCGTGATATGCGGCCCAAGCCTGCTCATGCTCGCGCAACAGGGCGTTGAACCCGTTGTCCCAAACCCACTGGCGTGTGTTTTGGATGCGGTCGGCAAGCTTGCCGGAATCTAGCGTGTCTTCATACTGAATGAAGAACGTGGTGACTTTCCGCTCACCGGGCTGAAGGGTAAATGTGGCGGAAAGCGTTGCGTCCCGGTCGTTCTTGACCGTGTAGTGTGCCGGTTCGTCCGCTCCTTTATAGGCCGCGATCATCGCATCACGGATGTCATTCCCGTAAGTCCGGCAGGAATAGACGGCGTAACGCGTTTCTTTACGCCACGCCCACGTTCCGGTCAGGCGCGGATGTTTGGGCGCCTGAAAGATGTAGTCCAACGTGACCTCCAGCGGCGCGGTTGCCGTGGAGACCAATGTGCGGCGGAAGGCGATCAGGTTACGGGTAAGCGGCACGATGATCTCGCTCTCGATGCGGAGGCCGTTCGTGTAACTGTTGCGGCTGAACAGTGTCGCGCGCCGGACATCCAGCTCCTGTTCCCAGACATCCGGATAGTCACGCAATACCCCGCCGATGATAACGCGGTGGTTGAACTTGCCGAACTCGAACAATCCGCCATCGGGGGGCGGCAATCTCCGGCCAGCCCAGTATATGGCCGGTCTGATCCCGGCATAGCTGCGCTCGCGCATACCGCACGTCCAGTCAACGGTCATGCTCAACTCACCGTTACCCAACAGCGGGGGCACGTAGCCCTGCGGACAAGCATCCCCCGTGCCACAGACCAGCCCCTTTAACGGATCGCCCCCTGTCGCGGCCGAGACCGCCAAAGGCAGGAGGCCCAGCGCCACAAACAACATATGCCGCATCCTTTGCGTTCCCATGACTAATGCCTTCGTCTTTTGTCTCCTGTCCCCCCCCCTCTTCCCTCACTCAACAAAAACAGGGTCCGCACGCATGCGGGTGATCCCGTTCTCATTAAACGTATCCACCGTGAACCAATAGGGCGCCCCCGCATTCAGGCTGTAAATGTCGAGCCGCGTTTGACCGCGGATTTCAAAGGGCGTGAACATCGCATCCGCTGCCACACCGTAACGTACGACCGCGCCTTTGGCGCCTGCCCCGCCCTCCCATTCCACCGTCACATGCCGCCGGTCGGCCTTCCCGCGAATCACCCGAACGTTGCTTGCCGGCGCGGGAGGCGTTCCCTCTCCGGTTCCGAAAACGCGAAGACCCGCAACAGCAAAGTATCCTGACTTCGTACCGCAATTTATAAGCCGAAGGTGCCGCGTGGCCACAGGATTTTCCAGCTCGTGATAAGCGTTCATCCGGTCCTTCGGGTTTTGGGATTGGTCGACCCTGGTTACCCAGTGCACGCCGTCGTCGGAGCAGTCCACCCGATATTTTTGAACAAAATCCTGCGGCAAACTGTTTGTGCTCCTCCGCACCTCTTCCGTCTCCGCGAAATGAACCTGTATCGCGCACACCCGTTTAATCGCGCCGAGATCGACACCGATCCAAGCGTTCGAGTCCGATCCCTTGGGCTGCCACCAGGATCGGATACTCGTGTCGAAGGCGCATCGGGCGAGACGGGCGCCGCTATGTTCCGACGAAGCGCTGACGGCCTTCCCGCAACCCAGTTCCATCCAGCCGACAAGATTCCCTTTCCCGGGGCTGGGATTTTTGCCGGGCAGATACTGCGGCAGGTCACCAAAGGCCGTTTCCGCAAACAACCGTCCTGCCGCATCGATGCGGGCGGGAAAAAGGACCACACGACGCTCGACACCGCGAATCACACCGGTGGCGACATGCCAAAGGCGTTGGTGCTTGTCTTGAAAGGTCGCCCCGTGGCCGGCACCGGGAATAAACCCCGTCGGCTTGAACGAGAAAGGACTGTACGGTTCATACACGAACGGTCCCATCGGCGAACGGGAAACGCAAACGCCATCACCATACGTGTCAAACTCGGTACCGGGTGCCGCGTATTGGTAGTAATACTTCCCCCCGTGTTTATTCATCCAGGACCCCTCGATCCACGGCTCCTTGTCGGAGCGGTCGAGACCATGTCCCTGATTGGTGTTGCCCCGCACCTCCCAACCGCGTTCGCTCTCAAGCGGCCGA
The DNA here is from genome assembly GCA_033812795.1 of Kiritimatiellia bacterium. Lineage (GTDB taxonomy): Bacteria > Verrucomicrobiota > Kiritimatiellia > RFP12 > UBA1067 > JAPXSY01. The sequence continues at coordinate 68,931 of JAPXSY010000006.1, forward strand.
ACGCATTCCGCCGCGGCACCGATACGCTTGAACTGGTTGGTCGGATCAAGCTCGATGACGGTAGGCGCCCCTCGTCTTTTTCCGGCGGCGCAACCGGCGTAAAGAAACACGCGACCGTCGTCATCGGCAAAAAGGGCGGGGTCCACATTGCTTTTTTGCGCGTTGACTAACTCCCATGAGTCCTCATCCTTGGGCCGCGAACTCTTGAAGATACCCGCACCCGAAGCCGTGAAATAAAGCTCCCCCCGATATTCCATGGCCGTGGGCGCATAGTTCGCCAGAGGCAGGTTGGGCGGCGACACTTTCCGCCAGCAGACAAAATCAGGCGACCACCAGTAGCCACCCGATTTTGAGGCGAACAGGTAATAATCTCCCTTATACGTCAGACAGACGGGATCCGCGCCTTCGTGAAACCCGAGCTCGTTTCGGAAGCCGTAATCGAGATCAAGCGGGTTGCAGAACGTCATGGGCTCCCGGCAAGATCCCCATGCCGCGACCACGCCGACCACCCCAAACACAAACGCCCTGTTCTTCATCTTCATATTAAAAAATGCCTCGGGGCTGCGCCCTCGATGCCGACGAAGACAGGATACAACGTACCGGGTCAGTTCGTCCAATGGATTCCTTGATCGTCGGATAGTCCGGATCACCCTTAATCTTACGAACGATATTGACGCCAACGCCAAAATCGCGCACAATTTTAATGATCCTGATAAAAGGGTTTTGTGAAAATCACCTCCGAGGAGTCTTGTATGAAAAGCAGGCTGAGCTTTGATTCTTGTTTCATCTCCGCTTGGACATTTGCCGTGGCGGCGTTCTGTTTCCAGATGGGTGCTCAGGCGCAAACCTCCGTGAGTCTCTACAAGGGGCCGATCACCGGAAGTTCGCCTGAGAATCCGGTGGACTTTTCGGTGACCTCGTACTGGGATCCGGCGGGCATGCCGTCCGGCACAACCGCCGAGGCGAAGTTCGCGAAGGCGACGATGGGCACGCTCACCGAGCAGATGTACGTGGCGTTGCCGAATGACCTCACGCTTTTGACGCTGCGTGCCGGCGGCGGGAAGATCATCAACTTCATCGGCGAGAACGTCAGCCTCGGCACACTCCACTATCACGACTACCTCGGCTACGCCTCGGTGCTCTACGCGACGGCCCACGCCTTCGGGAACGATATCTCCAGTGTGTGCGGCGCCTTCGCGGGCGATGTCGTCAATGCGATCAGCGGCAAGATGGTGTTCGCCGGCGGCGAGGTCGAGCACCATCACCACTGCTACGCCAATTCCGATTCCGAGACGATCCTCAACGCCCTGCCGACCAACTTCTGGACGCACGGCTCTGCCAACCTCCATCTCTATGCGTCCCGCCAGTGTGGCGAGGTGACCGGGCTTTGGAAGGCGACGAAGGATTCAAAGCACCTGAAGTATGTCGGCGCTTCTGCGATCCACGTGGTGGCGCCGGGCGCGAAGGTGACCTGCCCGGGGATCGTGCCGACGGGTGCCTACGTCCGCCGCTGGTTCTCTAACGCGAAGACGATCGAACTTTCTGCGGCGGCGCTGGACAACGCCGATTCGACCAACTTGACCTTCCATGCCTACAATCCGTCCGTTCGCCAAGACGTCGTGACCTGGCAGAAGCAGGGGGGAGCCCAAAATGCGATTCTCAACAAGTGGAGCACCGGGCAAAATGCGGTTCTGGAGGTTGATACGTTGCAGGGCGGCAGCGCGGACGCGATTACGTTCGACGCGGAGGGGAACTGCTATCCCTGGAGGGTCATTATCCACAATGGCAAGATCTTGAGTGCGGTTAATTTCAAGTATGCGGATATCGAATTCGCCGACAATCCCTCCGGTGTGCGCGGTCTTCCGAATTCCGCCGTCAGCGTCACCTCCTCGTCCAAGTCCTCGACCGTCACCGTGCCGGGCGGGGAGAACACGGCCTATTTCAAGACATTCGGCCCCATTGCCGCAGGCGGAGGGCTCATCAAAAGGGGGCGGGCGCGCTCGTCGCGAAACTCGGCGACGATCTTTTTGGTTCGCTTGAAGTCGCGGAAGGTTCGGTCTCCTTCACCAACGCGGTCGACACCGCCAAGATCTACGAGCTCGGCTCATTGACCCTCGGCGCAGGGACGGTCTTTAACGTCGACGGGGGCGTGACGCTTAACGTGAAGATGATTTCCGTCGGCACGGGGGCGCGGATTACCGGCACGGGCACGATTGCCTTCCCCAACCTCTCCATGATCCCCGAGGGCGTGATCGCCTCTTCGGTGAAGATCGGGATCGCGGGCGTCAGCGGCGGTCTCGTACACGGCGAGATCGTCCCCGCCGTGGTGGGCGATCCGGCGTTTTGGCTGGACACGGCTGCGGCAGATTCGCTTGTCACAGAGGAGAACGGCGCTGTGACGAACGTCGTGCGCTGGAACGACTGCCGCAAGGCATCGCCGGATGACGGCTACATGTTCGCGACGAACTGCTGGGCAAAACCAACGCTCGCGAACATGCTGATTCAGAATTACACTCACCGGTCAGAGGGAGCCCGGATCAACAGTTTCAACCGCAACTACGTGAGGATCGTCGCGAATCCCGCCTCGCTGGCCCACTGCGAGGCGCTCGTGTGGAGCCGGAAGCTGACGGGGATCAAGTCCGTTTTCCTCGTGATGAGCGCGGCGGACGGCGGCGGATGCGTTCTCGGCAACACGGCCAAGCTCGGCGACTTCGGGCGCGGCGCCACGGGGCAGGCCGCCATTTTCTATTCCGGAACCGATGCCTCGCCGGAGAAGGTGTACAAGGCGCCGATGTACATAAACGGCGTCAAGGTCGTCAACCATTTCACGTTCGGTCCGTACACGGGTTTCCCGAACAACTGGCGCCCCTTCCTCTTCGAGGTGCATCCGACGGCGGACGGCGGCGAGGCGGACGCCTTCGGCATGCAGGGGACCAACCGGCTCGATCTCGCGGGCGGACAGCGGATCTTCGAGTGTATCCTCTACACGAACGAGCTCACCCGCACCGAGCAGGCGCAGGTGGCCGACTACCTCACGCGCAAGTGGTTCAACGCCTGCTACGGCGGCGCGTACGCGCTGGACGAGGCGGAGGAGACAATCGACGCGACGACGTTCGACCGTCTCGACATCGTGTCCGGCGATTACGCGGTGGAGGCGATTACCGGCACCTCTTTCGTGAAAACCGGCGCGGGCGGGATGTATGTCGCCTCGCTCACCGGCGGCACGGATCTCACAATCCCGGAAGGTTCGATGGTGATCTCCTCCGCGAAGGCGGCGAGCTTCGCGAACCTGCCGGTGGACGACAGCGGCGTCTACATGCACCTCGACGCGAACAACCTCGAAGGTTCCACAATGAGCGAGATCGACGGCAAGGGTGAATGTGTGAAAATCTGGAAGAGTCTCCGCGGCGCCACGCTCCGCACGGCAACGAATTTCTCCACCAATCACCCGGCGCTGAAGACGACAGGCGGCTCCGCGCGCATGAAAGACGGCATGAAGTACGTTGACCTCGGCGAATTCCGGGAAGTGCCGACGACAACCGGATACGGTACCGTGAACGCCAATTGCGGTGAGACGTATCACTTCGTGAAGTCCGACGGCATCCGTGCGATGTTCATGGTGTTCGGCGGCACCGGTCCCCTTGTAGGGAATAATGGCATTTATCAAAATTATGGGGAGGGCGGCCTCTACCGCGGTGACAACGCGGCCGCACTGGGACCGGCGGCGCCGCTGATCTATCCCAATGGCTGGTATGCGAATTCCTATTCGCTCGCCAAGGGGTACTGTACATACGTGAAGGTAAACGGTGTTGAAACCGATCCGACGACAACGGGGCTCGACAACGATCTCAATGTCATCTCGCTCAGGACCTACATCGATCCGGTGAGCGCCTCGGCTTTCAACTGTATCCACTACAACAACAAGTTCGGTGGCGCGCAGTATGGCGAGGTGATGTTCTACACACGGCCGGTGTCGCGTCCCGAGGCGCACCGCATCGAAACGTACCTTCGTAATAAGTGGTGCCGGGAGGGTTATTCAACGGCCGGTTACGAGGCGGCCGTGGCGGGCAAGGTGATGCTGGGGACGAACGCGATGCTGAAAGTGGTGGGCGGCGAGCCGCTCACGGCAACGGGTCTCGGCGGCGGTGGCACGGTCACGGGTGACGTGACACTGCAGAACAATGCGGAGCTGACGGTGGTGATCACCGACGGGGTGGCGTCCTCTCAGACGATCGAAGGTGAACTCGTCCTCCCGGTGAACGGCACGATCAAGGTCGTCGGCGATTTCACCGGCCTCGCCTTTGGAGATTCCGATGTCTTCAAGTCTGCCTCGATCCATGCGTCGACCGATCTGAGCGGATGGGGCCGCAATCTCACCCAGGTTGTCCATCCCGAAAAGCGCAACGTCTCCTTCAGGGTGGTCGAAGGCGCGATCCGCATGACGGTCAGCAAGTCGGGAACGACATTCATCCTCCGGTGATCGTGAAAACGATACCGCAGATTCGGCACCTGTAAGCAAAGGGGTGCGGGCTCCGTCCGCATTACTTCGCCGGGGTTTTTGAGAACGAGGGGCGGTGGCGACGTTTTCAGCGCAACCCAATGTGCAAACACGCCTCCTTCGCCCCCAAGGAGAAACGCACATGACAAAGATGAACGATACGCCCATTGCGACCGCCGTGGCTGTGTTGCTACTGGCGATAGCGTGTGCCTCGAAGGTCGCGGCGGACGAATTGCAGGACTGTGAGCTGAAGCGACTGCCGCTCGGGTCAATCTGCCCGGAGGGATGGCTCAAACACCAGCTCGACAAAATGACGGACGGCATCTGTGGGCGACTTTACGAATACGGCAAGTTCCTGAACCCCACCAACGGCTGGATCTCGCGCGCCGAGCAGGGCGAACTCGACAACCAGCGCCACTGGAACGAGGGCACCGGATGGGAGGAACAGCCCTATTGGTTCCGTTCGTTCGTGAAGCTCGCCGCGCTGACCGGTAACGAACGGATGTTGGGCGTCTGCCGCGACTGGACGGAGAAGATGCTCGCGACGCGCGATCCGGACGGCTGGTACGGTCCCCAGCCGCTCAAGCGGGTACGGCTTAAGGACGGGACTTTCATGCAGGACATCTGGGGCCACATGGTGATGAACGAGGCGCTCCTTTCGTGGTATGACTACTCCGGCGACCGGCGCGTGATGGCCCTGCTTTCCGGCTTCTGCGATTTCTGTCTTGCCGTTCCCGAGGACCGCTTCATCCACCCGCCGCAGGGCAACGGTTACGCGCCGGCCTCGGGATGGCTCCCCCTCATCCAGAAAGCGCGCGCCGGCGATATGATCTCAACGCTGTTCCGGCTTTATGACGTGACGAAGGATGCGAAGTTCACGCGGCTTTCGGACAAGGTGTGGCGGCGTTACTACGTTAAGCGCGAATCGCTCTTCCTCAACATCCACAACGTTAATTTCTGCCAGATGTTCTCCTATCCTTCGATCTACGCGCGGCGCACTGGCGATCTCGCGCTTGCCGAGGAGAGCGAGTACTGGCTGAAGCAACACTGGATGACCTGGGGACAGATGCCGCGTTGCGCGTTCGCGGCGGATGAGAACTGCCGCGTCGGCTGTATCGATCCGCGTTACGGACTGGAGAGCTGCTCGTGGGGTGAATACGTGCGGAGCTTCCAGAACCTCTCCGACCACCGCGCCGAGACGAAGTGGGCAGACCGCACCGAGGATGTGGTCTTCAACCACGCTCCATGTGCCTACACGCCGGATTGGAACGAGGTCCACTACATCACCGCCTGCAACCAGACGGTGATTGATGCGCGCACCGACCACGACTATGCGAACCATCCGCCGATGAATGCCTATTCGCACACTGAGTACCGCTGTTGCCTCTACAACGCGGCAATGCCGTTCCCGCTCTTCACCGAGAATCTGGTGAAGCGCGCGAGGGACGGCGCACTCGTCTTCTGGATGTACGCGCCGTGCTCGGGGAAAACGGACGGTGTCGAATGGAAACTCGACACACGCTATCCGTTCCGCGAAACCGCCCGGCTGGCGGTGAACGCGGCGAAACCGCTTGTCCTGCGCTTCCGCGTACCCGCTTGGGCAAAGGCGTTCTCCGTCGGCGGGACCGCCGCGACACCCGGCGTGAGAATGCTGGACGTGAAGGTGCCCGCCGGCGGATCTACGCTCGACATCGCGATGAAGGCGGAGTGCGAGTTCACACCGTGGGCACGACAGAACGGCATTTCGGTCGACCGCGGCCCGCTCACCTATTCGGTGGCGATCGGCGAGCGGTATTCCAAGGTGTCGGTGGTGAAGGGCGATAGCGGTTCCGTCATCTGGGTGGAGGGAAACAACAACCGTGATGCCGACCGCGTCTACACCGAGATCGCGCCGACCACGCCTTGGAACTACGGCATCGATGTTACCGCGAAGCCGGTCTGGAAGGAGTGCGTGTGGAACGACGACTGCTTCGTCTCGTCCAACGCCTGCTGCGAGCTGTCGGTCCGCTGCCGACGGATCCCCGAGTGGACGCTGCAAGACAACGAACCGGCACGGCTCCAGTTGTCGCCCGCGTATTCGAGCGAGCCGCTCGAAACGGTGCGCTTCACGCCGCTCTGCTGCCAGCGGCTCCGGCTCTCGGTGCTGCCGCAGGTTACGGACAACGCGACGCTCGGCTACCGCTGGAAAAAGGTTCCGCCGACGACGGACCGCAAAAACCGCGCGAAAATCTTCAGCCCGTAATGAAACCGTGCGGCAGGTCGAGGGCTCTTCCACTCGACCCGGTTGGCAAAGCTCATCATCGTGTTCAGGACAGCACGGGGCGCGGTTTTTCGCCCGCTCCCGCTGGGAGAGGGGAACGCGATCGCGCTATGGCAAAGTCCTGAAAAGGCGGAAGCCAAGGCTAAAGAAGCGACTGCCCGGGGGATCTTGGTAACGGAACGCCGAACGGCAATACGACGCGGAGTCGTACACGCTTCCGCCTCGAAACACGCGCTTCGAACCTGAATCCGCCCCGTCCGGATCCGTCCCCGTTTCTGCGCTCGTCGTGCCCCAGTTCAGACACCACTCCCACACGTTGCCGTGCATGTCGTAGAGTCCCCAGGCATTGGGGCGTTTACTGCCGACCAGTTGTGCGGCTGTCGGAGGCGTGGGGGCACTGAACTTGTACCATCCCAACGCATTCAGATGCTCGTTGGTGTTCCCGTTGTTATTGTCCTCGGTTCCGGTGTATTTCGCTTTCGTGTTGCCGTCGTTGAACACGGTCGTGGTCTTGGCCCGGCAGACGTACTCCCATTGCGCCTCGGTCGGGAGGTCGAAATCTCCGATACCGGTTTTCGCCCTCAGCCTACCCATAAAAGATGTCGCATTCACGATTCTGTTGGATGGCCAATTCACCGCCGGATCGTCCGCATTCGCCGGATCCTCGCGGATCTCATAATAGGAGACCGTGTGTTTAGCCTGCGTAGCCGTACCGCCCGTCGTGCCCATGACATGGTCCCACTGCTTCTGCGTGACCTCGAAGACACCGGCATACATATTCTTTGTGAGGGTCACATTATCGGTTCCGTTCTGTGTGTCCCCCTGCTGGAAGGAGCCCGCCGGTACGCGCCGCAGCACCAGCTTGTCGGTCTTGTAGAGGTCGTTGGTGGTCACTCCGGTCCAGATGACCGATTCCACAATCGTCTCTCCCACCGCATTCGTAATGGGATTGCGCATCCACGCGCCCCAGAGGCCGTTCGTGAGATCCTCTTCGTAAACATACTCGATCTGCTTGTCCGCTCCCGCCTCTTTCGTCAGGTCCACGATCATGTAGAGCGGCGGCGTTACAGGCGTGAGGGTCACTTTGAACTGTGACAAAACCTCTTCATTGGTGTACTGGCTTTGCGTCGGATCCCAGACGATCCGGCGCGCGCCCTGCCCGGAAACACCGTAAAGATCGCCGGAGAGCTCGTTGTCGCCCAGCACGAGCGGTATCGAGCCGTTGTGGGCCGTCACCGCGATATCCACCCCCTGCGTCGCATTCGCGATCACATAATCGATGTCCACCAGCTTGCTCCACGGCCAACGCTGACGCACGCTGACATGGCTGATGTCAGCCGCGAGGCTGTTCAACGCCAGACACGCCGCCAAACTCGCCAATGCCGTTTTCATTGTTGTTGTCATTGCCGTTTCTCCATTCTTCTTTCTTTGACCGACATGCATCGACTTGAGACGACCTGAACCATCCCGAGTCAAAATCCCGATTTCAAACACACTTTAGAACTTCCCGATTCTCACTTCACGCTGAATATGGACCCCTCCGGCACGCGGAGGAGCGTGGCCTCCCACAGACCGGCGCTTCCCGGAAAATCAAGTGCCAGATCGAAGATACCGTATCCCCATGAGCCGTCCCGCAGTTTCCAGCCGTAGTAACCGGCGGCAGGGAGCAGGTTGGTCTGCGCGACCCCGTCCTGACGCCTGATCGACAGGCGGCTGTTCGAAGCCGGGGCGGTCGTGTTGATCCAGCGGACGTCATGCGGGATCACCGCCGCGTCCCGTACGTGCGTCCAGCGCTTATCGGCATCAGACAGAAGCACCGGCGTTTCGCCATACGCGCCTGACAAGACACTTAGCCGGGACTGTTGCACACGGATCACGGCATTTTGCGCGTCATAAAAACGCAGGGTCAGGTCCACCACGTCCTCCTCCGACGGTACCGGGGTTGCGCTGACCTGCCAGACCCAGTTGGTCGCGGGGCGCGTAAAGACAACGGTCTGCGTGCCGCGCAGACCATCCAGCGTCAACTCCGCCCGCACGGCACTCTCGTCCCTCCACTCCCAGGACAGCAGCACCGTGTTGGTGCAGACCCTCGACCAGTGGCCATCACGCGCGGGCGAGGTGTTGATCATTACCGGCACCGATGAGGCGGCTTGGGCCGACTGGCCGACCAGCAGCAGGGCCACCGCAACCGTTATCGCTATGTTGCCTACGCTCATGTCCCCTCCCTCCAATTATCATTGTTGATAATAGTAAACCGCATCCCCAGAAGCGTGTCAAGCCATCGAGTTGATTTCAGTTCTGCTCTTTTTTTTCTCACGCGGAGGCGCGAAGGGTACGAGGTTTTTTGAGGGGGACGTTGTCCCGAACCGTCGAAAACACCGCACCCCGCCAACACACGTCCGGCCTACGCCTGCGCCCCCCCCCGACGGGCCGAGGCGAGGGTAGCGCTACAGCGTTATGGCAAAGTTATCACAACGCGGAAGCCGTAGTCTCGGCAGGTCGAACCCGCTGATCCCCGTCTTGGCCCGGACGCACCCCATGAAACTGGACGGCCGAACCGCGGAACCCGTCGACGGCCAGTCCACCACCGGGCTGCCGTTTGTCGCCCCCCGGAACGGATTGAATATAGCCAATTTTTTTCGGTTATTTTTTGAAAACCGCTTTTTTAAGCACGGTCCAGGGCAGGCCGTGCACGGTAAGATCCGCCATAAAGGGGTCGGGATCGAACTGCTCCATGTTAAAAACCCCCTTACCCCGCCATTGACCGGTGAGCATCATTTTCGCGCCGATCATGGCCGGCACCCCCGTGGTGTACGAGATCGCCTGAGACTGGACCTCGCGGTAACACTCCTCGTGATCGCAGATGTTGTAGATAAACACCGTCTTGCGTTGGCCGCGGGCGTTCCGTCCCCGGACCTGACAGCCGATGCAGGTCTTGCCTTTCGTCAGCGGACCGAGCGAGGCGGGGTCTGGCAGCAACGCCTTAAGGAACTGGAGCGGCACGATATCGACCCCGTTGAACCGCACGGGGTCGATCCGCGTCATGCCGACATTCCTCAACACCTCCAGATGCTTGAGGTAGTTGTCAGAGAAACTCATCCAGAACCGCGCGCGCCGTAACTCCGGGATGTGCCGGGCCAGAGACTCCAGCTCCTCGTGATACATCAGGTAGACCTTCAGCGAACCGAGGTTTTCAGGCATCGTGAAGGAGGAACACACCGAAAGCGGTTCGGTCTCCTTCCACTCGCCATCCTCCCAGAAACGGCCCTTGGCCGTAACCTCGCGGATATTGATCTCGGGGTTGAAATTGGTTGCGAACGGTTGACCGTGACTGCCGGCGTTGCAGTCGATGATGTCGATTTCCTCGACATGCGGCACGAAATGTTTACGGGCGTAGGTGCAGAACACACTCGTGACGCCGGGGTCGAACCCTGAACCGAGCAGAGCCATGAGACCGGCTTTTTTGAAGCGGCTATGATAGGCCCATTGCCACTTGTACTCAAATTTCGCCTGATCCGGCGGCTCGTAGTTGGCGGTATCCAGATAGTTCACGCCCACCTCAAGACAGGCGTCCATGATGTGCAGGTCTTGATAGGGCAGCGCCACGTTGATCACGAGATCCGGCCGGTGCCGCTTCAGCAGCCGGACCGTCTGCGGCACGTTGTCCGCATCCACCTGCGCGGTGGTGACCTTGCGCGGCAACCGTGCGGCCAGCGCATCCACCCGGGCGCGGGTTCGTGAAGCGATCACGATGTCGGTAAAAACCTCGGGAACCTGCGCGCACTTGTGCGCCACGACCGCGCCGACACCGCCGGCGCCGATAATCAGTACTTTGGCCATGAGATCATCCTTTTGTGGTTGGGAATGGGGAGAGTATACACCATTTGGAGCGGGAGGTCATCCCAATCAACAAGGCGATCCTTTTCACTGGGAAAGGTGCCCGCGAAAAGGTTTTCGGATTCGAGGCTTGCATGCCGGGCCGGGTTTGGATACAAAAGAGCAAAGTGAAGGTCCTTTTCCTGTTCATCGATGGCGTGGGACTGCGCCCACCCGCAACGGACAATCCGGTCCATTCCGGCATCTGCCCGACGCTGTGCCATCTTATCGAACAGCACGGGGTGTCGATCGACGCGTGTCTGGAGGTGACAGGCTTGCCGCAAAGCGCCACCGGACAGACGGCTCTGTTCACGGGTGTCAATGCCTCGCAGATCATGGGACGTCATTGTGAAGGCTTTCCCGGTCCCACGCTCCGCAAACTCATCGAGCAGGGCAATCTGTTCATGGATCTCTCGCGCAAGGGGCTGCGCTGCCGATTTGCGGACGCCTATCTGGTAGACAGCGTGGACGAACTGCGGGGCCGCCGTTTCAAATCCGTAACAACCGTGATGGCGCTGACCCAGCCCGAGACGATCTCCATTCAGGATGACCTGATGGCGAATCAGGCGGTCTTCCATGACATCACCCGTAAGAGTCTGCAAGAAAAAGGGTTGGCCATTCCGCTGGTCACCCCGCCGCAGGCCGCCGAACACCTCATCGAGGTCGCGTTGGCGAATGACTTCACCCTGTTCGAGTTTTTCCAGACGGATCTGGCCGGCCACTCATGCCAATACGATCAGGCATGCGAAACACTCCGCACGCTGGATCTCTTTCTCGACATGGCCGTGAGACTCTGCAAGACCACCGGTTTGCTGCTGATCCTCACCAGCGACCACGGCAATATCGAAGACATGGGCACACGCGGCCACACCCGCAATCCGGTGCCGCTGATCGCCCTTGGCCCCGGCGCGGACGAAATCAAGAACCTCGCGTCCAGTCTAACGGACATCACTCCGCGCCTGACGCGTCTGATGGTTCCGGGACACACCTCCATGCCGCGGACAGCCCCCCCCGCTGATTCCGCCCAGTAAACGGCGACTTGCGACAGTCGGCCCGCGTTCGTATCGGGCAGCGACGCCCGCGCCCCCGACTCCTGTCTTGCGTCTCTTGTCTCCCGCTCTTTTAGGCTCTCAATCGATCCGCACCCCGGCCTGGCGCAACACCCGCTTGACGGCATGGACCGCCTTGGCCGTTTCTTTTTCCTTCAATCTCTCGGCGCACAGCAGCAGATCGCCGAGACGGCCGTTCATCACCAGCGGCGGACGGGTGCCGCCCGGCTCGGCCGACTTTCCGTTCGCGTCATAAAACGCCTCGATCTCCTCCTTGAAGCGGTAGGCGCTCGGAGTCTTCTTCTGTTTGTCAGTCCAACTCAATCCCAGCGCCTGCAACCGCAGCGCGAAACGCTGCGCGGAAACGCCATACCGTTTTTTCAGACGCAACAGCAGTTCCCATGTCCATCCGACAGGCGACAGCCCCAATTGCCATACGGAGGCCTGCACCGCACGTGCGGGCATTAGGAAAAACGCCGCGAACCGGCGCGCGAACTCCGCTTCCGATAACGTTTCGGCACCGTTCTCGGGCAATGGTCCGCCGGAACCCTGCCCCTCTCCGGTTTCCCGGACATACCAGCAGACCCGCCCCAGCTCAAACGCCAGACGGAACAACTGAAGCTCCGGCTGCTTTTTCAAGCGGCTGTTGACGAAGATCAACGCGTTACGGTTCTGCGGGTCGTATCCACTGAAGGTCGGACACCCTTCCGGCATGTCCAAAAAGATCACACGCACTCCGGCGCTTTCAAGCGCTTCCAAATAACCGTGCGTCACCGTCTCGCCGATGCCCAAATCCTGCCGCAACCGGCCGGCCAAATATTCCGCTCCCCGTTCCGTGGGCGCGAACGGTATCGTGAGCGCGAGTGAGGAGGTTTTTACCACGCCGCACAACGTCTCCAACTTCAGCAGAGCCTGCGCGACCGATAGGCAGATGATGTGGGCCGATTTCAACGGTTCCGCGCCCGCGTTGATCCCGTTGTCCATCGGAGGCAGCATCACCGGCTGTTTGCCATCCCTCGCCGCCGCGCTCTCTTCCCACACGTTCTGTTCTTGGAACAGATCGTCAATGCGGACATTCAACTGCTTGGCCAACCGGTACAGAACGCGTCCCGAAGGCAGGTGCTTGCCCTTCTCAATCCAGCCCAACGGACCGGCACGGATACCGATTTCCGTGGCCAGTTTAATTTGAGAAATACGCTGAATCTCACGTAACTGACGGATCCTCGCTCCAACCCGCAAGGCGATTTCATGTTCCACCTGCGTTTTCTGCTTTCCCATACGGAACCTTTCTCTTGTATGTTCGCACCTTATTCCGCCGCGTTCACCACTATTCTGCCGTGCAACCGCATGCCGTAAGGGTATTACGCACCCGCTACCGCAAACGACTCATTCACCAAAGTGATTATATTGTTGCAGTTCAAGGTGATCCGCGCAAGGGGAATCATCTAAAAAAACAAGAATATGGGATTTTTTACAGATGGAGCGTAGGAAAAAAACTTATGCCCGAACCGCTGTTCCCGTCACAAACGCATAGGCGTTTCGGAAGAGCCGCATCCACGGGCCGGCCTCGCCGGTGAAGAGATCGGCGGGACGGTACGAGAGCTGCACCGAACGGAAGCCGCGCTCCGGATGCGGCATCAGAATGGTCGCACGGCCGTCACTTGAAGTAAAGCCGGTCAGCCCGCCCTTCGTGCCGCTCGGATTCCACGGATAGCGCTCGGTCGGCTGGCCGCATCCGTCCACATAGCGCAACGCTGCAATCGCCTGCGCTTCCTCTTCCGGCGACGCGAAGACGGCCAAGCCCTCGCCGTGCGCCGCCGCGACCGGCAGACGCGAACCCTCCATGCCCTTCAGCAGCACAGAGGGCGACTCCATGACCTCGATGATCGAGTAGCGCGCTTCGAACTGCTCGGAGAGATTGCGCCGGAAGCGCGGCCAATGCGCGGCACCCGGAATGAGCGCCTTGAGCTGCGCCAGCATCTGGCAACCGTTGCCGACACCCAGCGTGATCGTATCAGGCCGCTCGAAGAAGCGTTTGAATAGCTCAGTCAACCGGGCGTTGTAGAGGATGCTGTGCGCCCAACCTGAACCGGCGCCCAAGACGTCTCCGAATGAAAAGCCGCCGCATGCCGCCAAGCCATTGAACCCGGCAAGATCGACGCGGCCTTCCAACAGGTCAGTCGTATGCACATCGACCGCCTCGAAACCGGCCAATGTGAACGCTGCGGCCATTTCGATATGTCCGTTGGTTCCCTGCTCGCGCAACACCGCCATGCGCGGCTTCTGCTTCACGCTCACGTCGGCCGGAGCGTCCGGATCGAAAGTCACGGCAAACTGCATGCCCGGATAGGTCTCGTCCAGCGCATTGTCATACTCCTGCCACGCGCACACCGGATTGTCGCGCAACGCCTGCATGCGGCAGGTCAGCGCCGACCACGTGCGCCGCAGCCAAGTGAGGTCCGTCTCAACTGCTGTCTTCCCGCCCACCGCAATGTGAAAACGCCGGTCGTCGGTCGGCCGCCCGATGCGCACACAGGTCTCGGCATCGGCCAGCCCTTTCTCGGCCAGCACCGCCATGACCCGTTCCTGCGCGCCTTCGGCCACTTGCAGCACCGCGCCCAGTTCTTCGCTGAACAACGCGGCCAGCGGCTCCTGCCCCGGCAGATCAATCGCCACACCGCGCCCGCCCGCCATCGCCATTTCGGCCAACGTCACGACGACGCCGCCGTCGGAACGGTCGTGATAAGCCAGCAACGCCCCCTCGGCCACCAATGCCTGCATCGCGTCGAAGAAACGCCGCAACAGCGCCGGATCATCCGCGTCCGCCGCTTCATTGCCGACCTGATTGTGGACCTGCGCCAACACGCTGGCCCCCAGCCGGTTGCGGCCGCGTCCGAGATCGATCAGCAGCAGTTCGCTGGCGCCGGGCTTGAGATCGGGCGTCAGGGTTTTACGCACATCCTGCACCGATGCAAAGGCGCTGACAACCAGGCTTAATGGTGCTAGTTGACGATGCGACGCACCCTGCTTATCCTGCCACACCGTGCGCATGGAGAGCGAATCCTTGCCGACAGGGATCGAGACGCCGAGCTGCGGGCAGAACGTCATGCCGACCGATTCGACCGTGTCGAAAAGCTTGGCATCCTCGCCCGCCTCGCCGCATGCGGCCATCCAGTTGGCCGAGAGCTTGATGGCGTGGATCGGGCCGATATTGACACCGGCGATATTGGTGATCGCCTCGGCCACGGCCATACGTCCCGAAGCGGGCGCGTCAACCAGCGCGACGGGAGCGCGCTCGCCGAGCGCCATCGCCTCGCCGGTCGTGGCCTGATAGCCGGTGACCGTCACCGCGTTGTCGGCAACCGGCAACTGGTAGCGCCCGACCATCTGATCGCGGTGTATCAGACCGGAGACGGTACGGTCGGTGCCCGTAATCAGGAACGTCTTGTCGGCCACGCTCGGCGCCTGCAGCACGCGCTCGAGCGCCGCCATCGGCGTCATGTTATCGAGCGCCAGCGGTTCCGGTTCTGCCGTTTCGCGCGTGACCTCGCGCACCATGCGGGGCGGCTTGCCGAGCAACACGCGGATGTCCATGTCGATCGGGCGGTCGTTGAAATGACTGTCTTCGAGCACTAGACGCTGGTCGTCGCGCGCGACACCGATGAAGGCCACAGGGCAGCGCTCGCGCTCACACAAACGCTCAAGGAGGGTGCGGCTCTCGGGCGCGATCGCCAGCACATACCGCTCCTGCGCTTCGCAGCACCAGATTTCCATCGGGCTCAGGGAGGGGTCCGCATTAGGCACGGCGCGCAAGTCAAAGGTCGCGCCGGTCTTCTCGATCAGTTCCGGACAGGCGTTGGAAAGGCCGCCCGCGCCGACATCATGGATGCTGAGGATGGGATTGTTTGCACCGAGTGCCACACAGGCATTGATGACCTCTTGGCAACGGCACTCGATCTCGGCATTG
>JAPXSY010000007.1:0-81262 GCA_033812795.1 Kiritimatiellia bacterium
TCTGAAAAATTTTAGGGTTGACTTTTACCCCCCCCCCGCATAATGCGTACCAACCATGGGGCCGGTGGGTTGCCGGTCTACCCTATGGGATGGTAGTGTCTTTTTTTTGACTATTGCGTGGGGACTGGGAGGTTTGGTAAACTATCGAATTGTGAGACTGGTGGCAACAGTCCGGAGTGACGTCGCCGATTCGCAAGGGAATGGGGGCATCCAAATCTGGAAGGTGCAACAAATGAAGATTGGAATCGGTGCAGCGTCGGGAGTGGCCCTTCTGACGCTCGTTGTTTCGGCCGGTGAATATGAAATCTGCAACCAGGTCGTCCGCCGCGGTGGCGTGGAGGGGCGTCCGTACTGGAATGGACATGCCATCATGTTCATGTATCCGCCGGCGTTTGACTTCAAGTCTGTGAAGGGCGCGGTTGACTATCGCTTCGAGGTGATGGACGATGTACACGTGAAGCACGTCTTCACGGCGAAGGAGCCCACGGCGGACCTTGTCTCGGTGTGGACGAATCTGCCGACGGGCTATGTCACCGTTAATGTCTACGGTGAGGATGCCGCAGGTCGAACGCTGGGGCTGAGTGGAACGCGAACGTTCTGGAAGAAGGCGACGTTCAAGGCCGGTTCGTATCCGAAGGCGAAGTACGGCTACGACGAATGTGCCAAGATGATCTATGGCTACCAGTTCCGGAGCGACGACTATCAGTACACGTTCAGGACGGGAAAGCTCGCCCAGAGTTTTGATACCCGCTATCCGGCGAAGATGATGAGCGGGTTGATCAACGGGATGGTCAACTATGCGGAGCTCTGCCCCGAGAAGCGCGAAGATGCGCTCAAGCTGGCCCGTGCCGCCGCGAAGGCGCTCATCGACCTGTCGGAGGGACCCCATGCGAAGTATCCGTATTTTGCGCCGACCTACAATCCCGTCAAGTATCCGGCGAATCAGGAATGGCCCAATCGCCGGAGGTGCATGACAATCTATCCCGTGTTCGCGGCGCAGGCCTATCTGCGGCTCTACGAGGCGGTGAAGGAGACCGAGTATCTCGAGTTGGCGCGCCATATCGCCGATACGTTCCT
Organism: Kiritimatiellia bacterium; assembly: GCA_033812795.1. GTDB lineage: Bacteria > Verrucomicrobiota > Kiritimatiellia > RFP12 > UBA1067 > JAPXSY01. Next base: position 1,078 of record JAPXSY010000007.1, read on the forward strand.
CGCCTTTCAGGGCGAGGATGGAACGTGGCCGTTGATGATCAACTTCGATGCGGGTCCGATCGGGAAGAACCGGATGATTCCGATCGAGGCGGTGGAGTTCTTCGAGCATCTCTTCCGCGTCACCGGAGACCAGCGGTATCGCGTGGCCGGGGATCGGGCGTTCGGCTATATCGAGAAGAACCTGATCGCGACCTGGAACTGGGAAGGACAGTTCGAGGATACGCCGCCGACCGAGCACTATCGGAATCTCACGAAGCATCCGGCCTGCTCCACGGCCATCTATCTGCTGAAGCGCCATCCGGGCGACAAGGCGAAGCGCGCGCTCGCCCGGGAACTGCTCCGTTTCGCCGAAGACCTCTTCGTGAACTGGGAGAGGCCCTACGACAACGGACGCCGCGTGCCCGATCAGAAGAAGTTCACGGGCTACTACAACCACTTCTGGAAGCAGGACAAGTGGATCATGCCGTCCGTCTTCGAACAGTACGGTTGCTACACCCCGGTCGACGCCTCGGCGGCGAAGCTCATCCGCACCTACCTCGCGTTCTATCGCGTCGAGGGGAATCCGCTCGACCTCGCGAAGGCGCGCGCGCTTGGCGACGTCGCGACGCGCTGCACGTCACCGGACGGACTGGAGGCGACCTGGTGGACGGAGGATGAGCTCCGCTTCGGCGTCTGGCCGAACTGCATGCTGGCAACGGCTTCGGCGCTCCATGAACTCGCGTCCGTTAAATGATGTCATGAAACAAGGAGGAAGAACGATGATGATCCGATCTGCGGCGGCCGTGGCGGCCGTCATGACTGCTTGCGGCGTCTTCGGCGCGTTGCCGTCGCACACCTGTATCGTCAGCGGCACGGTTGAACGGTCTTCGCCGTCCATTCAGGTCGTTGCCCACACCGGGCGATTGACGTCTCTCTGGCGCGTCTGGTCTGCGGCGGAGGCTGGCGCCACGTTCAAGACCTATGAGCCGGCCGGTCTGTGTATCACCATCCGATAGGAGGTGTCGAAATGAAATTTCTCAGTTCAATCGCCCTCGGCGTCTGTGCGGGTTCCCTTCTGGCCGCCGAACTTGGGATCAATTCCCTCTCGTTCACGCAGAACAGCCAAACGCATGTCGCGTCGGTCGGTTTCACGTTGACCTCTGAGGCCGTCGTCACGTTCGACATCCAGACGAACGGCATCTCGATCGGCTGGCGCAACTTCCGCGAAGGGCTCGTTTCCGACTGCGCCTTCGGAAAGGTCAATGCCGCCGGTGACTACTCGGTATCGTGGAAACCGTATGAAACCTGGCTGGACGCGCCGCGCCGTTTCGACGTCGGGGCGATCAAGGCCGTTGTCACGGTCTGGAGTCCCGACAACACGCCCGACTTCATGGACATTGACTTGACCGCGTCCAGCAACGTGACGTACTACGTTTCGGAGGAGGATCTGCCGGCCGCCGTTACGGACGAGCGCTACAAGACGACGCATCTGCTGCTGAAGCGCCTTCATGCCGCGAACGTCGAGTGGCTGATGGGGTCGCCTGCGTCGGAAAAGGGGCGTGCAGCCACAGCGAAGAAATGGGAAAACCAGCGTCCCGTCGTGTTCTCTTCGGACTACTACATCGGCATCTACGAGACCACGCAGAAACAATGGTCGCTGTTGACCGGTTTCTCCGTCCCGACGAGCGGAGACATGTCGGTCTCCGTTCTCGGTGACACCTATCCCATGGTGCGGCGGCACATGGTTGCCCTGCGTGATTGGGATGCGACGACGAGTTGGCCGCATGGCAACCACACGGTTCCGGCTGCAACGGACATCGGGCGGATGCGCAGGAAGACGGGAATCCTGCTCGACCTGCCGACCGAGGCGCAGTGGGAATATGCCTGCCGCGGCGGTACGACGACGGCCTACAACAACGGGACGAGCGGCACGTCGACGGGTCTGCTGGACGATGCGGTTCTTTCCCAGCTTGCGGTGTGGAAGAACAATGCCCCGGATGGACATTACGCCGCCGTCGGGACGAAGGAACCCAATGGCTACGGTCTGTACGACACAATCGGCAACGTGTCCGAACTCTGCCTCGATTCGCGCATAACGGCTTCCGGCGGAACCTACGACCCTCTCCTCAACGACCTCGTCGATCCGGTCGGCGGTGAGTTCTATTCGGATCGCTGGAACGCCAAGCTGGTGGCCCGTGGGTCGGACTACACGAGCGCGAACAGTCAGTACAATTGGGAGGGGACCTACGGAAGCGACATTTTTCTCCATCGAAGTGCCTACCGGGGGGACGCCTGGATCGGCGGCGGGACGGCGAAGCAGAGTCTCGGTTTCCGTCTCGCGGCGCCGGTTGGTCGGGCGTGGCCTGTCTTCAACCAGGACGTGACGGCGACGGCCGTCCAGCAGGAGGGGACACGTACTGTGAAGATCAAGTACGACCTCGAGGCGGATGCGATTGTTACGCTGAAGGTGTTCGTCGACGGCGTGGCGGCGGACGGTCTCGCGCAGTCGGTCGGCGGCGACGTCAACCGCCTGGTGAAGGCGGGAACCGGTCGGCTGATCTCGTGGTCTCCCGACCGCTCGCGGGAGGGCTTCGATCTGGATTCGGGGCGTTATTCGCTGAAGCTCGAGAAATGGTCGCTTCAGGATCCGCCCGCGTACATGGCGCTCGACCTGACGCAGACGACGCAGACGAACCTGCGGTATTATGCCGAGCACGAGATTCCGGGGGGCGCAACGAACGAACTTTTCAAGACGGACTGGCTTCTGATGCGCCGCATCCCGGCGAAGGACGTCACCTGGTGGATGGGAATCGCGAAGGATGCCTACGGCAACAGCGTTGAGTTCGGTGGGTACGACGTTGCGCGTTCGCCGCATCATCTCGTCAAGCTGTCGGCGGACTACTACATCGGCGTCTATCCGCTGACCGCGCGTCAGTGGAACCGGCTGGGTGGATCCGCGCCGGCATCGGAGGCGGATTGGGAAAGGCCGGCCGTCATCTCCTATCACGAGATGCGGCCGGCATCGGACGGCGTCTGGCCGAACGACAACACGGGAGGTAAACTGGCGACGCTGCGGGAACGGTCCGGCGGCTACAAGTTCGACCTGCCGACGGAAGCGCAGTGGGAATACGCCTGCCGGGCGCTGACCGCCAGCGCGTTCTGTGATGGAAGTCCCGTCGGGTCGAACAAGAACGGCAACATGCTTGCCAACGCCACGGATTACGGCTGGTATTCCGACAATACGCCTGACGGGGCGCTTCAGCCGGTTGGACGGAAGCTGCCGAACGGCTTCGGACTCTATGACATGCATGGCAACGTATGGAAATGGTGCGGTGACTTCTGGAACGCGAAGTGCGGTCTCTCGGACGACCAGCTCGTCCAGGCCCAGACCGTTCCGGTCGAAGATCCCGTTGGTCCGTCGCTGGAGTGGTGGGAAAATCACGCGCTGCGCGGCGGAAGCGTGGCCAGCACCTTTGATCTCGCGCGAAGCGGTGATCGCTCATTCGGATGGTTGTACTGTGTTTCCACGACGTTGACCGGTCCGGGTGGCCAGAGCGGCATCCGCCTTGCGTGTCCCCTGACGCCGGTTTCCGAATAAGAGAGAACACCGAAGATGAGAAAGCTTCTCGTGTGCGCCGTTTTATTGACGGCTGTCCTGTCCTTTGCCGACGAGCAGTCGGTGGGCTTTGAGACGCCCGTGCCGCCGTCGGGCGCCGACGACCTGACGGTGCAGGTCGTTCCCGCGTGGGCGGAGTTGACGAAGGACGCCGCGTCGGTGCGGCGCGCGGTCTATCCGGTCGCGAGATGCCCGCGGGCCCGCTGGCGTGGGCCGAACGCCCTTGAACTGCCCGTCCGGTTCAGCGAGAATCCGATCGTGCGGGCCTACTGGGACGTTTGGCTTCACGTTGATCTGTCGCGGCATCAAGGACTCGAGTTTGACTTCTACTGCGGAGACATCGACCGTTTCTCGCAGATTCGCCTTTATCTCAAGTCTGGAAAGGGCTGGTACGCCACCTGGCCGTTTGCGCCGAAACAGGACGGAACGTGGTGCCGGATGCGGTTTGCGAAGGCGGACTTCATGGATGAGGGCGGCGCGGAGGGCTTTGACAAGATCGATGGCCTTCGCATTGCCGCCTGGCGCGCGCGTGACCTCGACACGACGCTCGGCATCGCCAATCTCGCCTACACGGATGCCGTTGCGCGGAAGCTGACGAAGGAAGAGCTCGCCGCGCGGGAGGCTGAGACACGCGCGTGGATGAAGACACAACCGGGCAGGAAGGACGAATGGCGGGCCTTCTGGTGCCATACGCCGTGTGGCATGGGGGGAGACGAGACGTATGACTGGGACCGTGGAATTCGCGCGCTCAGGGAAAACGGCTTCACGGCGATCTGCGTGAATCTGGCCTGGTCCGGTCGGGCGGACTACGTCTCGGACGTCGTGCCGTCGAGTGGCGCGGTGAGAAAGTACGGCGATCAGGTGGAAAAACTGAAGGTGGCCTGTCGAAAGTACGGCATTGAGCTGCACGCCTGGAAGATGTGTTGGCTGATGGGTGACACGAATCGCGTCGATGCGACGTACTTGAAGGAAGTCGAACGGCGCGGCGCGTTTCAGATCGACAACGCGGGCGTGGTTCACCGTGAACTGATCTGTCCGTCCGATCCCTTCTATTTCGATCAGGAAGTCGCGGTTTTCGTCGAACTCGCCAAGAAGGGCGTCGACGGCATTCACTTCGACCACATCCGCCTTGAGAACGGGACGTGCTTCTGTCCGCGCTGCCGGGCGGCGTTCGAGAAGAGTCTCGGTCGGACAGTGCCGACATGGCCGACGATTTCCGATTCGGAGATTCAGGCCCGGTGGTTGGATTTCCGCGCCGCGCACGTCTCTGAACTCGTCAAGACGGTCGCCGAACGGGTTCGCCGCGAGGCACCTGGCGTCCAGTTGTCCGCAGCGGTTTTCCCCAATCCGAAATCGGACAAGTATGGTCTCGGGCAGGACTGGACGCTGTGGTGTCGCGAGGGCTGGCTCGACTGGGTCGCCCCGATGAACTACACCGTTTCGCCGATGCTCCTGAAGTCCATGGTCGCTTCGCAGAGGGACGCGGTGGGGGCCGTGCGTCAAGCTGCGCCCGGGTCTCGGGTTCTCGCTTTGGCCGGACGGCACCGATCGCGCACGCGTGCTGGCGGAGCAGATCCGGGTCATCCGCGCGGCCGGGCTTGACGGCTTCATCTGCTTCAACCATACGATCTGGAACGAAGCGGCATTGAAGATCGTGCGGGAGGGTCCACTGAGGGAGATGGAAAAATGAGGACATTCCTCGTCCTACTCCCCCTTGCCGGAGCGCTGTTCGGCGGCGAGACGCGACGGCTTCGCGGCCTTGTGCGGTTTCGCTTCGCCCTGCGCGTCGCGTCGCTTTATTCGTTCTGGGTTTTCAGGAATGCGTCTGGTACGTCGGGTGGCTATCTCGCCGCAGGAGGATCGACGTATCGTGGTCTGAAAGATGAGTGAAGGAAAGGGCGTGTCCATGAACATATCTCGTAGAAACTTTTGCGCGGGTGTCGTTGCGTCTGCATCCGTGTGTACCGGGGGGAGGGTGATTGGGGCCGCACCGGGGGATGCGGTGCCAAGGCTTCGCGTGGGGATTCTGTCGGATGTCCATGTCGACATCTACTGGAAGGCGGACCTCTACGAAAAGGCCCTGCGGCTCTTCGACAGTCGAAAGGTCGACGCCGTTGTGATCGCCGGCGACTTCACGTGCCTCGGAACGATTCGCGAATTCGAGATGAGCGTGAAGTCGTGGTACAAGGTCTTTCCGGGCGACCGTCGGAGCGACGGACAGCCCGTCACGCGTCTCTTCGTGACAGGCAATCACGACATCGACATTCCGGGGAAGGGACTCTTCTACGACAATCGTCAGGCGTTCTGGAAGAAGGCCTACGGAGAGGACTACGAGTTCCTGTCCGTCAAGACGGTCAAGGGGTACCCGTTCGTTCTGCGGCACTGGCCGCGAACGGTGAACGGCGTGAGAAATGATGGCGGCGAGGATCTTGCCAAGATCCTTTCGACACTCAGGTGCTCGGACAGGCCGTTCTTCTACGTGCAGCACGATTCGATCGCCGAGACGACCAGCGCAACGTGGTTGGCTGGGGTCGGCGGGAGGTGGGACTTCGGCCAGGAACGGGGTGGCATTCGGCGGGTCCTCGAAAAGTATCCGAATTGTCTGGCGTTGACGGGACACTGCCATCATACGCTGACCGACGAGCGTTCGATCTGGCAGGGGGCGTTCACGGCCGTCAACTGTTCGTGTTCGTGCGGTTATGCGTTCTCGGTTCCCGGGCGCGAAAACGGGTTCGACTGTTCCTCCTTCAACCGTGAGGAGCGATTGACCATGCCGTCGTTCGACAACCGGTCGGTTCATCAGGGGCTTGTGATGGAGGTCTTTGACGATCGGATCACTCTTGAGCGACTGGACGTGAAGGACGATGTGTCTCTTGGGGAAGACTGGGTCGTTCCCCTGTTCGCGGGCGGCCGTACGGTGCCGACGGACGGCTCTGTTCCCGTCTACGATTTCAGGGCCAGGTTTGAACGTTCGCTGCGGCCGGTCTTCCGAAAGGATGCGAAGGTCGTGGTTCGGCGCGTCGTCGACGGTCGGCGGCGGGATGCGGGGGGAAGCGGATCCGAAGGTCCTGTCGAGCAGGTTCACGTGACGTTTCCGTCGATCCGCACCTGCGATGGCTCGCCCGTGCGCGGCTACGATTTCCTTGTCCGCTGCGAGACGCGGACGGGTGACATGGTTCGGACGATCGACGAGCGGCGGGTGTTCTCGCCGGGTTTCATGCAGTGCGAGGCGAAGGACGCGGGGACGTGCCTCTGTGCCTTCCCTGATGACAGAATCCCGAAAAGGCAGACGGTTCGATTCACGGTCGTTCCGTTCAATTCCTGGGGACGAGAGGGGACTGGCCTTGTAACGGAGTGGCTGTATGTCTGACAAGAAAGCAACGCGGGGACTGTTCGCAGCCCTCTGTCTGCTGGGCTTTGGCCAGCTGGCGGGCGAATTGAACATCGCGAAGTGGGATCCGTGCATGGCGACCGCCTACGGCAGGGTTGTGCGCCAGGCGTTGAATTTGAGGTGAATCAGGGATATCCGATGGTCATCACCATTCCCTCATCCCGCAGCGTTTCCTTCCTGCGCCGCGCATGATCTTCAATTGATGAGATGATATCATGCGATAAAAAGCTTCGGATTCGCATCGAAATTGGACATTGTGAAATAAAAGAAAAAATTGTCACCTGTAAAAGTGGATACGCCTAAAACAGGTCAAAAAGGCTCATAGGGGCATTGACCCTTACCGATCGGGCATTTACTTTTACCGAAAGCTGTGCGTTCCGGGGCGTCAGCAGGCGGATACGTCCCGCTGGCCGGTGAAAAAGTATGCGGTTCCCCCTTGGCGCGGGGCGTCCTTGTTTTTCGGACATGGTGGATGCCCCCGCCTTCGGCGGTCGTCATGGCGGCCTTCCTTGCGGGCCTTCCGCAGGCTTATGTCAGTCGAGGTTCCTGGTCTTCTGCACGATACCCAGGAGCGACGGCTTCAGGACGATTTCGTCGGCGGGTATCCTTCGGACGCCGAAGAGTTCCGCCGCCCGCTCGCCGAGCGTGCCGGTGAAGAGTCCGACCTGGGCCTTGTCCCTCAGCGATTCGCGGGGATAGCTGTTGATACGGGACATCGCCAGGTCTATGTCGGCCTGCGAGAGGCCGTCGAACTCCAGGTACGGCCCTCTTTTCGGCAGTGTATTATGCGGAGTATCTCGCGGTTGTGCAATCCTTCTTCGATGCGGAGGCGGTCCGCCTCCGTCAGTCTCGGTTTCTTCATGGCTCACTCTCCTTGGTTTGATCCCGGCGGGATTGCCGGGGCCGGGAAGTATTATGCCATTTCTCAAAGTAAATGCCCCCCTCCCCCGGGGGAGGGGGAACCGCCCCGTCCCTCAGCCCCCGCCCGCCCCTCCCAAAACGGCAGACTCGATGCCCCCATGCCCCCTGAGGTCGTTTGGCAGACTTGATGCTCCTACCCCGGCCCCACCCTGGGGGCATTTACTTTGACAAGCCACATTAAAAACTGCGCGGAGGGACGGGTTTTATTTGCGCATTCCCATCCCGATGCGGACATGTTATATTAAACATCTTTTCCAAACGGGTGCAGACGAAAGGTTTCCGGATGAAAGTCGAATCCAAAAGTGTCGGTCCGTGTCAGGTCAAAGTCTTCGTGAAAGCCGAGGCCGAGGAGACGCGGGGCGAATATGAGAAGGTGCTGAAGCTTTTCATGAAAGAGGGGCGGGTTCCTGGTTTTCGCCAGGGCAAGGTGCCGCGCGAGGTCATCAAGCGCTCATTCCACAATGAGATTCAGGAGGAGGTTCGCTCGCGGCTCTTTCGGTCCTTGTACAAGCCTGCGCTGGAGCAGAAGAAAATCGCGTTTGTGGCGCTGCGGGATGTGGGGGACATGCTGTTTTCTCCTGAGACGGGTATCAGCTTTTCCATGACCGTGGATGTGAAACCGGAATTCGAGTTGCCGAGGTATAAAAAAATCCCGGTCGTTTTTGAAGAGCCCGTGGTCACCGAAGAGCAGGTGGACGGCCAGATACAGCAGTTGCGTGAAGCCTTCGCCCAGTTCAAGGAGGCGGGTGCGGACGATGAGATCCGCGATGGCGACATGGTGCGCATCGATTTCGCCGGCACGGTGGACGGGCAATCGCTCGCTGAGCTGGACCCGGCCGCGAAGGCGCTCGCCGGCGAGTCGGGACAGTGGGTGCTGGTTCAGGAGGGCCGGTTTCTGCCGGAGATTCTGCAGGCGCTGCGGGGGTTGAAACAGGGCGCGGAGACCACGGCGCAGGTGACGTTCGGTGCCGATCACCCGATCACGGCACTGCAGGGCAAGACCGCGACGTATTCGGTGACGGTCCGCGAGATCCGCGCGCGCTCTCTGCCCGCGGATGAGGAACTGTGCGGACGGTTGAAGGTTGCGTCCATCGACGAAATGCGCACGCAGACCCGCGAGGGCATGATGGAGGCGGCGCGTAAGTCCGAGCGGATACGCCGCGAGCAGACGGTCATCGACTTCCTGTTGAAACAGGCGGATTTCGATTTGCCGGAATCCGAGGAGGCGGAGGAGATCAACACCATACTCGACCAGATGATGGGCGAGGCGCAGAGTCGCGGCCTGACACGCGAGGATCTGGAGAAGAGCCGCGGGCAGATCATCGAGAACGCGACAACAACGGCGCGGCGGCAGTTGCGGCTGCGCTACATTCTGGCGCGCATCGCGGAGAAAGAGGCGCTCACGCTCAGTCCGGAGGAGATCGACAGCCGAATCGCCGAATTCGCGAACGCATCCCGCTCCACCCCCGCGCAGTTCCGTGCGCAGGTGGAAAAAAACGGACGGATGGATGCGCTGCGCGAACACATGCTCAACTTGAAAACCATCCAGTTCCTGCTTGATCAGGCGAAAGGGTGAGGAGGACGAAACATGGAGTCACCGCAAGCGAATATGCTGATCCCGATCGTGGTTGAACAGACCGGACGGGGCGAGCGCGCATACGACATCTACTCGCGGCTGTTGCAGGACCGCATTATTTTCATCGGCACCGCCATCACGGACGAGGTCAGCAATGTGATCATCGCGCAATTGCTCTTCCTCCAGGCACAGGATGCCACCAAGGAGATTTCGGTGTACATCAACTCCCCCGGCGGCTCGGTCACCGCGGGTCTGGCGATCTACGATACCATGCAGTTCATCAGCTGTGATGTCGCCACGTACTGTGTGGGCCAGGCGGCGAGTATGGGCGCGGTGCTGCTGGCTGCGGGCAGCAAGGGCAAGCGCTTCTCCCTGCCCAACGCGCGCATCATGATTCACCAGCCTTGGGGCGGCGCGGAGGGCAAGGCCACCGACATCAGTATCGCGGCGAAGGAGATCCTGCGCCTGAAAGACCGGCTCAACGAGATTCTCGCCCATCATACCGGCAAGAGCGTCGACGTGCTGTCGAACGATACCGAACGCGACTATTTCATGTCTGCCGACGAGGCCAAGACGTACGGACTCGTGGACGATGTGCTGACCCAATCTCTTGCGGAGAAATGATCCATGGCGAAGCGGCCCCCGAAAAAAGCGATGCTCACCTGTTCCTTCTGTGGGAGGGGGGATCGTGCCGATGCGGTGGTCATCCCCGGCCCCGACGTGAACATCTGCAGCGACTGCGTCGACATCTGCACGCGGATCCTCGCGGAAAACAACGTGACCCCCGCATCGTCTGCCGCGTTGCCCGTGCTCCACGTCCCGCCGCCCGGCGAGATCAAGACGTTTCTCGATCAGTACATCGTCGGCCACGACCGCACCAAAAAAATACTCGCGGTCGCGGTTCACAACCACTACAAGCGCCTCAATCAGCCGCTCACGAAAAAGGACGCCTTCGCGGATGTGGAGATCGAGAAGAGCAACATCCTGCTGATCGGACCCACGGGGTGCGGCAAGACGCTTTTCGCCCGCTCGCTCGCCCGGATGTTGGATGTGCCGTTCGCGATCGCTGACGCCACGACCCTTACCGAGGCCGGATACGTGGGCGAGGATGTGGAGAACATCCTGCTCTACCTGTTGCAGGCGGCGGACATGAATGTGGCCAGGGCCGAACGCGGCATCGTGTACATTGATGAGATCGACAAAATCGCGCGCAAGACCGAGAACGTCTCCATCACGCGGGACGTGTCCGGCGAGGGTGTGCAACAGGCGCTGCTCAAGATCATCGAGGGCACGGTTTCGCGCGTACCGCCGCAGGGCGGACGTAAGCATCCGCAGCAGGAGTACATCTCGATCAACACGCGCAACATCCTCTTTATCTGCGGCGGTGCCTTTGTGGGGTTGGATACGATCGTGCGGCAGCGCGAGGGACGCCAAACGATCGGATACGGGGAGCCGAAGCGCAAAGGGCGCGACGCTCAGTCCCGCGACGGGCATCCGGTGCCGCTCGCCGTGCAACCGGAAGACCTGATCCGCTTCGGGCTCATTCCCGAATTCGTGGGCCGTTTGCCGGTGCTGACCACCATGAGCGAGATGACCGAGGACGATCTGGTGCGCATCCTGACCGAACCGCGGAACTGTCTGGTGCGGCAGTATCAGAAACTGCTCGACATGGGCGGGGTGAAGCTCGACTTCGATGAGGACGCGCTGCGCGAAATAGCTGCGCTGGCTATGAAGCGTAAAACCGGAGCACGCGGACTCCGGGCCGTGATGGAAGAGTTCATGATGGAGATCATGTACGATGCGCCCGGCAATCCGAAACTCAAGGCCATCCGCGTCACGGCGGAGATGATTCGCTCCCGGTTCGGAAATGCCGCGTAGTCGGTCTCCCTCCCGAGGCGTCCGTGCGGCACGGACTTGCGGCGGTTTGCGGGGAAACCGCCCTACCATGCGGGGTGGGGACGTATCCCCGAGGCGTCCGTATGGTGGATCCGCATCTGCGAAATCCGTATCATCTGTGGATAAAAAACCGATGCGTCGGCCCTTGCTCACGTATGCAGCGCGGGTGAGGGATGCGCGAGCACCGTCTGCGGGTCGCGCCCGCGGATCGTGACGGCAATCGGCAGCGCGGGGCACTGGCTCTCGCACGCGCCGCACCCGCGGCATTTGTCCGCATCCACGATCGGGCACATGACGCCGTTGCGCTCGACCTCACGGATCGCCTGATAGGGGCAGAACTCCTGGCAGACCACGCAGTACTCGCCTTTCTTCCAGGCGATGCACTTGTTCCGGCAGATGTGGGCGAGTCCGATAGCGGTCTGTTGCTTCCGCGCGACCGTCAACGGGCGCAGTGCGCCGGTGGGGCAGGCTTGTGTGCAGGCGGTACACTCTTGGAAGCAGAACTGCTCCTGCTGCGGATTGAGGTTGCGAAAAGCCAGCACCGGCGTGAACAGACCGTCTGGACCGGTTGTTCCCAGATCCGGCAGAATCAGGCCGTAGGGACAGGCTGTCATGCAGTTGCCGCAACGGGCGCAGAGCGCGTTAAAGGCCTGCTGGACCGCACCCGGCGGCCGGATCGGGAGACCCGCCCCTGAGCCGCGCCCCATGCGCCGTCTCTGCCCTGCCTCCCCCTCTCCCGGACCGTGGCCGTGGCGGCCGCCGCAAGAATGCGTTCCGCCGCAGTCCGTGTCGGTGGTAACACGACGCGGAGCGTACGCACGGTAGAGCGAGCCGGAGACGCCTCCGAGCGCGAATCCGAGAAAAACGCGGCGTCCGGTCCGGGCGTGCGTCAGAAGCGGAGGGATTTCGTCCCCCTCCTTCGCGCACCGGGCTGAACGGAGGCTTTTACCAAGTTGCGACAGCCACTCCTGCAAGCCCCCCAGCGGGCAAAGCCGATGGCACCAGAGGTTCGGCACGATCAGACTGGCCAGCAGGATCAGGATGAACCCGCTGGCGGTGGCGGCCGAAAGCCAGGTCAACGGTTGTCGCGCTGCCGCGAAGAATCCGTTGAACACACTCAACGGATCGGTCCAGATCAGCACCGGCCATCCCGCTGCGGCGCTGCCGAGGATCAGAAGCGCCAGACCCTTGCCGACAAACGGGATCTTGCGGATCCAACCGGTGTTGCGGCGGTTGATACGGCTGACTGTCTCGGCGGCGAAGCCCATGGGGCAGAGTCGCCAGCAGAAGAAGCGTCCCGCGAAAAGCGGCAGGATCAGCAGCGGCAGTCCGAGGAGCGTGAGCACGCCTGCGGCGCGGGCCGCGAGGGCGCCGCCCAGACTGAGCAGGGGGCTTAGGCCCGGCAGCAGCACACTCCCGCGCCGCCACGCTTCCGGCATGAGTCCGGCTGCCGCAAGGGCGCACAAAACGAACAACACAAGACGAAGGAGATTACGGCGCGTGAACATGTCGTGTCTCGCTACGCCTCCACCCGTTCCACCCGGATTTTGGCGAGATCGCCGCACCCGATCCCCATCTCATGCGCGATGCGGACATGCGGCACATCGAACGGCGTTTTTTTGAACAGCGTGACGGCGTAGGCGTCGGCTGCCACCGGATCGGTGCTCAGAATGATCTCGTACGGATGGGCCAGTTCCCCGGGTCCCTGCGGGCCTTTGGTGAGCATAATGCGGGTAGCGTCGATCACCACCAGCTTTGCGCGCAGAAAGGTGTTGATGTCGGCGATGCACTGGTGCAGGCCATCGCGGTGCCACGCGCGCCGGTCCTCGTTCGAGACCGAGCCCATCCAGTTTTTCATCGAGAGGGTGAGCGTCGCACCGCTGTGGTGTTTGGCCACCGGCATGTTGATCAGACAGTCGCAGTTCAGAATGTCCTTGGGGACAAAGGCGCGCTTCACGATCTTTCCCTTTGGGATCTCGGCTTCCCCGTAATCCTGTTTGGCGGGGCGGTAGAGTCGACCCCGTGTACCTTCCAGCGCGGCGGCGATACCACTGGCCTGAAATGTGGCTTTCTCGGGATGACAGGTGTTCTCGGGCAGGGATACGGTTGCGGCGCCCTGTTTTTCGGCAGCCAGCACACAGGCCCGGACAAGGTCGGGATGGGTGTTGCCGCCCTGTTCCGGCTTCGAGTTCCATGCCACGTTGGGTTTGATCACCACGTCCATGCCGGTCCGGATAAACGCTTGCCAGCCGCCCAGTTTCGCGATGCCCGCCTCGAGCATCTTCGGGATATCCGTGCCATGGACCACAATCACGGTGGCGGCAGGAGATGCGGCGTCTGCAGCCGCAAGCGGTGTTTGCACCAGCGCGGTACCGGCGGCGGTCACTCCGGTTTTCAAGAAAGAGCGGCGTTTTACGGGTTTCATATGGGTTCCCTCTTGCAGTCTCACAGCCTTACAGCCTTTTGGGTTGCGGGCGCCGCCCGCGTTGGTTTGTATGGAGCCAAGATACCACATTTGGGAAATCAGGCGCGATCTTTTTTCGTGACCGTACTGCCGATTTAGGCATATCCCCGTTTCTCTGGCCGTTAAGCCTATAAACGGCAGGTGGACGTGCGAATTTTGGGTAAAGGCTTGTAAACATTCGAACCATGAAACATGAAATCGGGAATGGGGCAAGCGTCTGCTTGCCCGGACGGGCAGGGAGTCGGGAGCGCGGGCGCCCTCGCCCGCAACTCGGTTCCGGGTTTCGGGGGTTCGGTCAGATCGGTATTTTACGCATTGATCCGGGCTGATCCATCACGAAACGGGGCAACGCTAAACCGCCCAGACGCACGGCCAGGGCGCGTTCAATCTGCCGTGCGGTCCGCAACGGCACGCGGAACGGGGCGAGCCCCGCAACCGGATCGCAGAGAAAAACGTAATACGGCCGCACGCGGATGCGCTGCAGGCCCGCGCAGAGGTCGAACAACGCCTGCACGGAATCGTTGACGCCCTTCAGCAGCACGCTCTGGTTTGATACCGGGATGCCCGCATCCACCAGACGCGCGCAGGCCTCTTCGGCTTCCGGGGTGATCTCGCGCACATGGTTGAATTGCGTGTTGACCCACACCTTACGGAACGCACCCAAGCGGCGCGCCAGATTGGGGGTGATCCGCATCGGCAGGGTCACCGGCACACGCGTGCCGATCCGCACCGCATCGATCTGCGGCAGTGCGGCGAAGGCACGCACCAGCCGCGCCACCCGCGTATCCGGGAGCAGCAGCGGATCACCGCCGGAAAGCAGCACCTCACGCACGCGGGGATGCGCCCGTACCCAGACTACGGCCGCCGCAAGTTCCGCGTCGGTGCGCATGACCGACGCGCGTCCGAGAAGTCCTTTGCGCGTGCAGTGGCGGCAGGCCAGCGCGCATCGGTCATGCGCCATCACCAGTACGCGGTCGGGGAAACGCTGTTTGAGACCGGGACAGCACGCCACCCGCCGCCCCTGCTCGCCGAACGGGTCGGGGGTCATGCCCGGCTCGCGGAACAGTTCCGCGGCTGAGGGGAGGGCCATACGGTTCAGCGGATCCTGCGGCTCGCCGGGGGTGAGTTGCGCGAGCGCGTAGGGGGTCAAAAACACCGGATAGCGGCGGTGTACCCGTTCCGCCGTATCGGGATCCACTCCGTACGCGCGCAACAGCGGGGAGGTTCCGGTGACCGCATGCCGCAGTTGCCAGCGCCAGTCCTGCCAAGACATTGGGCGTTGAGGGCTCACGGGTCAGAACGCGATGTGGGTATCCGGAAGGGCCGCGCTGATGCGGGCCCGCTCCTCATCCGGCAGCGGACAGCGCACCAGCGAGAGGACTTGCAGGCGTTTCCACCCGCTGAGGTTTGCGGGCAACGCGCCGAGCGGACAGCCGTCGAGATCGAGTTGACGCAGTTTCGGCAGAGCCGTGAGCCAGTCCGGCAGGGTTTTGATCGGGTTCTGACTGAGGCAGAGATCCTCAAGCAGCGGCAGATCCTTCAGGCAAGCCGGTACGTGGTCGAACCGGTTTCCCCGCAGGTAAAGGCGTTGCAGCCGTTTGAGGTTCGCGCAAGACAGCGGCAGGGAGGTCAGCGCGTTCTGGTTGAGACGCAACCAGCGCAACTCGGACAGCGCCCCCAGTTCATTCGGAAGCGAAGACAGCGGATTCCGGTCCAGATTGAGATAGCTCAGTTTGCTCAGCCCGCCGATTGCCGGGGGCAGGGCGGTTAGGGCATTGTCCGCGAGATAGAGGTGCTCCAGTTCCTTCAGACCGCACACCTCAGGCGGCACGGCTTTGCTTCCCAGAGCCGAGAGGTCCAGCCGTTTCAGGGCTTTCAGATCCGACAGAACCCCGAATTCGGTAAGACCCTTGGCCCCGCGCAGCCAAAGCACGGAAAGTTTCGGCATCGCGGCCAACTCGCGGGGCAGCGCCGAGATTTCTTGGCCCGCAAGGTTCAGGCATTCGATCTCCGCCCGTTTTTGCGCGGCCTCCTCCAGACTCGAGGCGGTGACGGGGCGGGGCGGTGCCTCACGGTGCTTGAAGCAACCCGCGCAACACAACCCTACGGCCATCGCTGTCAGTACGATCCGATTCTTCATACGCGTTTCCAGTCCTTGTTAATGAGAACCAGCATACACGAAACGCCCGGTGGTTGGGGAGGTTTTTTTGGTGGCCTTATTCGCTTGTTGGCTCGACAACGGTACCATCCATCAGAACGATAACACTGAAGAACGAATTTGCTTTGATGCCATCCACCTGAACGGTTCCATTCACGGAAACAGAGTAATACCATTTATTCTTTATTTCCGAGTCCCATATTTTGCCTAGACTAATGGAGACAATATCCCATTCGGTGAATTTTGTGGTGCGCTTTTTTAGCCATTCTGTTGCTTTTCCTGCCGCTTTCTCAACTGGCAGGGGCAAAGAAACGTCAGGCTTCCATTCAGGGGTCTGCGCAAGCCGTTCTTGTGTAATATACCAGTAAGTTGACTTGCCGTTCACGTCACGATGTTCGGTTATCATCACACGCGCATCAGCTTTGACAACCATCGCACAACCAAGTGCCAAGCTAAAAAACGTCAAACAGAGTCTCATTGCCCATCCTCCTTGTTACCAAGATCAACCCGCACATTCCCATCAGCAGCAAGTTCACCGAAAGGGTACGCTTCTTTTGGGGGCAGCGCAAGGGTTTTTGGGGAACGCCAGGGGGGATTCCTGATTTTCATGAAGGTTCATATGTTTCAGGGTTTCTGGTTTCTGGTTTCAGGTTTCATCCAAATCGGGATCGGTATCGGTATCGGGATCGGGATCGATCATTTCACCACGAACACACGGGATGGCACTGCTCGGGTTTTTTTGGAACGCCAGGGGGAATTCCTGATTTTCATGAAGTTTCATGTGTTTCAGGGTTCCATCCAAACCGGGATCGGGGTCGGGATAACGCGTGTGCACATGCGCGCAGGCCTCAATCGTGTTTCAATGGGGGCGCGGCTTGACAGGTTCGGGGAGGAGTTCGTAAACTGAACCGCACGGATAGGGTCGCCATCGCGGAGTGCGTTCAGTGGCACTGCATTGTTGGGCGGGAAGCAAGGCAGCGAGAACAGAGGGGATTGCGCGTGAAGTATGAGGATTTGACATTCAAGGTGCCAAAGCAATGCGATGACTATGACGAATGCTCAACCTTCGTTACCGAATCCATTGAGACGATTATCCAGACTGCGATTGATGCAGGTAGAAACAAGATTGTAATCAATGCCCACGCAGACGCGAAGCAACATCCGATTAGCCCCGGCGCCCGCATGAAACGGTGAAGCCCCACAACATACGGTCATTGGAGAGCCTTGCTCTACATTGGGTATTCATGAGCTGACAATGCGCATTTCTAACGACAACGATCTGGCTGAGGCATGCCGCAAGTTACGTTGCGCAGACAAGCGGCTTGCTGAAATTATCAACCACGTCGGGCCGTGCACGCTGAAGCCGCATACACCGGATTTTCATTTTCTGGCTGATGCGATTATCGGTCAGCAAATCGCCACGAAAGCTGCCGCCACGATTTCAGCCCGATTCAAGCAGCTTTTCAAAGGAAACAAACCCACGGCAAAGGGCTTTCTCAACATACCAAAAGAAGAAGTGCTTTCGGCTGGCGTGTCCGGGCAAAAATATGGCTACATTCTTGACCTTGCCCAACGTATAAACAGCCGGAAGCTGCGTTTGGCCTCGCTCTCTAAGATGAGCGATTCCGGAGTACGCGAAAAATTGACGGAGGTGAAGGGCATCGGGGTCTGGACCGCTGACATGTTTCTTCTTTTTGGCCTCGGCAGGCTGGACGTCTTTCCTTTGCACGACTTCGCCCTAAGGCAGGCAATGGCTAGAGTCTATGATGTGCCAGCCGATGATCATGGGGCTTTGTTGCGCATAGCCAACCGCTGGGCTCCTTATCGCAGTGTGGGAACGTGGTATATGTATCGAAGTAAAAATGCCCAACAAGGTTCACAGCGTAGCGGCACACGCTCACGTGCACGAGGACGCGAATGAGGTTCGATATAAATTCAGGAGGCCGTGTTTCGAGGACAAGGAGGAGCTAAAAGATCGTAGTTCCGGGAACAGCGTTTATGGTAAAATAATCGTACCTCAAGCCGCATGGAACGACTGGCGAGGCATCTTGGGAGCGGGGTGCATGTATAGGAGAAATCGTATGCGTGAACGGATGCGCTGTTTGATTTTAGTTTGCCTAAACGGGTTGTGTCTGTGGGCGGCAGCCGGTTTGCTGGAGCAACAGGAGTTGACGGGGCTGGATGAAATCGTTTTTGTCAAGCGGCACACGTACAACGCCAATCACTACTATACGGAATTCATCAACAGCACATGGATGCCGGGCGGTAATATCTGTGTGTTGAATCTTAAAACCGGCGCGGTGCGCGAACTGCTGCCGCAGATGACGGGCGGCGTGTTCGGCCGGTTTGATCTTTCGTTTGACGCGCGGCGTGTGGTTTTCGACTGGAAGCCCGGGCCGCAGGAAGGCTGCCGCATTTTTGAGGTCAACATTGACGGCACGGGATTGCGGCAGTTGACGTTTCCTCAGGACGACGAGGCAGAGCTTTCAGCGGCTTACCGCAAGAGTCCCAAGTATCATCACGGCACAGACGATATGCACCCGTGCTACCTGCCGGATGGCGGGATCGCTTTTGTCTCGACCCGTTGTCAATACGGCATTCTGTGCGATCCGGCCGATGAGTTCACCACAACGGTGATGTTCCGCATGGATGGCGACGGCAAGAACATGCGGCAGCTTTCCAACAGTTCTGTCAGCGAGGCGTGTCCGGTGATGCTGGAGGACGGGCGGCTGATGTACACCCGGTGGGAATATGTCGACAAGGGCGCGGTGGCGGTGAAATGTTTGTGGGCGATGCGTCCGGACGGCACGGCCTCGCAGGAGATCTACGGCAACGACATCGCGGTGCCGACAACCATGCTTTACGGCAGGCCGATCCCGGGTATGGCGGATGCCTTCGTGTTTCTCGGTACTCCGCATTACCCGCACAACGGGTTCGGCACAGTGGTCAGACTGGATATGTCAAAGCCGATCCGCACGGAGTTGCCCATGACTTATATCACGGCTGACGTGGATATCAAAACCGAGGGCGGGTTTCATTTCCGGGACAGCGCTGGCGGGTGGCAGCGAGATCCGGAGGGCAAGGGGCGGCTCTTTAAAGACCCGTATCCGTTGTCTGCCGCGCTCTATCTGGTCTCGCACAAGCCAGCGGGCGAAGTGTGGCGGTCACCGGCAGGGTATGGCCTTTATGTTTTGAACGAGGCGGGAGAAGTCGCGGAGATCTACCGCGATCCCGCGATATCCTGTTTCCTGCCTTATCCTTTGCGGGCGCGAAGTGTGCCGCCGGTTGTGCATTCGCCTGTGAACAGCGCATTGGCTGCGGCGGGGGAGGCTGTCTGTCTGGTGCAGGATGTATACCACGGGCTTACGGGAGTGCCGCGCGGCGCGGTCAGGTGGCTGCGCGTGCTGGAACAGGTGCCCCGGCCGTGGGCGGCGCAGATGGCGGACAACAGTGACGAGTATGACCAGCAGCACATCGTGATCAGCAAGGACACGCATCTGGGGCTCAAGGTGCAGTGGGGCGTTGTGCCGGTTGATCCGGACGGCTCGGCACATTTCAAGGTGCCGGCTGGGCGTAATCTGTTTTTCCAGGCGCTGGATGCCGACTATCTGATGTTGCAGACAGAACGGACGTATGTGAACTACATGCCGGGCGAGGTGCGTTCCTGTATCGGTTGCCATGAAACGCCGCAAAGCGCGGCGGATTACCAGCGTAAAGACAGGCGGCGCAGGGCGCGGCCGAGCGCGTTCGGGCGGGCGCCGGATGTGCCGGGCCCGCAGCCCAACGAAGAGCGCGGTCAACGTACGCTGGATTACATGACGGACGTTCAGCCGCTGTTTGACCGGCACTGCATATCTTGTCACGGCGAAAGCGCGGGGGAGCCGGGAAAGCTGGATTTGCGCGGCAAGCTGACACGCAAATTCTGCGTCTCATACGAGGCACTGGTTCCGGAGAGGCGCAAAGGCTCTTTTTACCGCGGTTTACTTGGCACGGTTATCGGCGAGAATCATCCCAAGACCGGCAATGTCGATTACTTACCGCCGGGCACGCTGGGGGCGCGCACCAGTGTTTTGGCGGCGATGCTGGGACGGGGTAAGATTGTGCTGGCGGATACGGCAAACCAGGCGCGGGCGGCCTCTCTGGCGCAGTCGCATGTCAAAGCATTGGCACGGTTGACCCCCGAGGAGTTTTTGCGGCTGGCCAATTGGATCGACACCAACTGTCAGTATTACGGCTCTTATTGGGGGCGGCGTGACCTGAAACATAAAGATTCGCCGTTTTTCCGTCCGTCAGCGACGTTTGAGCAGGCGATCAGCCGCGAGTTTCCATGGCCGGGGGGGATGCGGTGATGGCTATTGACGGAAAAGCGCTCGCGCTGGCGTGCTTCAAGGCCGGTGTCGCGGGCGTCGCCCCGGATCGGCTGGTGCGCGATCACGTCAGATCTGATGAGCGGACGCTGACGATCTGCGGGCAGGAGTTCGATCCAAGCCGCATCGAGCGGATTTTCGTGGTCGGCGCGGGGAAGGCGTCTGGACTCATGGCGTTGGCGCTGGAGGAGATGCTGGGTGACCGGGTGATTGGCGGTGCGGTTGTCGTCAAGCATGGCCATGCGGTGCCTTGCCGAAAAATCAGGATCATGGAGGCGGCGCATCCTTATCCGGATCAGGCGGGCGTTGACGCCACGCAAAAGATCATGCGGTTTTGCGAGGAGGCCCGCGAGGGAGACCTCATGCTGTGCGTTTGGTCGGGCGGCGGTTCCGCGCTGCTGGCCGACGCGCCGGAGGAGTGCTCGGTGGAGGAGGTGGCGCGCCTGTCGGAGGTCTTGGTGACGTCCGGGGCCGACATCGGCGAGATCAACGCGGTCCGCAAGCATCTCAGCCGGGTGAAGGGTGGACAGTTGGCGCGGCTCGCCTGGCCCGCGCGGGTGGTGAGCCTGATTCTTTCGGATGTGGTCGGTGATCCTTTGGATGTCATCGCTTCGGGCCCGACCGTGGCAGACCCCACAACGTTCGGGGAAGCGTTGGCTGTTCTCCGGAAATACCGGATCGAGGCGCAAACGCCCCCACAGCTTCTGCAGGTGTTGAACAACGGCGCGGCAGGCCTTCTGCCCGAAACGCCGAAAGCGGATGATCCCGCGCTGGCACGAACGGTGAACTCAATCATCGGCAACAACCGGATTGCGCTGGAACATGTCGCTCAATATGCGCAGAGTCGGGGGCTGTCGGTGAGGATCGTGACGGACCGCCTCGAAGGGGCGACTGCGGAGGCGGCCGCAACGATCGTGCGGGCCGCGTGCGAGGCGCAGTCCGACACGAGCCTCGCCAAGCCCGCCTGTCTGCTGTTCGGTGGCGAAACCACGTTGCGGGTCATGGGTTGCGGAACGGGTGGCCGTAACCAGCATCTCGCGCTTCAGGCCGCACGGCTGCTGCGCGGGCGCAAGGGGATCACTCTGCTGGCTGGCGGTTCGGACGGTACGGATGGGCCGACGGAAATGGCGGGCGCGGTGGTGGACGGGGAAACGTGCGTTGCGGCCGAACGGGCCAATGTGGATGCGGCGGCGTATCTGCGCGCCTTTGATTCGTACGCGTTCTTCAAAAAAATCGGTGGTCATGTGTTCACCGGCCCGACGCGGACCAACGTCATGGACTTAATTGTCGTGATTCTGGGCGCTGACGCATCCCCGGCCCCCTGACCGGTGAGGTTCTTGGCTTCATCCAAATCGGTATCGGTATCGGGATCGCTATCGGGATCGCTATCGGGATCGGCTGTTTCACCACAGAACACTTTCTTGGGTTTCACGGTTTCATGGTTTCAGGGTTTCGGGTTTCATGGTTTCGGGGTTTCTGGGTTTCATCCAAATCGGTATCGGGATCGGGATCGCTATCGGGATCGGCTGTTTCACCACGGGACACTTTCTTGGGTTTCACGGTTTCATGGTTTCAGGGTTTCGGGTTTCATGGTTTCGGGGTTTCTGGGTTTCATCCAAATCGGGGTCGGGGTCGGGATCGCTATCGGAATCGATTGTTTAACCACAGAACACTTTCTTGGGTTTCAGGGTTTCATGGTTTCACGGTTTCAGGATTTCATCGGGGTCGGGATCGCTATCGCTATCGGGATCGACCATTTAACAACCGCCTCACCGCCTCACAGTCTCACCGCCTTTGAGATTGCGGGCTCCGCCCGCATCTCAATACGTCAAAACCCAATGTTTGCGGGGGGTTGCTAGAATTTCTACCCGTTCAACTGCTCTTTTTAGGGTGAAGGATGAAATGACGCGGGACACGCGAGAATGCACTTGCCGGACGGGTCGGCAGGGGGTATCCTAAAAAGAGCGGGTTGTTTCAAAGGACGCATTTCGTGCTTTGACAGCCCCGAAACCCAGAAAGGACGTGGAATATGAATGAGACGGCAAACGTAGGGATGATGGGCATGTTTCCGCTGATAATCACGTTGGCGCTCTGTCTGTTGATGCTGGCGTCGATGTGGCGTATCTTCACCAAAGCCGGACAGCCTGGATGGGCGATCCTGATTCCGATCTATAATGCGTACGTGATGCTGAAGGTCGCGGGTAAGCCGGGCTGGTGGCTGTTGCTGATGCTGATCCCGGTCGTTAATCTGATCGTCACGATCCTGATGTTGGCTGGAATCGCCAAAAATTTCGGGAAAGGCGTAGGATATGTCTTGGGACTGATCTTCTTTCCGATCCTTTTCTATCCGATGTTAGCATTCGGTGACGCGCAGTATCGCGGTGTGGCCGGTTAATAAGATGAGCCATCCCGCAGGCGTGGGACAGGTTTTCTCGCAGGAGTCAGAATCGAGAGTCGCGACATGATCGATTCATTCGCTTCGGACTCCTGATTCCTTGGGTTGCGGGCTTCGTCCGTGTCAGAAGGGAAGAAGGTCCTATGAAACTCGATGCCGAATTCTGTGAATCGCGTTGTCCTGTCTGCGTCAACGCCCGCAAGGGCAACAAACTGGCGATTGGGTTGCAGAAGTTGGAGATGTTTCTTACCGGGGGCGGGTGTCCCGCCGGGCGCGACCGGCTGAAAAAGTACGGTGTGCGCCCGAACGAGAAGCGGTCGGACCGAGTGGTGTCATGACGATCCCTGCCGCTGAACGGCTCCCTCTTCGGGAAGAGGAGGACGGGGTTTGCATTCCGCTGCTCTTTTTTAGGTTCAACCAAAAAGGAGCAGTTGAACGGGTAGAATTCTAGTAAACCCCCGTAAACATTGGGTTTTGACGTATTGAGATGCGGGCGGAGCCCGCAATCTCAAAGGCTGTGAGGCTGTGAGGCTGTGAGGCTGTGAGGCGGTTGTTAAATGGTCGATCCCGATAGCGATAGCGATCCCGACCCCGATAGCGATCCCGATCCCGACCCCGATAGCGATCCCGATAGCGATTTGGATGAAATCCTGAAACCAGAAACCCAGAAACCCTGAAACCTTGAAACCCAAGAAAGTGTTCTGTGGTTAAACAATCCACGTTAGCCATTAGCTATTGCAACACCTTTAACCCGCTGAACGTCAACAAGTAAGCTTTTTCGATTCAACGAAAACCCCCACAGGCACACGGTTTTCGGTAGATCGGGAAAGCGTAACATCCTCTGAACTAAAACGTTGAAGATGTTGCAATAGCCGGTAGCCTGTGCGATCGATTCCGATAGCGATCCCGACCCCGACCCCGATTTGGATGAAACCCAGAAACCCTGAAACCCTGAAACCATGAAACCCCGAAACCCAGAAACCCAGAAACCTTGAAACCTTGAAACCCAAGAAAGTGTTCTGTGGTTAAACAATCGATTCCGATAGCGATCCCGACCCCGACCCCGATTTGGATGAAACCCTGAAACCCTGAAACCTTGAAACCTGAAACAAAGAGCGTTGAAGGTTCAACTGCTCTTTTTTAGGTTCAATGTGTTGGATAGGGGTGGTTCTCCTTCCGGTTGCGGCACGGCTTTAGCCTGAAAAGCGGGTTTTCAGGATTGCCTCCTTTTACCCCTTTCCGCATAATGAACGGGATTCGGGGTGCCTGTGTCTTTTCGGGGTGGCGCAGGGGATTTCTAAAAACCTGTTTTACGGGGGGTGCAGATGCTGCGTCGTGATTTTTTGAAAATGGCCGCAGGGAGTGCGGCGATTCCGCTGTTTTCCATCGGGGGGCAGGTTGCCGGCCGGAAAAAAATACGGTTGGGCCTGATCGGATGCGGCGGCCGCATGGGGCTCAGTACTCATTACGGGATTTTGAACAACATGTGCGGCCCGGACGAGGAGATCGTCTGCATGGCCGAGCCGGACCCGAACCGTTGGGACAGGGTCCGCGCCGTGGTGAGGCACCATCAGCCGACGACGGACACTTCGAAGATCCGGGCCTTTTACGATTACCGCGAGATGCTGGATAAGATGGGGAACGCGATCGACGCTGTCGCGATCGCGACGCCCAATCACCATCACGCCCTCCCCGCCCTCCTCGCGATGGAGAAAGGCCTGCACGTCTTTGTCGAGAAGCCGATGGCGCTGACGATCGAGGAAGTGCGCCTCATGCACGCGGCGCAGAAAAAGTCCGGTGTTGCGACACAGGTCGGCAACCATGGCCACAGTGACGAGGGCATGCGCCGTCTTGTAGAATACATCCAGAGTGGCGCGATCGGTCAGGTCCGCGAGGTGTGGGCCTTCAATGACCGCCTGAACGCGATGATGTACAACCCGCCGAAGGCCGATCCGCCGAAGGGCATGGATTGGGACGCATGGTGCGGACCCGCGCCGGTGCGCGATTATTATGGGCCGACCGAAGATCACAACGGCATCCATCCGCGCGATTGGCATGCGTGGATCGGTTACGGCAACGGCGCGATCGGTAATATGGGGACGCACATCCTCGATCCTGTCTTCTGGGCGCTGCGCCTTGGCGAGGTGCATCCCGCGAGCGTGGAGGCTACCGATCTTAAGTGGGGCGCGGGAGGAAGCTGGACGTGGCGCAACACGCTCCACTGGCAATTCCCGGCGCGCAAGGGCATGGATCCGCTGACGCTGCATTGGTATGACGGCGTCAAAGACGGCATCCCGTACAAAAAGACGCATGTAAACAAGACCGGTATCTGTCTGAAACGCGACTATCAGAGCCTGCCGCCGATTATCGAGGAACTCGAGAAGAAGTACGGGCAAAACTTGGGTTGCCTTGGCACGGTGTACATCGGCGAGAAGGGCATCATGGCGATCGGCCCGCACGGCAACGGCCTCCAGTTCGTCCCGGATACGCTCAGAACGCAGCTTCCGAGCCCGCCGAAGACGATCCCGCGCGAGAAAGGCATGAACCACACGGAGGATTGGTTGCGTGCGATCCGCAACCCGAACCGCCCGGCAGGCTGTAACTTCGATTACTCTGCACCGCTTGCGACGACGGTGCTCCTCGGCAACGTGGCGGCTCGTGCGGGACTCAAGAAGCTCGAGTGGGATGGTACGAAGGTCACGAACGACGAGAGCGCGAACGCATTTCTCAAAACGACGTACCGCAAGGGCTGGGAGATCAAGGGGTAAAGAAAGGGAAAACTATGCTGAGAAGGGATTTTGTGTCAATGGGGTTGGCGAGCGCGGCGCTCGCGGGATGTGCGACGAAGATGCCGAAGAAGGTGTCCACTGCCGTTGCCAAGGCGGACGGCGGCGGTGATAAACGGATGCGCGGCCCGTTCCCGATTCTCTCCACGCCGTACCACGAGGACGGCAGCGTGGACTACGAGTCGCTCAAACGCGGTGTGCGCTTCACGGCGGACGGCGAGTGTCCGGGTGTGATTTGGTGTCAGTCGAACGACGCGGTCGACCTGCTGACCTTCGAAGAAAAAGTGAAAGGGTATGAGGCGTGTGCCGAGGCGATGCAGGGCGTGAACTGCATGATGACGTTCGGCTGCAACGGCGTGGACACGGCGCAGATGCTCCGCGAGACCGAGGCCGTCGAGCAGATCGCCAAGAAATACCCGCGGACGAATATCGCGATCATCACGCGTCCGCCGAGCACGGGCAAGACGCTCGATGACGTACGCGCCTACTACGAGGCGCAGGCCAAAGTGGCGCAGCGTCCCGTGATCATCCAGACGGTCGTGAACAACACCTGTCCGTCCCCGACGGTCGATATGCTCATTGACCTCGCACGGAAACATCCGAAGATTTTCGGGTACATCAAGGAGGAGTCGGGCGGCTCGAAGGCGAACGAAAACATGATCAAGGAAAACGCCGCGAAGCCGATCATCCACACGGTATTCAGCGCGTGGGGCGGCTGGCAGTGGCTCTATCAAAGCCGCCGCTGCGGGTCGGAAGGATTGATCACGGAGCGTTGCGCGTACGCGCCGCTGCTCGGGTACATCTGGAAGCAGATGGAGAACAACGACCGTGACGGCAAGTTGACGCTTGCCTACGCGCTCTTCCGGCTCCTGATCGATCAGCGCGACTTTCCCGGCGGCTTGCGCGGGTATTCGCTCTATTACCTCCAGCGTCAGGGCGTGTTCAAAACCACCGTTTCGCGGGTCTATCAAAAGTCCGAGAACAAGGAGCAAGGCATGGTGGCGGTCGGCGACACCACGAAATGGAAGCTCCACAACTTTACGCTCACGGACCTTCAAAAAGCCGAGCTTGACGAGTGCTACGACGACATGCTGCGCTTCGTGAAGGAAAATAGCTGAACGCGGCCCATGCGGCGCGCGTGAAACTTTTTCATCAAGGAGTGCGGAAATGAACATGACGAGGCGAGGGTTCATCGGAGCGACGGCTGCCGCAGGCGCGGGATTCATGGCGGTGCCGATGTTGAGTCAACAGGAGCACGCCGGACTCAAACGGTGCGAGATGAAGGACCCTTCGAAGCCGCTCCGGGTCGCGTTCATCGGGCTTGGCGTAATGGGGGGCGGGTTGGCGTCCAGCGTCGCTTGGACGAAACTCGCGAAGATCGTCGCCTTGGTGGATCCTGATCCGGCGATGATACGGGGTGTCAAGCGGAAGCTGGCTTCGATGAAGGAACTCGCTATTGACACGAAGGGCATCGCCGAGTTCGATGACTACCGCGAATTCTACAAGCGGATGGCGGACGGCGTGGACGCCGTTTTCATCGCGACGCCGAATCATCATCATCTGATGCCGGCTCTGCTGGCGTTCCGGAATGGGATCCACGCATACATCGAGAAGCCGCTTTCCTTCACCGTGGAGGAGGGGAGGCGGATGCTCGCGGAAGCACGCAAGCACCATGCCGTCACGCAGATGGGACAGTGGGGCCATTCGCAGGAGGCCGTGCGGCGTCTCGTGGAGTACATCGGAGCCGGCACACTCGGGCAGGTCACGGAGGTGCATACTTGGACGCAGCGCTTGAACGGTCGCATGAACAAGTTGCCGCCGGCGGAGCCGGTTCCGTCAGGGATGAACTGGGACAGTTGGATCGGGCCGTCGCCCCATACTGGTTTCCGCAGCGGACGCGAGGGACTCCATCCGATGGGCTGGTACAGTTGGAAAAACTTTGGCAGCGCCACGCTCGGCAACATGGGCAATCACATCCTCGACCCCGCGTTCTGGTCGCTGAACCTCGGTGCGCCGGAGAGCGTCCGCGTGACGGACGTGAGGCATGGATCGGAGGATTCGTGGAACCTGCGCGACCATGTGATTTGGAAGTTCCCCGCGCGCGGCAATCTCGCGCCGGTGACGGTTCACTGGTATGACGGCCTCAAGGGGGATACGCCGTGGGACGACACCACATGGTTCGTCGGCAATTCGACTTCCAAGCTCATCAAGGACCGCAAGGTTTGGTTCACGCCGCCGCTTCTGGAGGAGATCGAGAAGAAGCACAACGTCGATCTTGGCAACGACGGGTCGATCTTTGTCGGCGAGAGGGGGTATATCGTGATGGGCTGCTTCGGGGAATGGATACGCTTCTTCCCCGGGGAGCTGAGCAAGCCGTCGCCGGAAAAGACGATTCCGCGTGTGAAGGGCGGGCATCAGGTCGATTTCCTGCGCGGCTGCATGGGAGGTCCCGCGCCTTGCGCAAACCTCGAATATTCGCAGCGCCTGAACGAGGTGGTCATGCTTGGCGTGACGGCGATCATGGAAGACAGCGGCGATGAACTCAAGTGGGACGCCAAGGTTGGCCGCTTCACCAACAAGGAGAGCGCGAACGCATTCCTGAAGCGCAGCTACCGCAAGGGCTGGGAGGTATAGGTTGACGGGGACGACACGGTGTGCCACACTGCCTGTGTCCTTACTAAACCGGCCACAAATAGCATTGCGCTTCTTGATGACGCAGAGACGCGGAGACACAGAGATTTTTTGGGAGGGCGAGCGTCCCCGTGAGCCGCATGGCTTGATACACCCCAAATCTCGGCAGGCGGTTTTCTCATATCGATCTGTTCTCGCGCTTTGATGGTGGTTGGGGTACTATTTGTCGCTGTGTTGTCCTTTGGTTTTTATCATCCTGCGTTATAAGGGGGAGTGTTCTGTATGTGTTTTGCGAAACGGCTAGGGCGTTTGTTGTGTTGCGTTGAAGGGGTCTTCATCGTGTGCGGAATGGCGCTGGGCGCGGAGATCCATGTTTCGCCCAAGGGATCGGACGAGGCACCGGGTTCTGTCCGCGAGCCGGTGCTGACGCTGGAGAAGGCCCGTCTGCTGGCGCGGGAGGCGCGCGCGCGTCAGCCGGGCGAGCCGGTGAGCCTTCTGTTGCACCCCGGCACGCACCGTGTGACCCGGACGGTCGCGTTCACGGCGGAGGACGCGGGTACCCGGGAGGCGCCGTTACAGCTCTTGGCGTGGCGCACACCGTCAACACCGCCGGAGGCGCGGCCGGTTCTGGTTGGCGGCAAGGTGGTCACCGGCTGGAAGGCCTGCTCCTTCAACGGCCGGGACGGGGTGTTCGAGGCGGATCTTAAACCGCTCGGCATTACCACGCCGTTCCGTCAGGTATATCTCAACGGTCAGCGTCTGATCTGGGCGCGTTACCCCAATGCGGATCCGGCTTTGCCCTACTCCGGCGGGTGGGCTTACGTTGACGGGGTCCGGCCCCCGATGTACAAGGATATCGAGGGTGAACGCACGGACACGGTGGTGCTGCGCGAGCGGGACGTGCACGCCTGGTCCCGTCCGGAGGAGGGGGAAATGTGCATTTTCCCGCGCTACAACTGGTGGAACCGGATTGAGAAGATCGCGGCCTTTGATCCGGGTTCGCGCACGTTCACGCTCGCAAAGAAAATGCCGTACGCCGCACGGCCCGAGGACCGGTATTGCGTCATGGGGCTGCGCGAAGAGTTGGACGCGCCCGGCGAGTGGTTTCAGGATGTTGCGGGACAGCGGCTGTATCTGATCCCGCCCGCAGGGGCGGATCTCACCCGGGATCAGATCACGGTTCCCACGGTCAACGACATCCTCTCCTTCAACAAGACGCACCACGTCCGGATCGCGAATCTGGAACTGACCTGCGCCGAGACGCACGCCCTCCGGTTTCAGGATTGCGATCACATGACGGTTGAGGCGTGCCGCATCCATGATCTCGGGTTTTTCAGCGGTTCGGGCATCGGGATCCGGGGCGGTCGGGAAGGCCGGATACGCGGGTGCGACATCTGGCACATCGGCGGGCACGGCGTCTCCGTGTATGCGGGAGATGTCGATTCGATGACGCGCTGTTTTCATGAGGTCGAAAACTGTTATATCCATCATGTCGGTCAGTTCAACCGCCACGGCCTCGGCGTGATGATCGGCGGTGCCGGGGTCCGTGTGGCGCACAACCTGATGCACGACCTGCCGCGGAGCGGGATTTTCCACGGCGGGGTGCTCCACACACTGGAATACAACCGTATCCGTCACTGCAATCTGGAGATGGAGGACACGGGCTGCACTTACACCGGCGGCTGGTGCGGAGGCTGGCACACGATCCGCTACAACCACTGCTCCGACAGTATCGGGTTCAACAACCACGGCAAGTTTTTCGTTTTCGCCTGGGGTATCTATCTGGACGAGAGCGGCTGCGGCAATGATGTCTACGGGAACCTCGTGGAGCGCTGTCAGGTCGGCGCGATGCATCTGCACAATGCCCGCGAGAACCACATCTACAACAACATTTTCGCCAACAATGCCGGCCCGGAGGGCAAGACGCACCAGTTCTCCCTGCAAACTTGGAACAACTCGCCGACCGCGGTCTTCCTGAGAGACCGCCAGCCCAAAATGCTCAAGGCTTATACGCGCCTGATGGCCAATCCGGAGTGGGCCAAGATGCGCGGGATGCATGTGTCGCCCGCCGATCCGTTTCTGCCGGATGGCACGATTATGCGGGGGAACCGCATCTTCCGCAATATCTTCCTCTATTCCGAGCAGCCGGACTCCCGCTATATCCGCGAAAACGGGGTGAATCTCACGCACAACCTCATCAATTCGAATGTGGTGTGGAATGGCGGTGCCCAGCCGGTGAAGACCGGCAAACAGGCCGTCCGGAGGCCAATCGCGGACCTGACGGAGCGCATCCCCAATGCCGCATTCGCGCGTGCGGTGGACGCGGCCGCGTTGGCGTCGGATCCGAACCAGACGATTGCGGCGGAGTGGTTCTGGTACCAGAAGATCCTGCCGGGGCTGCAGGCGGAACGAGTGACGCGTGGGGATGCTCAGGCGTTGCGTCTGTTCGGTGCCTTTAATGGAGAACGCAAGTACATTAAATACCCCTGCGTCCGTTCCGCGCCGTTCACGTTGCCGTACGGGAAGCATTACCGCCTGACGTTTGCGCTGCGTCATCACGAGGCGGACGGCGAGGTGCTCGTGCGTCTGGTCTGCGAGAACAAGGGGTTGTGGAAAGCCTTGGGTCCGCGGGGGTTCCTCAAACGTTCTGACATGTCGGATATCAGCACTGCCTCCGAGGCGCTACCCTGCGAAACCGGATTCTATCTGCCGAAACCCGGAGAGGCCGGGTTCGATGCGCGTATGGAAGCGTTCACGCTCCACTTCGAGTTCCAATCCAAACAGGGATGGGCCGAGATCAGCGGTCTGCGGCTCGAGGAGGTTGAGCCGGCGAGCGAGTGGGAGGCATGGCAGATGGCGGGTGCCGACCGGGATTCTGTGGTCGCTGATCCGCAGTTTGTTGACGCGGCGCGCGGCGACTTCCGGCTCAAACCGGATTCGCCCGCCCTGAAACTGGGTTTTGAGCCGATCGCGTTTGACAAAATCGGCCCGTACCCGGATGCGGCGCGTGCGACTTGGCCGATCATCGAGGCGGAAGGCGTGCGCGAGCATCCGGAGTGGCTCACGTCGGTACCGATCCCGAAATGAGGCCGGCACTGTTTCAGCCGTACGCTCCGAAGCCGAAGAACCAGTGTTTCTTGGCGAAGCGGTAGGCCCAAGAGGTTTCGGGCAGGGGTTCGCCGCTATGGTTGTGGCAGCCGAGGATCGGTCGTGCCGCCAGTTCCTCGAAGAAACATCCGCGACCGCTGCTATCGTATGCCTGATGACGCCGCGCCAACGCGGCGAGTTCCGCCGGATGATCCATCAGCACGCAGCCGCGCGTCAGGCGCGGCACCTCGCTGCGGAACGCGGCCAGCAGGGGAGAGTCGCGGATCGTCGCTGCGACCGGTGCGTCAGGCCGCACGCGGCTGTCGGCGCACTGGATCGGCGGGCAGGGCTCCACATCGCCGCGCGCGTTGATGTGGTGGCTGATGCCGGTCGCGGCCGGGCAGAGCGCGTTGCCCTCGTGATCCCAATACGCGTCGATGATCACTGCCGTGCGGCAGCGCCGCCGCTGCTCCAGTAGGAAGCGGCGCGCTTCGCGCACTTGGGTATCGTTCAGCGCCTCTCCGAAACCGGGTTCCGGACCGGAGGGGCGGTAGAGGTAATACCAGACGTAATGGGCGCCGCGCGCCACCATGTCGTCCAGAAACGCGGGGTTCACGACATCGTTGAAATTCGAGGTCGAGATACTGGTGGCCACGCCGGTGACGAGCCCCTGCCGCCGACAGGCATCGATGGCTGTCAGCGCGGTTTCGTAGGCTGTGCCCGCCCCCCGCCGTGCCGCATAGGAGAGGGCATTCCCCTCGATGCTGATGAGCGGGGAGACGTTGCCTGCCTTGCGCAACTTGCGGGCCAGCGCGTCATCCAGCCGTTGCCCGTTGGTGAAGAGCTGGAAATAGAGATTGCGGTGCCGCCTGAAAAAATCGGGTAGCCACGGCAGCAGCAGCGGTTCGCCCCCCAGAATGCCGAAAAATCGGCAGCCCTGTTCGCGGCCCTCGGTGACAATCTGGTGCAGCAGCGCCTCGGACATGTCAACGGGCTTTTCCACCCCGGTGGCCCAACACCCTTTGCAGGCCAGATCGCAGCGTTGGGTCACACTGATGAAGAGAAAAGGCGGAAAGACCGCGCCCTGTTTTTTGCGTTGCTCGAAACGCCGGATCGCCCGCAGATTGCCAAGCCCGGCTTTGATCACGAAGGACCCGAGCAGGCGCGGCGGAATCTCGCGTAGAAGTCGGAACAGAAACGTCATTCTCGCTTATCCCCTTTCGGTGCGGATCGGACCCGGAACAGATCGCGGGTCAAGTGAGTCAAGCATAGGCGATTTCCGCTCCCGGCGGCAATCCCGTTTCAAGGGGATCACGCGCTACTGAAACCCTGAAACCTTGAAACGATCGATCCCGATAGCGATCCCGATAGCGATCCCGATTGGAATGGAACCATGAAACACATGAAACTTCATGAAAATCAGGAATTCCCTCTGGCGTTCCAAAAAAACCCGAGCAGTGCCATCCCGTGTGTTCGTGGTTAAATAATCGATCCCGATAGCGATACCGATAGCGATAGCGATTTGGATGAAACCCTGAAACCTTGAAACCCTGAAACCAAAGAGAGTTGAAGGTTCAACTGCTCTTTTTAGGTTAAGCAATCGATCCCGATAGCGATACCGATAGCGATAGCGATTTGGATGAAACCCGAAACCCTGAAACCCTGAAACCCTGAAACACATGAAACTTCATGAAAAGCAGGGGCATTTTGGTGTTCGACGTGCGATGCTGTTTGTGGCCGGATTAGTACGCGCGGCGATACTCCTCCGCCAAGGCGGGAATCTCGCAAAGGAGGGCGCGGGTACGTTCCGCGTAGGACACGACGGCGTTTTGGAACCGGTACCAATCCGAAAACTCGTATCCGGTTCTGAACACGTATCCTTTTCGCATCCGTCTACCGGGCCCCGGGTTGCCGCCCCGTTGCCGGATCACCCGCACTGCGGAGCGGAACCAGGCGTCCGGTGCGTATTCCGGAATCGGTGTCGCGCCGTATGCAGGGTGTTCCGCCAACTGCCGGTAACCCGCGAGGCGTGCGGCGTCGGCCGTCTCCTCGCCGGGGTCTGTGCCGATCGCCGTATCGAGGTCGGTGCGCAGTGTGCGGTGCTCGCTTTCCGAATCGGGGTGTTGCGGTGCGGCCCAGGCGCGGAGTTTGGCGAACAGGGCCGCGGCCGCGTCGAGAAACCGCTGCTTGTTGTTCACCACGGGGACCATGAGGCGCTCATCACGCCACACGAGCCGGGGCTGGTCCGGCCGGGTTTGGACGTCGGCGTGGCCGATGTTGGGGATCAGCCGGGCGACGAAATCATCGAACCGGTTGAAGTCGCATTTGAACCCGACGAAGTTCTGGTGCGCCCACGTGTCCGCATAGGCGTGGCATGCGATTCCGATCTGATACGGATCGTGGGTTGCGAGGGTGGCATCCAGAATCCGGTTGGCGAGGGGGCTGTTTGGCGTTGTGTTGAACGGGTGTGTCTGTCCGTCCACGCGTGCGCTGCCCGGGGCATGAGGGTCGCCGGGGATGAAATGGAAGAGAGGGTAGACCGCGAGGCGCTCCCGATGCGAATTCAACGGCTGGAACGTCTGCGAGATCCGGTTGCGGTAAATTCCCTGTCGGCCGTTACGGATCGTATAGACCTGGTCATTGTCATCCGTGAGTTGGCAGGCATGAGGGATGATCCGCAACGCCTCACCCCGGACACCCGCCCGCGCGGCGATCAGGTGGGTGATGTAGTAATGGAACTCGATGTCCATACGCGGTGTTTCATGGGGCGATCCGGGCGTAGGAACGCGCGGGGATCACTCCGGAAAGCCCGTTGAAAGACCAAGGTTGGCTGGCGCGGGTCCAGTTCGCGAGGATCAGCGCCTTCTTGCCGTCGGGCGCCTGCCAATATGAATGCAGGACTGCCGGTAGTTCGGCATGTTGGGGTTTGCACTCATGCTCCTTGGTGAAGATACTGCGGATCAGATAGTCTACACCCGCCGTCGCGCAGGTGAATCCGGCAGGGGAGAGCATCTGTCCGTCGAACAGAACATCCAGATTGGCGTGGTAGAAGCGCGCGCTGTCGAGAATGAAGCGCAGGTTGGGGACCAGATCGGGATCGGTGAAGAGGGTCTCTTTGATGTTGCAGACCATAGGCTGGCAGCCCCACGAGACGGTCCGCGCCAGTTCCGCGAAGAACTGGTCGGGATAGAGGCGGTGCCAGGGTTTCTCCTCTTTCCAGCGGTCCTCAGGCGGCCACAGCGGGTCCCACGGCCGCGTGCCGTCGGGATAAGCGTAGTTGCCGAAAAAGGCGTAGCGGCCGTGATAGACCGACATGAACAGAGGGAGCGCGTCGAGACGGTCCAGACCGGTGGAGTTACAGACGATCGACCCGTCCATGAGATCCATGTACGCCTCGTTGCAGCCTTCGGTGGTCAGCGGATAGTTCGGGTTCTCGCGGCGGATGCGTTCGAGCAGTGCACGGAAGCCGTCCTTCCCGTAGGTGCCGCCCCCTTTCGGATGACGGTGGAGCGGGTTGTAGCACCGGTAGCGCATCGTGGAGTTGCCGATCATGTCGAGATATTGCCCGTCCAGACCGCTGTCACACAGATGGCGCATCAGCGACGCGATCTTATCCTGAAAGTGCGGGGCCTCGCCGCACATGTAGGCTAGACGGTGCAGGTTGTATTTGTTGAAGGCGGTATTGCGCGGCTGACCGTTCCGCAGCACCACCACGTCTTGGGCACCGCCCTGATGCCAGGTTTTGCCGTCCATATCCCAACAGACGCCATTGACGTAGACCTGCGAGTAGATGCCTTGCCGCTTTAGGCGGGCGACAGCAGCGCGGAACGGCTCCACGCCTTCGCGCGGCGGCCAGAAATCGGGATAGTCGGTGTCGTAGGGGTTGTTGTGCCACCAGTACCAGTCCAGAGCCACGGGAATCGCGCCCAACTCTTTTTGCAGCCGTTCCACCGGCGGCAGCACGTCTTTAATAAGGCCGCGGTTCCAGACCCAGATGCCGATCTTGCGCATCGGATTGACGCCCTGACGCGAGGCGTGCCACGACTGGGCGGTGCCCCACTTCTTGTAAAGCTGGCCCGCCTCGAACCAGCCGCCCTGAAAGAGAATGTGGCAGCTCGGGTAGGGGATACGGTAGTCTGCAGCCGGTTTCTCGGGAAGCCCCGGGATGTGGATGCCGGTATAGGTGAAGCGGCGACCGTCGGCGCGGATGGCGATCTCGCACTCTTTCACGCTGACCGCCGGGTCGCGGTGGTCCAGATAAAGCGATGTCCCGTTCGTGCGGAGCAGGGCGGAGAATTGCATGCCGCCGCAATAGTCGCGGCGGAAACGGCTGCCCGGCTTGAGAGGCCCGCTTCCCACGGCGTACAGGCGGCCACTGTGGTTGCCGCCGAACAGAAAGGCGGCGTGCGTGTCGCATGCGGTGCTGAGCCGGGGAAAGTGAATCTCCTCGATGAACCGGGATCCCCGGTATCCGGAATAGGCCAGAACGCCGCTCCACAGGCCGTCCGGAGCCCGTTGCCAAGTCACGGTCACGGTGAATGCATTTCCGTACTCTGGGTGGCCCGTCCATGTGGCGGTCAGCGCATCACGGCCTTGCCACACGACATTCGTGGTCCGCATGGTTTCCGCGCCGAAGAAGGTCAGCGGGCCTTTCAAGTCTCCTGCGCCGAGGGTCCAATCGAGCGGCGGCGACACCGCCACATCCTCCGCGCATAGAGACAAGGATGGGGCGGCTGTGAGGGCCGCCAAGAGGAGCGTTTGGAGGAGGTGCGGCAGGGCGGAACGAATCATCGCGGACACCTTTCAGGTACGGCTCATTTTCCGGGTTTGGCACGGGCGGTCAGGCGTTTCACCGTATACGCCGCAGGCGAGACGGTTTTTTTGCGGGCCTCGTCCCACGTCTTCATCTCCTCCAGCGATTCGAAGAGCGCGATGCAGGCGGTCTCGTAATCCACGCCGGCCAGTTCGACAATCAGGCGGGTGCTGCGGTCGAGCAGTTTCTTGTTGGTGGCTTCAACGTGCGCCATCCAGTTACTGGTGAGCCGCCCCATCTTGCCCATCGAGGCGGTCGAGGTGTTGTTGAGCGTCAGCTTGACCGCCAGGTGCGAGAAGAGGTTGAGCGGGGTTTCCGGAATGTCCACGTCCACATGGATGAGCGTGTCATCGCCATTCGCGACGGCCTGTTTCCCGATGACCAGCGCGGCCCGGACATCAAAGGGTTTGGCGGCATCGAGAAAGGCCTTGCGCCACGGCGCGTTCGCGGCGGGTGCCAGCGCGGCGGCTTCGTCGCCGATCAGCACGGCCATGGCGGCGTTGGGCCGGATCTCGGTACGCGAGGCGTCCGGCTCATTCCCGATGAGGAACGTGTGGAGCGAGGCGCGGTCGATTCTCGGCGGGTTCTTGCGGATATCGGGTGAGGCACCGAGCCGGATGTAGGTTTCGGGCGACCAGTCGAGACAGCGCGGCTCATGCTCCAACACGCGCAGCCACGCCTCCGGTGTGGTGCGCAGGGGGTCTTTGACAAAGGCCCAGGGCGCGGGGGAGAGGGTGTCGTCGCAACGTCGGAAAGGCGGAATCTTAAAGGTCGGCGCACGCTCGGTGGTATCGGTGAAGATATCGAGCAGATAACCGTCCGCGAAATAGGTGATGCGTCCGCCGCGCGTGTAGAGACTTTCTTCATAGTCCGCCAGTCGCGCGAGGGCGGTCACGTTCCGCTCGCTGCGGATCTGCCCCAGCAGCGTGTCAAACTGTTCGAGCGTCTTTTCGGGCGTACGCGCATCGAGCCCGAGCGAGGCGATCCGGGTGGAGTTGAGCTTGGTCTGCAGATGTTCTTTCAGGCCAGCCTCATAGGCCATGCCCGCGACAAGCATTTCGATGGTCGTGGCCTGCATGCGCGTGGAGCCGGCCACGCCCATGGGGCCGGTGCAGAGCACGAGCTTGGTGACCGCGTCGTTGCGGATCACCCGGCGGCAGCGCTCCAGCTTGTCGGCCAGCAGGTCGGCCGGGTTGTTGAACAGGAAGAAGACTTTGGCCTTGACGTCCAAACCGCGCAGGATCGTGCCGATGACCGACGAGGTTTCGCCGCCTTCGGAGATCGCCACGATCACATCGCCCTCTGCGGCGCCCGCCTGCTCCATCTGGTGGTAGCCGAAGGTGATGTAGTCCTCGAACATCTCGACCGAGCGCACGAGCGCGTAATCGCCTCCGGTCATGACCGCGTGGGTGCGCCCGGCCATGTCGCCGCACACGGCTTTGAGGTCCGGGTGGCGTTCGTAGGTCTCGCGCCAGAAACGGCGGTTGGCGGCATCAAGCAGGATCGAGAGCCGTCCGGTCGCGCCGCAACCGCTGAAGTAGACTTTTTTGTTCGCGTCCAGCGCGGTCTTGATCGCGGTGCGCAGTTCGGCGAACTCCGGCGAGGCGGCCACGCGGCGGGCCACGGGCGGGATGTCCTCGTCCACGCTCAACAACATGCGGATGCCTTTGGCGGTGTCGGCCTGCAACGCCTGCGAGAGGCCGCGCGTTTTGGGGTGCGACTGCTCGGTCGGCAGGTAGCCGAGGTGGAACTGGGTTTCGTTGCGGATGAAGTCAAGCGCCTGATCGCGCGGCGTTCGCGCGGTCTCCGGCGGACGGCAGCCTGAGAAGCCCCATAAAAGGGCGAGCGTGAGGCTGACGGTGAGGATTTTCATATGTGCGTTCATGTTGTTTCCTTTGTTTATGCGTTGCGGTCAGTCAAGGCGGCAGGCGAGCCGGTAGGAGACCAAGCCGGTTGAGCCATAGCGGTTCATTCCCCCGTTCTCCCGCGAAAAGGAGGCGTACTTAAAGCTATCCTTCGCCATATAGGCACTTCCCCGGGTGGAGAACTTTGTGCCGGTGGAGGGGCCGTTCGGATCCACCACGTCCGCCGTGCCGAGGTCCTCCTGCCAACGGTCCAGCACCCACTCCAGAAGGTTGCCGTGCATGTCGTACAGACCCCATGAGTTGGGTTGATAGGCACCTCCCACATGCCTGTTATTCAAACCGAGCGTTGCTTTTAGCACACCGAAATCCGTTTCGGTCTTCAAGTCGTCGCCGTTGTTGAACGCCGAGGTGGTGCCGGCCCTGCAGGCATACTCCCACTGTGCCTCGGTGGGGAGATCGAAATCCAGTGCGCCGCCGGTTTTGGCGCGCAGCATTCCGATAATGGAATCCGGCGCGACATTGCTGCTCAGCGGCCAGTCACTGGTACTGCCGCGGAGCATGTCGTAGGTCACGTTCCCGACCGGATATTGCGAGGTGCCCGAGCCGTCACCATAGATCAGCGAGTGTTGCGCCTCTGTGGTTTCGAACACGGCCATGTAGAAGGGCCGGGTGAGGGTGACCTTGTGGGGCGTGGTTTTTGTGGTCGCGCCCACGGTGGAGAGCGGCGCGCCCATGGTGAAGCTTCCGGGCGGGATCAGCCGGAAGGCGATGCGGGTGGTCCGGTAGAGGGCGGAGTTGATGTCCGGCAGCACGTTGGTGTGGGTGACCGGCCACGATGCGGCGTTGGTGCCGCCTGAGATGTCCACGATCCGGTACCGTGCATAGCCGCCGGGCAACTCTTCAACGCGGTAGTGCCGCTGCGGTCCATCGGGCGTGTAGCCGGTATCCGTCACGCTGAGCGTGTTGCCGGATGCGGTCAGCGTGTCGCCGATCTGGGTTTCGAACGGCCCCGTATCGTTTGTCGCGCAGAGCACGATATAGGTTTTACCGGGCACGGTTTGCCAGGTGATCCGGGAAGCGGGACGGGGGGTTCCGGTTACGGAGAGGATGGTGCCTGCCGAGACAGAAGAGCGCATCTCCTCGGACGGCGTGTCGGGCAGGCGCAGGGCGGTGCGGAATCCGAACACGCCGCTCTGCGTGACCTTGCCGGGGTTCATGGAGTCCCGCGCTCCGGCGTAGAGTGTGGAGAGGGCGCTCGTGCTGTGCGCCCCGCCGCGCACGGTACGGGAAGTGCCGCTCTGCGGGCCGACGGGATCGGTGCCTGAGTTCCTACCGCCCCAATCCAGACAGTGTTCGCTGAGGTTGCCGGTCATGTCGTAGAGCCCCCAGGCATTGGGCAGGTAACTGCCCACCGAGGCCGCGTAAGTGTATCCGCCCCATGTCGACAACTG
Organism: Kiritimatiellia bacterium; assembly: GCA_033812795.1. GTDB lineage: Bacteria > Verrucomicrobiota > Kiritimatiellia > RFP12 > UBA1067 > JAPXSY01. The sequence goes on from JAPXSY010000007.1 coordinate 40,474, forward strand.
GTTGCCACAGCAGCGGGCGATATTGGTGATGCCGGAGAAGTCGGTTGTGTTCGTCGGGTCGTTGAAACCGTTGTAAAACAGGGCCGTCGTTCCGGCGCGGGTGGCGAATTCGAACTGGCCCGCAGTGGGCAGGTCGAACTCTTCGTATCCGGTTTTCCGGCGCAGGCGCCCCATGAACGAGTTCGTGTAGACCTCGCTGTTGCTCGGCCAGCCGCCGCCGCCCTGCGCGGCCGAACCGCGGATGTCGTTATAGGTCACATCCTGCACCGGACGGGTCGCTCCCAAGCGGTTGGAGGGCGAGGGGTTGGTGTTCATCACCAGGGCATACTGGTCCTGAGTGACCTCGAACACGCCCATGTAATGGGGCCGGGTCAGGGTCATGGTGCCTAAGGGGATGTAGGGGGTATACTGCCCGCGCGGCACATCCTCGGGGAAGCCGGTGATGTTACTGCCGCCGGGAATCAGGCGGAAGACCATTTTGTTGGTTTTGTACGCGCTGTCCGTGAGCAGGTCCGGCACGGCGTTGGTATAAGACACGGGGTAAACCGTCGCATCCGGCCCCCCGGAGAGGTCGACGATCATGTAGGTCGCGTATCCCGGTGTGTTTTCCACCACCCGGTAGTAACGCCGCGTGCCTTCCGTTGCCTGACGCCAGTCCACGTAAGTGATGCTGTTTTCGACGGTCTGCGTGGAGGCGATCAGGACCGTGTCGAACGGTCCGCCCTCGGTGTCCGAAGCGAGAAGCGAATACACGCCGTCGGGTTGGGTGGCCCAAGTGATGGCCGGCGCGGGAGCGGCGGTGATGTTCTGCACGGTAGTGAGAATCTGCTGCGCATGCACGGCGCCGGCCAGACAGGCGGTCATCGAGAAGATTGCGAGAGGCTTGGAAAGATTTTTCATGGGTTGTTCCTCCAGAAAGGTCGTTAACGCATCAGTAGGAGTGTGCCGCCTTTTAAGACGGACGCATAAATGGTAACTCCGTCTGTACCGATCCGGCGGATCAGGCTGGGATCTTCATCCCATCCCGTGCCGGTCAGGGTCCACGAGGCGAGGTTGGCGGAGTTGATGACCCCGCCCGCGACGGTCATGAGGATTCGGCGCTCCTTTTCGGGAATCGGGTCGGAGGGCGTGCAGCCGAGATCCACGGTGCCGCCGCCGTCGACGGTCACGGTTCCCGTCACGGTGATGCGGTCGTTGGTCCATCCGTCTGCGGTGCCGCAGGCGCGCAGGGAACAGGCAAGCCCGTCGGCGAGCCCCAGGTTTCCTTCGATGATGAGCGCCGAGCCGGTCGGTGCGGCGAGAAACCCGCTGACACTTAGCAGGTTGGTGACCCAGATCGTCCCTTCCGACGCCAGCGTGCCGGTTCCCGAGAGCGAATCCAGCGTGGTGAGCTCGTCAATGAATGTACAGAAGGAGTCGCCCGCGATCACGGTTTCTTTGGGAGCGTCGGCAAGGGAGGCCGAGAAGATCGGGGAGTTGGTGATCAGCAGCAGCTCCGCGTTCGCGATCGCGGGCAGGCGCGTCACCGTGTTGGAAGGCAGGTCGCAGAGCGAGACCACATCCATGCCGTCACCCAGGTCCACCTGACCGAAGAGGGTGGCCAGACCACCGAACCGGAGGAAGTCGTCCTCTTCGCCGCCAAGGATGGCATATCCGGAAGCGGCTGTTTTCAGCGTGTTGCTTTCCGACGCGGTTGCGGCGCCCTCCCTGACTTTGGCGAGCAGGCCGACCAGTTCGGCTTGGGCATTGGTCAGGGTCTGGTCCCCGAGGTCCCATCCGTAGCTGCCGCCGAAGAGCAGTGCGCCGGGCATGAGGTTGAGGTGCAGGGCGGTGCGCGCGTACAGGGCCGCAGCCGTACCGTCGGGGTGGACGTTGGCGCTCACCGTTCCCGTGAGGTGATCGATCTGGAGGGTGGCCGGGTTGTTGCCGAGGGCGCCGTCCGACCAGGCGAGCAGACCGAAGGCGTGGGTGACGCCCGCACCGTGTACATCGCCGCTCAACCGTTTGAGCAGGATGGCGGCACCGGTCGCGGCATCGTCCACGCCAGCCGCATGGAAGGCCGAGTTGTCGGCGGATCCGAGGCCCGTGCCGGTGCGTCCGCTGAGGTCCACGGCGCGGAGGAAGGTGTGGCGGTCACTGAGGGCCGTGCCGATCACCACCTCGGCCGTGTTGCTGGCGAGGGTTGCCGTGATGTCCACATCGGTTCCGTTTGTGACGGACGTGTTGATACAGGCGATGGCCGCTTCGTCCGGAGACGGCTGGGTAGGAACCCATGAGGCGGCGTGAAGCAGGCAGGCGCTGAGTCCTGCGGTTACGATGAACACCATTTTTTTCATGATGACTCCTTTCCTCATGCGGAGTGTTTATCCGCGTCAACTTTATGCGCGTTTATTCGACCACGACCACGACGCGGTCGACGTATACGTGCTGAACCTCGCCCGTCCGTTCCGGCGGATTGGCCCAGAATTTACAGCCCTCCGTGATCGGCAGAGGACCGAACTTGAACATCTTGTAGCCGGGGCCGGTGAGTTCGGACAGCGGAATCCACTGGTGCGCCACGGTTTTTCGCGCCGTGAAATCATAGACGCCAAGGGCGAGTCCGTTACCCTCGGTTGCGGTCGCATCGGCGCGCGCGTAGACATGCAGTGTGCAACGCGGCGTGCCGGACGCCGTTCCGGACAAGGGTATGAAGGACATCAGCGGGAACTGCACGGCCCAGATCTTGTGGTTGCCGGGCATTTGCGCGGCCATCTTGTTGGACGCCGCCTTGTCCTCCACGAAGGCAACTTGGCCTGCGGGCCGCTGATCGAACTCGAACTCCTGCACATCGTGCCAGGAGGCGGGAGGCAGGGTTGCGCAACAGGGGGGCGGGCTGACCTTTTGTGAAGCCATGCGGGCGCGTTCCAGCAGGCTCTTCTTGTAGTCGATGAAGGTTTCGGCCGTGGTGGTTTCGCGATGCGCCTTGACGCCAAAACGTTCGCAGGCGGCGATCCAGGCTCCAGCCGCGGCCAGCGGGTCCGCGGTTACGGGGAAGGGTTTGCCGGTGGCCTTGGCATGGCGTTGCAGCAGGGGACGGTTGAGGATCACGACGTGATCCATGGGGAGTTTTTCGCGACGGATTTTATCCGCCAGACCTTTCCGTCCGACCGGATCGGCCTGCTCTTCGGCCTTGGCTTCGGCCAGGGCCGCATCCATGAGTCGGAGCGCTTCGAGGATGCCTTCGGCGTCGAGCCAGTGGGTGACGTTGCTCTGATAACAACCGAGGTAGACATCGGCGCGCGCCGCACGATCATGGAGAAAATCGAGGTAGCGGCGCAGGGCCGCGCCGGTGCGCGGTCCGTAGTATCCGGCGAGGAAGGTGTCGGTCAGCGCGTCCGCGTCGAGGTCGGGGTTCCAGAGGAGGTGCGCGAGCACCCATTGGCGCAGGCGCACGAAATCACCCGCGCGGCAGAGCGCGTCGCCCTGTTCGAAGAGACCGATCGCGCCGTGCTTCACGAACGTCCGGACATTCGGAGCCAAGACGCGCAGATTGGGGTGGGGGAGGATGTAGGAGCTGAAGCTGGTGACGTAATCCCAGAGGAAGAGGTTCCCCGGCGCGATGCGGCTCCACTCCACAAGGTCGGTCAAAAATTTGGCGTTCTGCGGCGTACCCTCGATGGGATGGAGGAACGAGCATTCAATGTCGCAGAGGCGCACCAGCACATTCCGGCGCGGCCGGGTTTTTGTCGGGGCTTTGCGGGTATACTGGTAGGCAAAGGTGTCGATCCAGACGTTCGGGAACTCTTTTTCGATCGCTTCGGCCACTTGGTTGACGAACCGGAGCAGCGGCCCGGAGGCAGTGCCGACACCGCCCTCCTCCTTTTCGACCGCGAGACAGCGCGCGCAGGTGCAGCGGCCAGCGTGGTCATTCTGGCTGATCTGAATAAAGTCCGCGCCGGGGTCGGTGCGCAGGAGGGCGAGCGCGTTCTTCGTCAGTTCGCGGCGCATTTCCTCGTTCGTCAGGCAGAGCTGGGCGCGCGTGTGCGTCCGCTTGCCGTTGATCTCGCTGTACCACTCCGGGTGGGCCTTGAAATACTTGGCGGGCGGCAGCAGTTCGTAGAACGAGTGGTAGGCCGAGTTGCGCCCTGCGAAGTGGATCAGCCGGTGGTTGCCGCCGTAGGCCTCGGGGATCATCTCGAGCGGGTCGAGCATAAAGCGTGTGCGCGAGCTGAAATTGCCCTTCATGCGTACCTTGAAGCGGGCGTTGAACGAATCCAGATAGTAGGTTTCGCGGAATTTCAGTTTGGGTTCGTAACGGAGATCGAGCGTGGGCAGCGGCAGGCTGGTGTGTTGCGGGAGGAAGGTTTCGTCCGAGGTCCACCAGCGCACGCCGACGGAATCTTCCAGAAAGGTGTGGACGGCATAGATCGGGCCGCGTTGCGGGTGGCCGGCGAGGATCAGGTCATCGCCCGCGGTCTTGAGCAGGATGCCGTCATAGGCGAGGGAAGCCGGATCGAAACCGGGAATCAGACGCCGTGCCGCATCGGTATTGCCGACCAGCAGGCGGGGCCCGGTTTTGGGCTCGTCCTCGGTGACGGTTTCAAAAGCGGCACCGCAGATGGCTTCGAGGTGCAGTGTCAGTTCGCGCGCGGCGCTGCGCTCGACCGGCGTGGCGCGGACCGGCACTACGATCCGCGCTGCGGGCTGGCCTTGCCAGACGATATGCGGCGGCTGGCCAACGGGCGGCACGACAAAAGCGGTTGCGAGGCTGCCCGGCAGGTCCGGGGGCGGATCCGCGATCTCCAGCGTGAGGGGACAGACCCGTTCCGCACCGGGGGCGAGCGTTTCCGGTTTTTCCGTGATCTGGACACGGACGCTTTCCGCTTCGGCCTGATGCAGACGCAGGGTGACGGACACCGCGCGGGCGGGGTCAAAGGTCAGGCGCAGCATGCGGCGCGTAACGGGCGAGGCAATCTCGATTTGGCCGGTCCCGCGTTCGGCCGCGGAGAGCGCGACAACGGGTTCGCGCAATTCACTCTGTGTGCGCCAGGGGGCGTCGGGAGCGGTGCGCCAGCAGAAACGGCCGTGTTGGCCGAGATTGAGCGCGGCACGGATCATCGGCTCGGTTTCCTGTTGCAGGGTCTGCCGCGTGTTGCGGAAGCGTGCGGAGAATAGCAGGCGGGAGCCTTCCGTTTTGAGATGGCGCTCGCTGGAGATCGCGCCGAGTCGGGAGAGGGCGAACCTCGGGGCATCCTGAGAGGTTTTCGCCTTCCTGTAAACCATCCCGAAAAGCTCGGCGGCTGTTCGTTCCTGCTGGTCGGGCTGGATCTGCACGCCCCAGTCCCGGTTCGGGGAGAGGTAGTTGAACGCGGGGTCGCCGGTTTTTGCGAGCCAGCCCAGCTTGGCGTTCTCCAGCTCGGTCAGCGAGGCGGTGATGGCGTCGTTGCTAAACGTGTGGTGCGGCACGCGGCCGGCCAGAGCCCGGTATTGCGCCTGGATCACATGATGCGTCAGGCTGTTTTGAAGGAGCAGGATGCCCGGCTCCTCGTCGAGACGGGCGACCACCTCGCGGGCAAGCGCTTCGGTGGCGGACGGGATGTTGTTCAGGCGCGCGCCGTCGGCGGCCCAGATGATTTGCGGTGCGGCGGGCAGGGGAATGCGGCGGAGCTGCGTATAGAGGACCCCGAGACCCAGCATCCGGACGTGGTGCAGGCGCGGCGGATCATTGCGTACGGCCTGCTCCGCCTGGCGGAAGGTGTCCGCGAATTTTGCCAGCAGGTCATCGGTGAGCCAAGGATATGTCTCGGGTCTGTTGAAACAGCCAATGTGAATGTCCGGATCGGCAACCAGACGGGTCGTCGCGTCGAGGTAGGCGCGGACATGGGGCGCGGCCGCCCCGTAGTATCCCTCCAGAAAATCGGTGACCAGCGGTTCGAGCGGCTGGTCAGGGTTCCAGAGCAGTTTGGCGATGACCCATGCCTTCAACTCGGCGAAGTCCGCGTGCTTGCCGGGTCGCGCGCCCTGCTGTTTGATGGCCACCGCGCCGTGGTCGCGGTAGAAGCGGAGGTTGCCCTGCAGGGCGCCGAAGTTGGGGTAGACCCCCACATAACTGCCGAAATTGGTGACATAGTCCCAGATGTAGAGATTGTCGGTGAGCGCCTGCCAGCCGCGGATCTCGTCGATGAACCGCTTGTTCGATGCTTTGGTGCTCTGGTTAACCGGCAGGGAGAAGTCGAACTCGATGGTGCAGAGACGGATCAGAATGTTTTTACGCAGTTTGAGCGTTTTAGGCGGGGTGCGGGTATACTGGTAGGCGAGGGTATCGATCATCACATCCGGATAGACCTTCTCCACCGCTTCGGCGACTTGATTGAGAAACGCGATGAGCGAGCCCGCCGGGGTGCCCTCGCGCTGGTTGATCGCCTCGCAGGCGGCGCAGCGGCAATACGCCCGATTGTCCTCCTGGCTGACGCTGTAGATCTGCGCGTTGGGATCTTTGCGGATGCGCTCGATCAGGCGTGCGATGGTGATCTTCAGGACATCCGGATTCGTCAGGCAGAGCTGGGCGTTCTCTGCGCGGCGTTTGCCGTTGATCAGACTGTAGTATTCCGGGTGCTCCGCAAAGAATTCGCGGGGCGGCATGAGCGAGTAAAAGGTGTGGGTGACCAGACCCGCGCCGAAGCGCACCTTGCCGCCGTGGCGTTCCTCAAGCAGCATGTCGTGGCCGTTGCAGCGATTGCGGGCCGCGACGTCGCCGGGGATCATGTCGGTCCAGCGGTCCTCGCGGATCGCGAAGGCGGGTGTCTGGCGGTCATTCAGCGGGGGGATGGCAAAGGTGTCGCGTTTCGGAATGACACTGTAGTCTGCGGTGTACCAGCGGCATCCGCCGTAACGTTCGAGCAGCTCATAGACCCCGTAGAGCGTGCCTCGCACCGGACTCCCCGCAATGACGAGATGCGGGGGGACGGTCTTCAAGAGAAACCCGTCTGTGCCGAGGCCGTCCAGCGCGGGCGTTGCGCCCAGCACGGCGGCGGTGTGGCGCGTGTCGCCGAGCAGGATCGCCTTGGCGGGCAGCGGTGCGCGATCATCCGTGATCGGCAGCCGGACGCCGGTCATCTGCTCCACAAAGGTCTGTAGTTCTTCGGCCGCATACCGTTGGGAGGGTGATGCCTGAACCGGGCACACGATGGCGCGGTCGGCGGGCCGTCCCTTGCGGGCCAGCACGAGGTCCGGAGTCGGCGTATTCGCGGCGACAACGCAGAACGGCAGGAGAAACAGGAAAACGGACTGGCGGTAGCGGGTCATGAGGTTCCTTTCCGGTCAGGGGTCGTGGATTGGCATTTCTCTACTCAAAAAACAGTATACAGGTCCGGACGCGAAATGAACACCACGGTTTGCGCATAACCTGATCCGGCATTTTGCGCAAAACGCGCTTGCACGATGCGCGTTGTCGTCGCATACTTCATGGTACGGAAGGAAGGGGACGACATGGCGAAAATGTTCACTGCGGCCCCGCGGGTGGTCGTGATTCTCGAGACCTGCGTGCAGCCGGACCGGGAGAAGTTGAACGGGATTCTCCGGTATGTCCGTTTTTACGGGCCGTGGCATCTGCACATCATCCAGAACCGTGTGGGCGAACAGCGGTTGGCGCATTTCGGGGCGTGGCATGCGGACGGCGTGATCGTGGGGCAATCGATGCTGGATATGGAGCGAACCCTGGCCCGGGCCAAAATGCCGATCGTGCTGATCGATCCCTTGCCGCGTCATCTGCAGCCGGACTCGCCGTTCCGGCACTGTTGCCGAATTCAGAACGACGCGGTCAGCGTGGGCAGGGCTGCGGCCGAGTTTTTCCTCGAACGCGGATTTGAACGGTTCGCGTATGTTGGCGAAGTGATGGGGCGGTTATGGTCCAAGGGGCGCGGCGAAGGTTTCGCAGGACGGTTGCGCGAGGTCGGCCGTGTGTGTCAGGTCTACGCGCCGCCGTCGCGAGCCGAGATTCGCGACTGGGCTGTGGAACAACTCCGGCTGGCGGAATGGCTGGCGTCGCTGCCGAAGCCGGTCGCGCTCTTCGCCGCCATGGACATCCGCGCGCGGCAGGTGCTCGACACCTGTCTGATCACAGGCATCAAAGTTCCCGATGAGGTGGCGATCTTGGGGGTAGACAACGATGAGCAGCTTTGCCTCGGCAGTTTTCCGACCCTCTCCAGCATCGAATGCGACATGGAAAACTGTGGTTTCATGGCGGCCCGGTTGCTGAATGAGCAGATGCGTGGTCGGCACCGGAAGCGGGTGGAACTGACCTACGGGGTCAAGCGGATCGAAGAGCGGCACTCGACGCGGCAGGTGCCGCACATGGAGGACCGGCTGGTGGCCCGCGCGCTCGAGTTCATCCGCCTCAACGCCTGCGAGGGGATCGGTGTGCGGGACGTGGTCGCGTATCTCAAGGTCTCCCGACGGTTGGCGGAGCTACGGTTCCGGACAACCTGCGGCCACTCGATTCTCGACGCGATCCGCGCGGTGCGGCTCGACCGGGTCCGGCGTCTTGTCGCGGAGACCGACCTGCCGGTCAGCGAGATCACCAGCCGGAGCGGCTATCAGACCGACGATCACCTGCGGCGCCTGTTCAAGCGCGAGTTCGGCCTCACCATGCGGGAGTACCGTCAGCGCGGCTGAGACGCGGGCGATTTCAGCAGCGCGTGGAGCGCGGGGTCTTTGCGGTGCACCTCTGCGGGGGTGAGTCCCTCAAGCTCGTGCGGGAAAACAATCCACTCATCCGTCTCATGCAGATAGAAGTCGGGTTTACCCGAGGTCTGGTTCCGGTTGGGTTTCCAATAAACCGTTGCCAGCCGCGTCTCCGCGCCAGAGGGCGCCAGCCGATCCAGCACGGCGCGCGCGGTGTTGCCGGTATCGAACACGTCATCGACAACCAGCACCCGCGAACCCGGGGTGACGGAGCTGAAGACCGCGTCGGCGTTTTCGAAAGCGACCTCTTCGCGGTGGGTTCGGATGCCGGTGTAGGAATAGCATTTCAGTGTCCGGTGACGTGGCCGCAGACCGTGGTAGGAGAGGAATTCGTGGATTGCCATACCCACGGGAGCCCCGCCCCGCCAGAGCACGATCAGGTCATCCGGTAGCCAGCCGGAGTCGAGGATACGCCGTGCGAGGCGGAAACTGTCCAACAGGTAGGCGTTGGCAGAGATATAGATTTTTTTGCTCATGGCTTTTCCTTTACGCGCTCAAAGGCATAAACACAAAAGGGGGACAGCGATGAATAAGGTTACGGTAATCGGCATGGTTTGGGGAGATCAAAACCATCCCCCCGGGCGTCCGCAGCTACGCGCCATCGGCGCGGAGCCCGGCATGCCGAAGCTGTGTTTCTCCCCGCGCAAGACGGGAACGCTTTTTTTACCCTAAAAAGAGCAGTTGAACCTTCAACTCTCTTTGGTTTCAGGGTTTCAAGGTTTCTGGTTTCATGGTTTCATCCAAATCGGGATCGGGGTCGGGATCGCTATCGGGATCGATCATTTAACCACGGGACACTTTCTTTGGTTTCATGGTTTCATGGTTTCAGGGTTTCATCCAAATCGCTATCGCTATCGGGATCGCTATCGGAATCGTACACGTTTTCGTGTACGTTGACCCGCGACCCGCGACATTCGACCCGCGACGTTTGTTTGCTTGCGAGGCGGCGGTTTCGGGGAAACCGCCCTACCGACGGGCGGGGATGCCCGCATTCCCGACACCGCAGGTCGCGGGTCGCCAGTCGCGGGTCAACGGGAGGGACGAGCGTCTGCTCGTCCGGGCGGCGTTTCACGCCGCCGCCTTTGAAAGCCCAACGCCGAACTCAGAACGTCGAAGTGAAAAACTCCTTGCCTATAAATTGCCAGGATGCCAGGATTTTCAGGATTGAACAACATCATGTTAATCATGGATATATGCGCCCGGGCAGCGGAAAATCATGTCCTGTAAATTGCCAGGATTACAGGATTTTCAGGATTGAACAACATCATGTTAATCATGGATATATGCGCCCGCGTAGCGGGAAATCATGTCCGATAAATTGACAGGATTACAGGATTTTCGGGATTGAACAACATCATGTTAATCATGCCCTAAACGTACTTCCAAGGTTTTTTCGCGGCAGAGCCGCGCGGCAGGCTAACTCCTAACTCCTAAATCCTAAATCCTAAATAAATCCTAAATCCGCGCGTAGCGCGGAAGACGCCCGCACTCCCGACAGCGCACACATAAAACAGCGCTCGACTCGCATGCCCCCTATCACGAACCGATTACGGGACTCACTTGTCAAGGTAAATGCGACTGGGGTGGTTGCATTTACTTTGACAAGTGAGTCCCCTCTTTTTACGGTTATCCGGACGCCACGTATGTGCTATGATGCGATTATGTTACGTGTCTTTCTGTCCGGTGCCGCGCTCTTGTTGACGTGCCTTTCCGCTTTCGGCGCGGCGGCGCGCTTTACGGCCCCCCGGAACTATCCGAACATTGGGCTGAAACTGCCGGGGCTCGATTCGGCGCGGGCCGATCCCGTGCCGATGCCGCAGGCGCAGGCCTTTTTGTCTGTCCGCGGCACCGTGCTGTCGCGCGAGGATCGTTTCCAACCGTTTGAACTTTGGTACGGCAACCAGTGTTGCGCGCAATGGCGCGATGCGGCGGGCAACCGCCTTGTCCTCGGACGCGCCACCCACCGGCTGCCGGTTTTCGAGGAAGAGACTGTTCCGCGCGAGCGTTTCGAACAAGCGATGCAGGACGGGTCCGGCAGCGAAGGGTTCCGCGACCGCGCGGCGCTCAACGAATGGGTCGCGACCTTTGCGGATACTCCGGTTTATGATCCCGAGCCCTTGCGGTTGAACGCCTTCTCGTTGGACGAGGTCCTGTTTTATCCCTGTGGAGAAGCGGACAAACTCGTCTACGCCATCCTTCCCCGCCGTCAGGGCAGTGCCGAGCGGCCCGACTGGTTCTGTGTCACGTTCCACGCGCCCGGCGCGTCAGATCCGGACGCGCTGCGCGAGCACTTCGAGGAGGCGTTCCTCAGTCAAATCAGCCAGCCCTCGCGTACGGAAGTCGATCAGGGGCCGCAGGCTGAAGAACTGGATGTCCGCTCCGCCAAAGGTGCGCGACCCCCTGATCTGCCCGACCATCCCGTGCGCCGCGAGGCGCGTAAAAGTGTGGAGAATTACGGCGACTGGTGGTTCGCGGAAACCGAGGGCACCATCATCCTGTCCGACGCGGACACCGATCTCGGTAAACGTCTGATCCAGACGCTTCAGGAGACGCTCCCCCCGCTGTGGAAGGCGTTCGCGCAACTGGTGCCGCCCCTCACGCGTGACCGCGACGTCGCCCTGCTGCGCCTTTTCCAGCGGCGTGCCGACTACGCGCGTTACACCGGTCCGGCATACGCGTGGACCGGCGGCATGTGGATGCCCGGACGGCGTGAGCTGGTGCTGCCGCTGGAGGCCGATCCCCAGGTGGTTCTGCGCACGGTGCGGCACGAGTCCTTTCACCAGTACCTCTCCTTCGCCTATGGCATGGTGCCGGCCGCGCCTTGGTTCAATGAGGGTCACGCCTGTCTCTTTGAGAATGCCCGCATGGACGCGGAGGGGCGCGTGATCCTCGACGAGGACACGGACCGTGTCTTCGTGCTGCTGGACCATCTCGATACGGTCCTCACCCTTTTGCCACACCTGCTGCACGCCTCCTACGAAGAGTTCTACGCCGGTTTCAGCGCTGGCCGCCGGTTGAAGTACGCGATGGCGTGGGGACTGGTCTACTACCTTCAGAAGGGTGCGCCGACCGAGCGCAATACGCCCTTCAAGCAGATCCTGCCGACGTATGCCGACGCGCTGGCGCTCGAACTGGATGGCGCGAAAGCCACCGAGGCGGCCTTCGCCGATGTGGATATGGCCGTTTTCCTCGACACCTTCCGCGAGTTCTGGCTGAAACGCCGCGGCACGGCCATGCGGTATGACCCGCTGCAACAGCGCTGAGGTTTTGGTTTGCGCAACGGACCGGCCATTCGCTATTATGTTCCCCATTCCGATTCAGCAACGGTTTTGACGTGACGGTGGCCCGCTTCAGCGTGGAGTCCGGCACGGCGATCCAAGGAGGACATCATGGCTTATCAGATCACGGACAAGTGTGTGGCGTGCGGTCTCTGCAAAGACGCATGCCCGGTGGAGGCGATCAGCGAAGGCACCCCGATCTACACGATCGACGCCGACAAGTGCATTGATTGCGGCGCCTGCTCGGGTGAGTGCCCGAACGAGGCGATCATCGCGGGTTAACCCCCGGCGGTTTTATCCGGATGAACAAGGCGGCGGGGTTAACCTGCCGCCTTTTCCTTTAACGCCTGCCGACGGGTACGGCCTTCGGCAAAAACGTGTCTTGAAAACGACGGGAGGTAAATGTGAAACAGGTTGTCGTACTGGTTGCCGGACTGCTCGCCATCATCGGTCCGGGTTGGGCGGATGTCGCTTGTCCGGGCGACTATCCCGGGCATCTCCAAGGCATCGCCACGGACGAAAGCGGGAACCTCTATTGGTCTTGGACCACGTTTCTGGTCAAGACTGCCGCAACCGGCACGCTTTTGGCAAAAGTGCCCGTTCCCACGCATTACGGCGATCTGACATGGCACGGCGGCAAAGTCTATGTGGCCGTGAATTTCGGGCAGTTCAACAAGGAGCCGGGGAAAGCCAAATCATGGGTCTGTGTGCATGACGCGGAAACGCTCGCCTTGCTCTCGTCGAACGCGGTGCCCGAGGTCGTACATGGCGCGGGCGGAATCGAGTGGCATAACGGGCATTTCTTTGTGGTCGGCGGGCTGCCTGCGACACACACGGCCAACTATGTGTACGAGTATACGGGATCCTTCGAATTCGTGAAACGCCATGTGATCGAAAGCGGGCAGACCTTTCTGGGCATCCAGACCGTTTGCCGCATGCGGGACGGCACCTGGTGGTTCGGATGTTACGGCAAGCCTGCGGTCGTATTGAAAACAGACGACCGGTTCACGTTTTGCGGCAAATACCGTTTCAACGGCGCTGTCGGGATGGCCCGGACCCCAAAGAACGATGAATTACTGATCGCCACAAACCGCTTGATCGCAAAACGCAACTCGGCATCGGTCCGGCCCGTCAAAACGGAAACCATCACGGCAAGAATTCAAGAAGACAAACACTGAGGGGTAGACACGCCGGAAGGACATCATCCCGCAGACCTTTTGCCTTGAACAGCCTTGGTTCACGCATTAAACTAATTTGTGTTGTCCATACGTTTCCTTTACTTATGCGTTACGCGATCGTTTCCGACATCCACGCCAATTTCGCAGCCTGGCGGACCGTGCTGGCCGACATCGCCGACATTCGGGCGGATCAGATCATCTGTCTCGGCGACATGGTCGGCTACGGTCCGCAACCTGTGGAAGTGCTGGAATCGGTTTACCGGACCGTGCAGGTGACGTTGATGGGCAACCACGACGCGGCGGTCTGCGGACGGCTGGACCCCGGGCTGTTCCTGCCGCATGCCCGCGCCGCCGTGCTGCGCCACCGCGCGCAACTCTCCGCTGCGGGAATCGCGTGGCTGGAACGGCTTCCGCTGGTCCTGACCGCGCCCACGTTCCGTTGCACGCACGGGGATTTCTCCGACCCGTCCGCTTTTTATTATATCCTCGACGAGCAGGACGCGTGCCCGTCGTGGCGGGCCACGCAGGAACCGCTGCTCTTTGCGGGACACACCCACATGCCGGGCATCTATGTCAGCGGAGCGAGCGGACAGCCCCATTTTCTGGAACCGCGCGACTTCACGCTCGAACCGGGGAAACGGTATATCGTCAATCCGGGCAGTGTGGGGTATCCGCGCACGGGGCCGTTCCGTTCCTCCTACTGCCTGTACGACGACGAGGCCGGAACCGTCGTATTCCGCCAACTCCCGTTCGACGATGAGGCTTACCGCGCGGCCCTTCGCGAGGCGGGTCTGGAGAACAGTGCGCCGTGGCTGGAACGCCTGACCCTGCACCGTTACCGTCCGGCAGTGCGCGTGCGGTTCTCTTTCGCGAACCCGGTTACGGCGAGCCAATCAGGGAGGGTGTCCGCGCGCCGTTACGGTGCGACGGGACGGCGGCTTGCACGGAACCTCGCGCTCGGCCTGCTGGCGTTGGGGGCAGTGGGTGTTGCGGGCCGCCTCATCTTCCGTGCCGGGCACGCGACGGCCGAATCCGCTCCCGTAGCCATGATGCCGCCCTTCGAGTTGCCCGTGCGGGCCGCCTATCCCTTGATGCACTCCGGCGGGAATCTGTTGCCGCCGCTGCCGGAGTCTGTCGCTCCGGACCGGCGGCTCGACGGGTGGCGCTACGCTCTGGAGGATCGTGACCGGCAGCGGTTCGCCCTTGGATTGCGTGACGGCGGCCTCACGCTGGTGGTACGCCATGACGGCCCCCGACGGTTCCAGTTGGAGTCTCCGCTGATCGATCTGGCGGGAACCCGGATCACGGCTTTGCGCCTAACCTCGCGCGTGCGCAAACCCGGACCATTCGAGGGTTCCGCCACGATCCAACTGGTCACGTACACCCGTTTGCCGCATGACCTGCTGCAGCGGGGCCGTACCGAACAATACGAATTGCGCACTACGCGGCGTCGGCTTGTGCCGCCCGGGGCCGAACGCAATGTGCGGATCCGGCTCGGCCGCGCGGTCACGCATGTGCGTTTCCGCGTGGAGGCCACATTCGACGGGGTACTGGAAATCGAACAACCGGCCCTCCGCGCGGAACAGGAAGGACACTTGCCATGATTCAACGTGTTTCCGAAGAAGTTTGGGCTTTTGACTGTGAATGGGTGCCGGATCTGCAGGCGGGGCGCTTGTTGTATCGGTTGCCGGAGGATCTGCCCTCTCAGGAGGTTCTGCGCGTCATGTGGGAACAGGGCGGCGCAACGCCGGAGAACCCGACCCCGTTTCTGAAGACGATTCTCTGCCGCGTGGTTTCGGTGGCCACGGTGATCCGGCGCGTATCCCGCAACGGCGAAGTACGGCTCTTTCTGCAGGCCCTGCCCGAAGCGCCCGACGACCCGTCACAAGACGAGGCCCACATCCTGCGGCGCTTTCTGGTGGACGGCATGGCCGCGCACAATCCGCAACTGGTCGGCTTCAATTCGCGGAACGCCGACCTGCGCATCCTCACGCAGCGCGCGCTCGTCCTCGGTCTGCCCCAACCGGCACTCTGCGGACGTCTGGCGGCAAAGCCTTGGGAGAGTCTCGACGTGGACCTCATGGATCGGATCAGCGGATACGGCAAAACCTATGCGGTCTCGCTAAACGAGTTGGCCACCCTGTCCGGCATTCCGGGCAAGCTGGACACCTGCGGCGACGACGTATGCGGTCTCTGGCACAGCGGCCAGCGGAGAAAAATCGTGGAGTACAATTGTTTCGATGCCCTCACCACCTATCTGGTGTGGCTGCGCATGGCCTATTTCTCGGGGTGTTTCGACGACGAGGGCTACCGCACCGAGCAGCGCCGTTTGTACACGCTGCTCCGCGAGCGCCTGCTGAAACCGGAAGACGCCTACCTGCGAGCCTACCTCGACGCATGGCGCGACCTCAAACGCCGCACCGGCCAGTTGGACGACGGCGTCTTCCCGCCCGACGATCAGTGAACCCCGCGTCGGCTGTTCTGGTAAAACGCGACCAGCGTCTGGATTTCCGGCAGGTCCGCCACCTCATACTTGATGCGTTCCAGCGCCTGTGTACGGTTGAGGCCTTCGCGGTAGATCAGCTTGAACGCCTCTTTTAGCGCGGAACGCGTCTCAACCGAGAAACCCCGGCGCTGCAACCCCACGATGTTCGGCCCTAAAACATGCGTGTCCGAACCCACGTTTTCCGTCAGCATATAAGGCGGACAATCCTGCCGGACCTTTGTCGCGCCGCCGATCATGGCGTAGGTCCCGATGCGGCAAAACTGGTGAACGCCGACCATGCCGCCGATCGTGACGAAATCCTCGACAGTCACTTCGCCCGCGAGGGTTGTCACATTCGCCATGATCACATGGTTCCCCACCACACACCCGTGTGCGATATGGCAATACGCCATAATCAGGCAATGGCTCCCCACCCGCGTCACTTCACCCGGCTTGGTCCCGAGATGCACTGTGGAAAACTCGCGCAGTACGGTTTCGTCGCCCACCTCGACATAGGTGACATCCCCCTCTTGGTACTTCAGGTCCTGCGTCTTCATGCCGACGCAGGCGAACGGGAAGACCTGACAGTTCTTGCCCAGCGTGGTATGCCCCACCACATAGGCGTGCGACTGCACCACCGTGCCGGCCCCGATCCGGACATTCGGTCCGATGGTCGCGTAGGGGCCGACCTCCACATCGGTGTCCAGTTCGGCCTTAGGGTCCACAATCGCTGTCGGATGAATACTCGCCATACGTTCCTCCTCCTCCGTTGTTTTAGATGTCACAGGTTTTTGGAAATGAGCCAGGTTGCTAAAGTCAGACAGACGCCGACCGGCAGCCACAGCAGTATGTCCGGCCGCAGTGCCGGGTATTTATCCAGCGACTGCAGCAGGATCACGCAAAGATAATAAGCCATCGACACCACCAAGCTGACCGCCATGCCGATCGTGGATTCCTTACGATGGGTGCGGATGCCGAGCGGCACGCCGATCATGACGAAACACAACGACGCGAACGCATACACGTAACGCATACGGTATTCGGTGCGGTAGATGCTCAACAGCCGTTGCAGCGCTTTGCGCGACAGGCCTTTTTCATTGGCGCGCACCTTGCGGATCGCCTGCCGCAACTCGTTGAAATGGAAATCTTTTTCCTTGCGGACATAACGGCGTCGTTTCATCGCCTCGGGGATCACATGCCGGAACCGGTCTGCGGAGGCCACGCCGGGGCGATCAACCTCGATCGGATCGATCCGCACCTTGTACATCTCCAGCACGATGTCCGTCCCGTTGGTGGTGACCAGCGCCTTATCCGCCCGGACTTCGCGGGTGAGCCCCTCTTGACTGTGGTCGAACACGATGAGGTCTTGAATCCAGTTGCCCTCCTTACGAGCGAACCAGAGGGTCATCTTGGGGAAGTCTGTGATGAAACGGCCCGACTCCAGCAGATCCAGCCCCACATCCACACTGATCACCGAGCGCAGGTTGCGGCGCACCTCGTGGCTGCGCGGCACAATCTCGTTGTTGATGTACAGACCGATCAGCGTGCAGAGCGCACCCGTCACCAGCGGCCATCTCATGATGGCGAGGAGGTTCACCCCGCAGGCCCGCATGGCCGAGATCTCATTATCGGCGGAAAGGCGGCTGAACACCAGCAACGCACTGACGAGCAGCGCGAGCGGCAGGGTGAGCCGGAGGGTTTCGGGAAAGCCCACGAGCATGAAGAGCCCGACCGCGCGGGGCGGCAGTCCCTCGATCATGAGCTGCGTGATCCGAACCAGCAGCCCGATCGTCATCACAAACGACAGGATCAGCCAGGCCAGTGCGAACGCACTTAGAAAGGCCTGCAAGACATATCGCTCCAGAATCTTCATGGGCGCTATTATACAAAAAAGGCCGCAGAAGAAACGGCTGTTTCTTTGCGGCCTTCCGCTGGCAACGTTTCCGCGGACGGCGGAAGCGTTACGGGTTCACATACTTGACCTTGTCCGCGTTGGTGCCCGCGCCGCGGATGTAGATCTCCACGCGGCGGTTCTCGGGATTCCCGTTGACCAGATCAGGCTGGACTTTGGGCCGGCTGTAGCCGTATCCCACCGCACTCAGACGCTGCACGGCTACGCCCTTGCCCACCATGTAGGACTGCACCGCTTGGGCCCGGCGCTCGGAGAGGTCCTGATTGTACTTCTCGCTCGAACGCGTCCGCCGATCCGCATGGCCTTCGATCACCGCCGTGGCCTTTGTGTTGCGCTGCAGCACGCGGACGACTTGGTCAATCTCACTGAAGTATTGGGGCTTGATCACCGTGGTATCATAATCGAACTGGATGTAGACCTCGAACAGCATCAGGTCATCGGAGGGGTCCAGCGGGTTGGTCTTGTCCTCGATCACCTCGTGTCCGTCCGCCACGCCACCCTTGTCGGTATCACGGTCCAGCGGGTTGGTCTTGTACTTTTTGACCTCATCCCCGTCCGACAACCCGTCGAAGTCCGTATCGGGATTGAGCGGGTCGGTCTTGTAGGTGCGGACCTCCTCAAAATCGGTCAGTCCGTCGCCATCCGTATCCGCCTTGAAGGGGTCGGTTCCCAGTTTCGCCTCCTCGTCGTCGGTCAACCCGTCGCCGTCCGAATCCTTGGGCAGGTTGGTCACCGACGAGCTGCCCTCACCGAAACTGCTGCCGCCGCTGCCGCCGAAACGGTAAACCACTCCGGCATCCAACGTGTACTGCATCTCATGGCACGTATCAACCGACATCAGTGCCCTGCCGTCAGCCCGGAGGGAGAGGTTGTCGGTCAGATGATACATGGCGCCAATGCCAACCCGCGGCCCCGTCAGGGTCGAACGACTCCCCTCCTCAAACACATTGCGGTCCGCCATGTACACGGCCCACCCTGCAGAAAGGAACGGGTCGAATCGGTTATACCGATCGAAATGATACAGCGCATCCAGCCCCACGCCGTAAATGCGTTGCTTTTTCTGCGTCCAACGCCCGTTGTTGGTCATGTTGGGCGCGAAAGACGCTTCTGTCTCCACCGACCAGTGGTCAGAAAGATCGTAACCGAGACGCAGGTTGAGATTTAATCCCTCGTCAATCGCCTGATTTCCCTCAGGGAGAATCATTCCGACTCCGGGATTGACATACCAGCGGGGCGCATCCACCCGCTCCTCGGCCTTCACCTGTAAACACAGGATCCCGACGGCCGCAACCGTAGACAAGATCACATTTGATTTGCTCATTTGATTCCTCCTTATAGCCCAAAGATGAAATAAGTTTAGCGGATACGGACGCGCGATGCAACAAGAATCGGCTTACATGACATTTTTTTAAGGTTAGGCCCATACCGCTCCGCAACCGGAGGCCTGAAAAAATACGGCCCGCCACGTTCCCCCGTGGCGGGCCCGCATCCTTGCGGACACAAGCTTCGCAAGAAACTGCGTGCTTCTGTGCGCACCCCTAATGTCCGAACCTGGCGTTCTGTTGCACTGGAGAGGGTTGGTTTCCGGTGCCGAAGCACTGGACGCGCGCATCGCGTGCCCAGTCCGCTTTTTACTATGCAAACCGCGTGCCAACCTGCGCGTCAGAGGTTCCACACCTGTTCGGCGGGCGTTTTCGCTGATGCGAAAGCGCAGGCGGTACGCTCTCCGGCACTCAGCACGGCCCGCCCTTCTTCCGAGGTCAGGCGCAGGGGGCCGCATCCCCGGTGGCGCAGCACGTTGGCCATCAGCAGGGCTTTTTCCAGACCGTCCCCGCGCCGGAAGTTCCACACCTCATCCGGTTGCGCAAGCCGCGCGGGCCCCTCATAGATGGAGTCTCCGGGCCATGCGGCGAGCAGTGAGGCCAGATCGCTCTCCGACATCTCGGCGGCACCCGCCAGACTCACCGGGTTCCGCTCCAGCGCGGCCTTGACAAACGGGGCATAGGGCGTACGGGTCAGGTCGCGCCAGGCGTAAAAGGCCAGATCGGCGGTGAGGTTGACCTGACGCAGATCCTCTATCCGGGCGATCACCTCTTCGCGCGTCAGGTCCACCGGGAGCAAGATCGGCGGGGGGGGTGTAAACGACACGCCCGCGGCATCCGGCAGCCGTGGTTCCGTGTGGCAGAAACGCTGCAACTGTTCGACCATCTCGGCCGCGCTCATGCAGGTGTCGCCAATGGCGGTGCGCAGCGCTTTCAAGTCTTCGGACCGGTCCAGATCAATGGCGCGCTCCTGCACGAACGCCTCGATGTCGTTCAGCACGATCTTGCCCGGACAGCACGAGGCTGCGAACGTCTCCATCGGGATCATGGCCAGAAGTTTGTCGCGCGTGGCGTCCGTGACCTTGTACGGGCACTCCTGCTCAAATTGAAAAGCCTGCTCCAGCGACAGATAGCGATCCACTCCGTGAATTGGATGCCGCATCACGAAGCACTGCCGGCACTGCGGGTTCTGCCGCAGGAAGTTGCCCAGAATCTCCGGCGTCAGCGGCGTCTTCAGGTACGCGCGCAATCCGGTGGCGAACCGCCCGTACGCCTCGGCGTCGATCGTGGCGCGCGGGTAGAGCATGTGGATCCATCCCGTGGGGTGCGAAACAATCGTCACCCGCTCGTTCTCCAGCGCGCGGCGCGCCTGTTTCGAAATCTGGGTGCCGTTGAACCACATCGCCTTCGTCACCAGCCGCCGGTTGTTGATGAGCACGCCGTCGTCCACCTCCACGAAATTCTGGGAGTGCAGAGGCGTGGCCATCAGGAACACCTTCTCCAATGGAATACCCGCCACCACGTACAGCGCCGCGGCGTAGAGCGCAGCCAGCGAGACACACTCGCCCGCCCCGGCGGCGTACCCCTCACGGAACTGAAACGCGTTCATGGCCTCGATCGTCTCAGTCTTCCAGTAGGGGATGATCTCCGAGGCGTATTTGTCCAAACCGAAATGGGTACGGATATCGATATCGAAATAGTAGGTGTCGCCCTGATAACCGAACAGCGCGTTGGACTGCGCGATCACCTCGGGTGCGAGGAAGTTTGCGAACCGCTCAAGCTCGTGGTGCTGATGGGTCAACCCCCATGTCTCCAAATCGAGATTGAACACGTAGTGATCCATGATGTACTGCTTCAGGCGCAGCAGCCTGCGGTAGGGTTTCATCTTGCGGATCCCCTTGAACCACGGATCCTCGCGCCACCGCCAGAGACATGGCGACATGATGTTCGCCAGCACCAGGCTGTACATCAACTCCGGGAAAACGAAAACCTCCATGTCGGACAGCGTGACGGCCGACGAACACCGCTCCAACTCCTCCCGGGTCATTCCGCATCCTCCTCTCTCCGGCGCGCGCGCCGGTCCCGCACGGCACCGACCACGAGCAGGGTCGCGAGCAAGACCGCGCCGGGTATCCCCAACACCCAATCTCCCCATGCCGTGTACGGCGCGCGTAACGGAACTTCCGGCACCGTCACGGGCATAACCAGAAATCCGTCGAAATCCGTGATCGCTTCGCCGGACTCCAATCGTTTGACGCGTCCCACCGCATCCACCACGCACGACACACCGGAGTTCGCGGCCCGCACCAACGGCACCCCGTTCTCCACGGCACGGAACACCGCCTGCTGCTGATGCTGCAACGGCTCGACCGAGCCGCTGAACCACGCGTCGTTGGTCATCAGCACCAACAGCCGCGCGCCGGCCCGCACCGCCCCGCGACTCAATGCGGGGATCGTGTCCTCAAAACAGATCAGCGGTCCCAGACTCAGGATCCGGCCCGCGCCCCGTGCCACATGCAGCGGCCCCGGCCCGCGGCCCGGTGTGCAACTCACGCCGGTTGGCGCGAAACGCTGTAGCCACGGGACGAGCTTGTCGCCGGGGATATACTCGCCGAACGGCACCAGATGCCGCTTGCGGTAACACCCCAATGTCTCGCCGGTCGCGGAAACAAGCCAGGCGGCGTTATAGTAGCGACACCCGTCAGGCGTCACGCGAGAAACCCCGGCACGCTCGACCTCCAACGCGCCGGTCAGAAGCGGGGCATTGGCTGCTGTCGCACCCTCGCGGATCACACGCATCGTATCGGTGTCGTAGGGTACGGAACCCATGACTGCGGTCTCGGGCCAGACCACCAGATCCGGCTTGGCCGCGCCCACGAGACGGGACTGGCTGACCAGCTGTTCCCACTGCATCCGAACCGTCTCGTCGCTGACCTCAAAAATGCAGGGCGCGTTCGGCTGGATCAGCGCGATCCGGTACACGCCGCTTCGCCGTGCTTCCCGGTCCCACACGCGGATTCGTCCCATACCCCAAAACCATACGGCGAGCACCACGACCAGCGGCAGAAAACTTTCGATCGAACGCGCAAACCTCCCCGCCCAACCGTACGCCGGAACGGTCGTCCGCGGAACCGGACGGCACCGCGCGACGAACGGTTCCGCCATCCGCTCCAACAGGCTCGCCAC
Source organism: Kiritimatiellia bacterium (assembly GCA_033812795.1). Classification (GTDB taxonomy): domain Bacteria; phylum Verrucomicrobiota; class Kiritimatiellia; order RFP12; family UBA1067; genus JAPXSY01. Next base: position 62,556 of record JAPXSY010000007.1, read on the forward strand.
CGCACCGTTGCCCATCACAAGCAGTGCGGACACACCATAAACACCCGTGATCGACGCCACCTGGATCAACGCCGTGTTGTCCACCTGGCTGACCCCCAGAAAGTTCCAGGCGAATCCGGAGAACAACCACCCCCTCACAACCTCGGCCCCGACCCACAACAAGGGGTCGAACACCGCCACCGTTGCCACGCGCCGCCATCCCGGAGTCTGCCCCGCCCATCCCCAGACGCGGGCCGAGGCCGCCCCGGTCATGGCCAGAAACAGTGCGCACCACGCCGCCAGCGCTCCCTGTCCCAGCAGCACCAGAAACCATGGGCCGTTGTTGCGGATGATCGCCGGAAACCAGCTTAGTGTCAGAAGCCAGAAGAGCATCCCGCATAGCCAAGACCAGCCGAACGCCTCACGGGGACGGCTCCGCCGGATCACCAGAAACAGCGGGGCCAGCGCCATCCACATGCCGTGAACCTGCGCCTGCGGCGGAAACGCCGCCCACATCAGCAGTCCGCTTGCAACCGCCGCCGCCCCTTTGACCCACCCCTTCCTCAGTCGCGTTATCACCCTTAATCCCTACACCTTCTTATACGCGCACCAGACAAACGTCACCGTCCCCACTCCCCACAGCAGCGCGATGCAATACCACGGCGAAAGGTGCGTCACCTGCGACAGGGTCAGCGGTCCGAAATCACGCCACGCCTGCACGCTTGTTTTCAGCCAAGGCTCGGCCTCGGCATAGAGCGCCGCACCCGCGAACATGCCCGCGATCACGAACAGCGCGTGCCACCGACCCTCTGCGACCGCCCCAACCGCCGTACCCGGACAGAATCCCGCGACCGCCCATCCCGCGCCGAACAGCAGCCCTCCGACAATCACACCCGTATTCAGCGTCCGGGGGCTCATCGTGATCTGCCCCGCCTCCGCCAACAGTTGCAGCCCCACGCTGCCGACCAGAATCGCCGACAGCATGAATTTGATGATCGTCATATCGCGGAACATCAGGGCGCCGACCTGTCGGTCGAAGCGCAGCACCCCGGCCTTCTGCATCAGGAACCCGAACAAACACCCGGTCACCAGACCCAAAAGCGGCTCACTCATACGCGTCCCTCCGCTTGCCGATCAACCGGATGAGGAACACCCCGCCCGTGAAAAAACAGATCATCCCGACCAGGCCACTCACCGAAAGTTGCATCGCCCCGCTGAGCCCGAGCCCGCTCGGACACCCCCCTGCCAACCGTGCGCCGAACAAGGCCGCCGCTCCGCCTAGAAACCCGCCTGCCGCGCGTTTCGCCACATTCGGCCCGAAACGCTTGCGCCAACGCTCCGGAACCCATTCGGATTCGAAGGTGCGGCCGCTCAACGCCGCGATCAGGGCACCTATGGCGATCCCGCACACCAAACCGGCCTGCCAGTCCCAGACCCCGGGGTGCGCTTTCAGATACGCATTCCGGGACGCGTGCCCCGGGAGGATCCGCCGCTCGATTTCCGCTGTGGCCCGCACAATCGTGGTGGAGGCTCCGAGATATACGGTGCGTCCCGTGACCCGCGTTGTGGCGTAAGCCGACGCGATTGCGAGCAGGCCGGTCAACGCGCCCGTCAGATAGGGATTCCAGCGTCGCTCCCTTTTTTTGCTGATCATTCCGTCTCCTTTTCCGCGTCCGGACTGGACGGGGATTAACGATAACACGCCCCGAAAGACGGGTCAATCGCGCACGAATCCGCTCTTGCATAATCCGGCATACCCGCTTATCCTGTGCCGCGCTTTAAAGGAATCGCATGTACTGCACATTGCTGAAAGCCAAACTGCACCACCTCCGGGTGACGCAGGCGAATAAGGAGTACGAGGGCAGCCTGACGATCGACGAGGATCTGATGGACGCCGTCGGTATTCTGAATTTCGAGAAGCTGCTGATCGCCAATCTCGATAACGGCGAGCGGTTCGAAACGTATGCCATCCGCGGTCCGCGCGGCAGCGGCGTGGCGTGCCTCAATGGTGCGGCCTCGTATAAAGGCCAGATCGGCGACCGCCTGATCGTGATGGTGTGGTGCCTGCTGGACGACACCGAGCGCGCGGCGCACCACCCGAAAATCGTTCGCCTTGATGACCGCAACCGCATCGTGGCCACCGCCCTCTGAACGCGCACCCTGCCGAACGCGACGCGATTGTGCGGGCAGGGATTCCCGCGCATCCGGCTTGTCCGCCCTTTTTTCACCTGAGCCGTGCCCATCCTTACCGCCAACCGATTCCAAATCTTTTCTTCTGCGCGATTGACATCCGCAGTCGGGGATGATTAAATGACCCGACTTTTCCGCATGGGAAAGGCCCGTGGGGGTATAGCTCAGTTGGTAGAGCGCTTGAATGGCATTCAAGAGGTCGGGGGTTCGACTCCCCCTACCTCCACCATATATAAAAAAATAAACCCGGGTGCTTATGCCGGGCAGTCCTTTCCAGAACGTCACGTCACATTCGCGTTTTATTGGCCCGCGACGAGCGGCTTGCGGTGTCGGGAACGCGGGTGTCCTCGCCCGTAACGGCGGATCAGCCGGATCGGAGGCGTCCCCGTTGCAGGTCGAGTGTCGCGGGTCGCAAGTCAACGTACACGGGAACGGGGACGTGAACGGGCACACCGATCCTGATACCGGAATCCCCGGCTTGAGCCCGGCGGACGTGTTGTGTAAGATCGGTGGTTGTCATGACTCGTGTTCTGTTCCCCCTTCATTCGGGTACGGCGCATCACGGTTGCGCGGCTGGCGGCGGAAAGGAATGCGGTCATCGGGGAGGAGATCGCATGGGTCAAACTTGGGGGCGCGTTATTCCGCTATCGATCAGTCTGTTGCTGGGCGGCTGTTCCGGCATGGGCGTGGCACAGAAGGGGACCGTGCTGCACGTCGCGCCGGACGGAAACGATGTCTGGAGCGGACGGCTGGAACGGGCCGCAAAGGGTGACGGCCCCTTGGCGACGCTGGATGGCGCGCGTCGGGCGGTGCGTGCCTTGCGGACATCCGGCACCTTGCCGCCGGGACCGGTGACGGTTCTTTTCGCGCCGGGCGTTTATCGGCAAACCGCGCCGCTTTTTTTCACAGAACAGGACGCGGGTACCGCGGCATCGCCGGTCCGGTATGTGGCGCGGCCCGGCACGGAAGTGATTTTTTCTGGCGGCATCGTGATCTCGCCGGACTGGGAAGTCCGGGACGATGCGGCGGCGGCCCGGTTGGATGCGGCGGCGCGGCCCCATGTCCGGATCTATGACATTGGAAACGGTCGCCTGCCGGAGATCGCCGAGCCGGGCCAGAAGGGTTGGTTCGCCCCGCTCTGGATATCGGAAAACGGAATCCCGCTGACTGCCGCCCGCTGGCCCAATACGGGATTCGTGAAAATCGCGGACGCCACGCGTTCGAAAAAGGGATCGGCCCCTTCGCCGGAAGCGAACGGGTTCACCTATGCGGGTGACCGCCCGGACCGGTGGGTTGGGGAGGCTGATCCGCGCGTCTCCGGTTTTCTCGGCAACGACTGGGCTGCGGCGAATGTGCGCGTCGCCTCGATCGATCCCGCTCTCAAGCGGATCACGCAGGGCAAGCCTTCCAGTGCGTACGGTTTCCGGAAAGGAGGCCGCTGGTTCGGGTACAATCTTTTGTGCGAGTTGGACGCGCCGGGGGAGGTTTATGCCGATCTGAAGGCTGAACGCCTTTTTGTGTGGCCGAAGACGGACACGAAAAATGCGGAACGTGAGGTTGCCAGATGCCGGGCGCTTCTGATTCTGCGGGAAACCGCCCATCTCACGTTCGAAGGGATCACCTTCACCTCTGCGTTGGAGTCCGGTGTTGAAGTCAGGCGGAGTGAGGATCTGGGTTTCACGCGCTGTCAATTCCGCTCCATCGCGGGGACGGGGCTGCTCATGGAGTCCGTGCGCCGTGTGCGGGTGGCCGGATGCGAGTTCACCCATTTGGGGGCGGGCGGTCTCTCCGCCTCCTCGGGCGACGCCCAGCAATTGACGCCCGGCGGGCTGGTCGTCGATAACAATCACTTTGCGTTTTTCGGACTCACCTCTCTCAGCTATGCGCCCGCCCTCCAGCTCAGCGGCTGCGGCGCACGGGTGACGCACAACCTGTTTCATGAAGGCCCCCATGCGGCGATCCTGTTCGGGGGACGCGAACACCGCATCGCATACAACGAAATCCACAGCGTCTGTCTGGTGGCAGGGGAAATGGGTGCGATCTATACCGGACGAGACTGGACCCTGGTCGGCAACGTGATCGAGAACAACCATATCCACGATATCTACCGTGCTTGTCCGCAACCGACCCGGGGTATCATGTTGGATGACGGTGTGGGCGGTTTGACCGTACGGAACAATCTTTTCGTGCGTTGCGCCGAGGGACTTTGCCTGGCCGCGATCGGTAACGTGGTTTCCAACAACATGTTCGTCGCGTGTTTTCCGGCGATCGGCACCTGGCGGAACTGGACCGCTCCGGAGGAGTTTGACCTCTCCATCCGGAACAATGGCACGCGGCTCGCGCGGTTGGCGAAAGTGCCGGTGGACGCGTCGCCATGGAAGGAGCGCTATCCGGAATTGGCCATGCTTCGCGACGCCATCCGGGATCGGAAACCGCGTCCCGCCGCGACCTACAGCCGGATTGTCGCCAACGTGGCTTGGAAGGGCGCGGGCGAGTGGATCCACAACCACTACAAGACGTTTGACGGATGGGTCATCGAAAACAACTTGGTAACGGAAGATCCGCTGTTTGTCTCTCCCGAGCGGGACGATTACCGTCTCCGGACCCAATCGCCCGCACACAAAAAAGGGATCCGTCCTCTGCCCACCGAAAGAATGGGACTGTATGCCAGCTCCGAACGGGCGGTGTGGCCGGTTTCGCATCCGGTCAACACCGGATGCGGCAACCTGACGTATGTTCCGTCATCCGACAAAAACTGAAATGCCGCCGTCTCACTTTTCCACGGTCAGCGCCACATAGGCCAGCTCGGCGTCCGGCAGACCCGCGCACCCTTTCACCTCGATATGTGCGTGGGTCGCCTTGTCCGGCGCCACGGCTTCGAGCCGCGAGTCCGGATGGGCTAACGCATGCTCTGCAAGCCGTTTCCCCTCGCGCTCATGCGTGGTGAAGCGCAGCACCGCTTCGGTGCCGGGACGTTTCCATTCGAGATGGACGCGGCAGTTCTGACCCGGCTTGACGGGCACCGCCTCGGTGCGCCAGATCCGGTCCCGTCCGCGCTGGTACCACATGTCCCGGTGGTCGGGCGAGGTCCACCGCAAGGCGAACGCCGGATTGCGCAACAGGTTCCCGCTGACCCGCGCGGGCGGCATCACGATGTCGTACACGGTCTCCGCGCCCGAGACCGTGACCGGCCCTTCGAACAACTCGCTGCCCGGACGCACTGCCAGCAGGCGGTAGGTGCCGGGAGGGAGATTGCGGAACCGGTATACGCCCTTAGCGTCCGCCAGGGTCGAATACGAGGTGCCGGCGAGCATCACTTTGGCCGGCACGCCGCCCAACGGGCCCGGCACGGTCTCGCTGGTGACGCGGCCCTGCAGCACACCGCCGCCGGAATCGGTGCCGAGCAGGGCTCCAAGCGTGGCGCACAGATCAGCGGCGTTCCGGGCCGAAGCGTTGGCGCACATGAGGATCAGCGGTTCGGCGGCCGCGCGATCCCCAGCCGCGACCAACGGTTTGATGCGGTTGGCGATTTCGATGGTTTCGTTGTTCAACCGTTCCTGATTCGCCCAGTAGGCCTCGAAAGCGGAAGCGTCATCGTTCCCCAGCACGCGGGGGACATATCCTGCAATGCTGATCTGTTTGCCGTTCAGCCAGTTTTCCATCGGCCCGTGCAGCGGGCCGTGTTCGAGGATCGCGTGGGGTGGCGCACCGGTATCCTCTGTGAAATGCAGCAGCGCTCCTACCCAGCGCGCGGCGTTCTGCGCGTTCTCCGTGCGCAGTGCCTGTAACGCCCGGCGGAAGTAGTGGCTGAACAACACCTTGCTGTGCTGGCCGTACTTACCGTTCTCGCAAAGAAAGGAGTGCGAGTGCGATGTGTGAGGATGCGTCGGACGCTCAGGCGTGAACAAATAATCGTCAAAATAATAGGTTCCGCTGAGCTGCATCCAAACATCTGGAATCCAGCATGTGTTGCGGAGTTGCGCCGTTTCCGTTCCCAGTGCCCGCGCCAGCGGCGCATCAGGCCCGATGGCTGCCACCGCATTCATGGTGATGTCCGGATGGGGGCCCCACGCGGACAGTGTCCCCGCAAACAGCAATCCGGCCAGCGTGAGCCCTCCCCGTAACCCTGCGCAACCGCCTGCTGAAACGTGCCGCCCGACCGGGCGTAACGACAAATCGAAATGTTTTTTCATGTTGACAGCATGCGGATTTCGCTCGGGGCTGTCAAGCCGCGTAATCGCTGGTTACGAATCCGGCCACAAATCGCATTGCACTTTTTGCCCCTGCTTTTCGTGAAGTTTCCGTTTCATGGTTTCATCCAAATCGGTATCGGTATCGGGATCGCTATCGGAATCGATTGTTTAACCACGGGACACTTTCTTTGGTTTCAGGGTTTCTGGTTTCAGGGTTTCATGGTTTCAAGGTTTCATCCAAATCGGGATCGGGGTCGGGATCGCTATCGGGATCGATCACTTAACCACGCTCACGGGATGGCACTGCTCGGGTTTTTATCCACAGATTTACACAGATTACACAGACTTTTTTGGGGCATCGCTCGGGTTTTTTTGGAACGTCAGGGGAAATTCCTGATTTTCATGAAGTTTCATGGGTTTCAGGGTTTCATCCAAATCGCTATCGGGATCGGTATCGCTATCGGGATCGATTATTTAACCACGAACTCACGGGATGGCACTGCTCGGGTTTTTATCCACAGATTTACACAGAGTACGCAGATTTTTTGGGGCATCGCTCGGGTTTTTTTGGAACGCCAGGGGAAATTCCTGATTTTCATGATGTTTTATGTGTTTCATGGTTTCATCCAAATCGGGATCGCTATCGGTATCGGTATCGGTATCGATCATTATAAATTGTGGCCGGGGGAGTAATCACATCTCGGCGAGCCGGTCGAGCAGTGTGTCCATCTGGTCATCCGTACCGATGGTGATCCGGAGATACTCGCCGGTCGCAGGTCCGGGGAAATAACGCACCAAGATCTTCGCTGCCTTGAGCAGATCAAAGACCTGTTTCGCATTGCCGTCCGGCGGACGCGCGAAGAGGAAGTTGGTCTGCGAATCACAGACGCGCCAACCGCGGCCGCGCAATTCAATCGTCAGGCGTTCGCGCGTCGCGCGGATTCTCCGGACATTCTCGTGCATGTGGGGCAAATCGTTCAGCGCGGCCAGTCCCAGAGTCTGGGAGATCATGTCCAGATTGTAGGAGTCTTTGATTTTGTACAGCGCGGCGATCAGCGCTTCCGGACCCACGGCGTACCCGAACCGGAGCCCGGCTAGCGAAAAGGATTTGGAGAGCGTGCGCAAGACCAGCGTGTTGGTCTGGCCCGCCTCCAGAGCGAGACCCATGCAGGAGGTGTCGGCGAAATCGCCGTACGCCTCGTCAACCAACACCACACCGTTGAACGCGCGGCAGAATGCGGTCACCACCGGTTTGTCGAACAGCATGCTGGTGGGCGCGTTCGGATTGGTCATCAGAAACAGCGAAGCCTGGTAAGCCTCCGGCATGCGCCAGCGGAAATCCGCTGTCAGTTCCACCGGACGTTTTTCCACATTGCGGATCTCCGTCAGTACCGGATAGAGCGAGTACGAGGGCGTGAAGTAGCCGATGCTGCCGTGGTTTTCCACAAAGGCGCAGGTGCTGAGCGCGAGGATCTCATCCGAGCCGTTACCGATGAAGATCTGGCGGTCCGAACAGCCGTGGATCTCCGCGAGACGCTGACGCAACGCATGGAAGAGCGGATCAGGGTAGAGGCGCAGTCGGGAACAGTCGAACGCGGCCAGAGCCTCGGTCACGCGGGGACTGGGAGGATAGGGGTTCTCGTTGGTGTTGAGTTTAATGATCCCCGGATCGCGCGGTTGCTCACCGGGGGTATAGGCCTGCAGGGCCGCAATGCTCTGACGGATGTACATGATCGGATAGTGTATCAGATTCCGTGCGTCCGGCAACCGTCGCGAACCGCAAACGCTCCCTGCCGGTGCGGCGGGACGTTCACAGCTATGCGCCATCGGTGCGGAGCCGGACCGCCGAAACCGCCGCCTCACCCAGCCCTTTTTTAGGTTACTCCCCCAGCGGGATCACGGCCTTGACGCGGTAGAACTGCGTGGCGGGCGGCGGGCCGACGGGTGGAGCGGTGTCGACCTCGCGCGTCATGGTGGCGCCCGCGCCGGGAGCCATCACGCCCAAGCCCGTCGGCGACCAGTCATGGGGCGACAGCGTCGGCGACCGCCACAGCTCGTAGAAGCGGGTCTGCTCAACAGTCCACGTCAGGCGGTTGGTCGTGCTGGACCGCGAGAACGCGGTGAAGGCCAGCATCGACTGGCTGTCCAGCGGGTCGGTGTCGGCGCCGTATTCGTCAACGTCGCACACGCCGTCGCCGTCCGCGTCGTGCGCCCCGCCCGCCAGGGCGGTGAGGCCGCCGGTCTCCCGCATCTCCCACGGGTCGGGGATGCCGTCGCCGTCGCTGTCCGGTCCCGCGCTCAGCACCGTCGTGCGGACGCCGCCGAGGCTGATCCAGCCGAGGTTCGCTCCCCACACATAGCCGCTCAGGTCGCCGGTTACGAGATTCACCCGCGGGTCGCCCGTCTCCTCGAAGGCGATCCAGCCCGCGTTCGCGCTCCACGCCAGCCCGCGCAGCTTCCCCGTGCCGTTGTGGTTGACGCCCGCGTCCGCGCCGTCCGCGTTGCCGTAGGCGTAGCCGTTCGCGGGCGAGCCGTCGCCCAGCGTGATCCAGCCGAGGTTCGCGCCGTACAGGCAGCCCGAACAGTACGACTGCCCGATCACCGCGCCGTGCGCGCCGTCCGCATAGGCGTTGACCCAGCCCGCGTTCGCGGCGTAGGCATACGGCCCAGCTGGGTCGATCGTCGTGCCGGCGCGGGCCTGCGCGCAGCAGAGTGCCAACGCAAGTATCCGAAGTGTCTTCATGGGGTCACCTCGAGAAGTTAGCCCACGGGCTCAGCCCCGCCGCGCCGTTCGTGGTCGACAGCACTCCTTTGGCAGTCACAATCGGCCCATGGGTTACCGTCGTAACATCGACACTGAAATTATACGTATGCCCGATGCAGGTGTTTTGAACAGCCAGGCTTGGCCATGATGTGGAAATAAAGATGCCATGGGTCGAAGTGCCTTGGGTGCCTGACACCAAATTCCCGTCGACCTGGAAAGCGCTACCATAAAGACGGATGCCGGCAGACTTGTTGCCATAGAGGGTGCACTGTGAAATCCGATTTCCCACAGCCGTATTGTTCTCCTCATAACACGTGCATTCGATTCCGTAGGAATTGTTGCCGCTTATGTTGCATCTTTCAATGACGTTTCCACAGTAACAGCCGTTGGCAATATAAGCGTAGATTCCGCCACTTGCATTATCTTGAATCATGCAGTTTCGGAACTCATTGTGATTGCACTGGCCGGATCCGACTCGTATATAGACTCCTTCTTGCGCATTCTTTCTGAACGTGCAGTCGGAGATCGAGTTGCCATCACATTTGCCTGCAGAATCGCCATACCAAGCGCCGGCCAAAACGATGCCGCAACAACCGTCGCTGACCCTGCAATTTGCGATCCGGTTGCCGCTGCAATCCCCGCCACTGGTGCCATCCAGCAGGATTCCTGTAGACACGGAACCGCTGATCATAAGATATTCGAACAGGCTGTGTTGCGCATTTACAAGCCCAAGTCCATTGCCAAAGTTTTTGATCGTCCCATTCCTGACAACAATGTTGCGGCAGGGGGCATTCGTTTTTCCATCAACAAAAACTCCGTAATCGTATGTCCCCCGGTCACCGTTGATTGAAAACCCCATCAGATCCACCGTGACATCGTTCGTCGAGATGATGATACCGGAAGATGTTGTCACAAGATTGGCGGTTAAATAATACGAGCCCGGCTGCGTGATTGTGTAGGGCACGTTCATGATCGGGGTTCGCGGTTCCACCTGCGCCAGCGTCTTCATCGACGGGCCGGGGGCGCCGGGGGGCGGCGTCAGGCTACCTTGCGCGAGGGCGGTCCCCGCGCAACATCCGATCATCACCCCCGCAGAAACAGTCGCACACAGTTTACCGAACATACGCCTCTCCTTCCCTTGAAAGGATTGCATCCATTCATAACCCTGAGACCGTTTTCAAAGCATCGGCACAGACAAACAGGTCATGGCCGAACAGTGAGGACATCACCTTATCTTTAGTGTCGCAGAAATTGGGATTGCGCGTCAACACCGATTCGTAATCGGTTCGTGACAGGGATGTGCGAAGATCATACGTTTCTGGGTTCCATTACGGTGCCATCGCTATCGGGTTCGGGACCGCCGCCACCTTTACACTCGTCATTGCGGGCCGCTTCGTGGGCGCGACAGTCGATTCCGATAGCGATACCGATACCGATTTGGAGATTTGGATGGAACCGTGAAACACATGAAACCAGAAACCCTGAAACCTTGAAACCAGAAACCCTGAAACCGTGAAACCGTGAAACCCTGAAACCCAAGAAAGTGTCCCGTGGTTAAATAATCGATTCCGATAGCGATACCGACCCCGATAGCGATTTGGATGAAAACCTGACCCGTGCCCGTTTGCGTACCCGTGCGCGATGACTCCTCTTCGTGTTTCGTGTACGGGGACGTGAACCGCTCCGCTGTGCACGCACTCTGGCGCAAAGAGCGTCGAGGCCGCCGGTCTTCCGCATTTCCCACAGGTCGGGGATGCCGTTGCCGTCGCTGTCCGGGCCCACATTCAGCACCGACCGTGTGGACGCTTGACTTTTCACCATTCCCCCGCATACTGAAACCTGATGAGAGATGTGTTTTCGGTTCCGAATCCGGTTCGGAGCATGGGATAGGGGGTAACAATGAAAAAGACGGTTCTTTCCGCCTGCGTGTGCTGGGCTGCGCTGACGGGTGTGGCGGGCGGCAACGACTTGATCATCTGGGATGACGCCGGAGCCGGGGATAAATGGGATCTCGCGTATCCGGTCGGCAACGGGCGCCTCGGCGCCATGCCGTTCGGTAATTTTCCGAAGGAGAAGATCCTGATCAACGAGGAGACGATTTGGCATCGCGATCCCGCCAAACTCATGCCCGAGGAGGGGTTCACATATCTGGAAACCGTGCGGCGGCTTGAGGCATCCGGCGATTACGCGGGCGCAGACCGGTTTTTCGAAAAACAGTTTCAGCCAGACGGCACCAACCCGGACAGCTATCAGCCGTTCGGCTGGCTGGAGATCGAGTACGTTACCGTATCGCCCCTCCGCAAACGGTACCGTGAACTTGACCTGACAACCGGCATTGCGAAAAACGTCTATACTCTGGACAACGGTTCGGTAATCACCCAAAACGTTTTTGCCTGCGGACGGGATGACGTGATCGCGGTCACGATCGCTGCGGACAGCCCAATCCGACTCCGTGTGCGCATCGACGGCGGAACGGTCCGGGGCAGGGAGATCATCAAAGCGGGTGCCGCCACCGGACAGGACGCCACCCGGTACGTCGGACACATCCGTGTGCTGTCGGCCGACAGCATCCGTGCCGACGAGGGGTTTCTCGACATCGCGGGCGTCGGGCCGATCACCCTTCTTGTGGCAGTCGCCACCGATCTTGACCGCCGCACGGCCGGCGCCAAACTCCCTGAAGGCTGGCAGCAAAAAGCGGCCCGGACTCTGGATGAACTGGACGGCGTTTCGGGGGACGCGTTGCAGCGGAGGGCCGTGAATGAGCACCGGCAATACTTTGGACGCGTGGAACTGGATCTCGGCAAGACCGCTGATGCCATTCTGGCCTTGTCCACCCCGGAACGTCTGAAGCGGATCCAAGCCGGTAGTCAGGATGACCCGGACCTGATCGAAACGTACTTTCAGTTCGGCCGTTACCTGTTGATCGCCTCCTCGCGTCCCGGTTCTTTCCCCGCCAACCTGCAGGGTGTTTGGAATCCGCACGTCAAAGCGCCCTGGGGTTCGGACTTCCATCTGAACATCAATCTACAGATGAATTATTGGCTTGCGGAAACGACCAACCTGCCGGAAACGCACCAGCCTCTGTTTGATTTCATCCGGTATTGCCTGCCGTCCGGGCGCGAGATGGCGCGTCGCATGGGCATGCGAGGATGGTGCATGGGACATGCCACCGATATTTGGGCGAACGCGCGGGTCATGTCCTCGCGTGTGTATTGGGGGGGCTCTTTCTTCGGCGGGCAGTGGATGGTCCTGCATCTCCTCGATCATTACCGGTTCAACCGGGACAAGCGCGTGCTGGAAAATAACTGGGACATCCTGACCGATTCCGCAGCGTTTGCGGAATCCTGGCTGATTCCCGACCCCGCGACCGGGCAACTGCTGTCGCGTCCGTCGAGTTCACCCGAAAACGCGTTCCGCTATGCCGCGGCTGACGGCGTGATGGCCAAGGCCGCACTTTCGTCCGGAACCTCCTTCGACCAGTTTATGATCCTACAGGTTTTTCATGATTATCTGGAGGCGGCGGAGATTCTCGGCCGCACGGAAGAACCCCTCGTCAAGACGATCCGGGCGGTGCTGCCCAAGGTCTACCGTCCGCGTGTCGCGAAGGACGGACGCTTGATGGAGTGGCGGCTGCCTTTTGAAGAGGTCGAGCCCGGACACCGGCATATCTCGCATGTGCTGGGCGCGTACCCCGGCAACCAGATTGATCTCGACGGGGATTCGGTCATGCGTGACGCGGTCCGCCGCACGCTGGAATTCCGTTTGAAGCATGGCGGTGCGCACACCGGCTGGAGCAGAGCCTGGACGATCGGTATCTTTGCGCGTCTCTCCGACGGTGCCCGCGCCTATGACAACCTGCATGCGATTCTCGCGAAATCGACGTTGCCGAACCTCTGGGACAACCATCCGCCGTTTCAGATCGACGGCAATTTCGGCGCCACGGCGGCGATCGCCGAGATGCTCCTGCACAGCCACAACGATCAGATCAACCTGCTGCCGGCCCTGCCAGCGAATTGGCCGACAGGGAAGTTCTCAGGATTGCGCGCGCGCGGCGATTACACTGTCAGCGCGGTGTGGCGGGACGGCGTCCTGAGGGAGGCGGAAATCCGCGCGGGGCGCAATGCGGCCGGACCGGTCCGCGTGACCTGCCAAGGCCGGACCCGGACGATCTCCGTGAAGCCGGGCAAGACGAGCACCTTCACGCCGGGAGGGTGAGACGGGCGTCTGCTCGTCCGGGCAAGCAGGCACTTGCCCCTTCCCTTCCTGAGATGTCGCCATCGGGATCGGGTTCGGGACCGCCGCCACCTTTACACTCGTCATTGCGGGCCGTTTCGTGGGCGCGACAGTCGATTCCGATAGCGATACCGATACCGATACCGATTTGGATGGAACCGTGAAACACATGAAACTTCATGAAAATCAGGAATTCCCCCTGGCGTTCCCAAAAAACCCGAGCAGTGCCATCCCGTGTGTCCCGTGGTTAAATGATCGATTCCGATAGCGATACCGATAGCGATACCGATTTGGATGAAACCATGAAACCGTGAAACCCTGAAACCATGAAACCGTGAAACCGTGAAACCCTGAAACCCAAGAAAGTGTCCCGTGGTTAAATGATCGATTCCGATAGCGATACCGACCCCGATACCGATTTGGATGAAACCTTGAAACCCAGAAACCCTGAAACCCTGAAACCAGAAACCCAAGAGAGTGTTTCGTGGTTAAATGATCGATTCCGATAGCGATACCGACCCCGATAGCGATTTGGATGAAACCCAGAAACCATGAAACCAAAGAGAGTTGAACGTTCAACTGTTCTTTTAGGTTCCGCGTTTGTCTTATCTTAGCGGCCGTCTTCCGTTGGAGCGCCATCCAGAATCTTATCGGTCGAGCTGACGCCCAGGCGATCCACCCCCATGCGGACAAACATCGCGGCGCGTTCCCAGTCGCGGATCCCGCCCGAGGGTTTGACTTTGGTGCGGCCCGCGCAGGTCTTCAGCATGACTTCGACCTGCTCGACCGTTGCGCCGTCGCCGTTGAACCCGGTCGAGGTCTTCACGAAATCGGCTCCGGCGGCGATGGTGAGTTCGCAGGCTTTCGCGACCTGATCAAGGGTCAGCAGGCATGACTCTTGAATGACCTTTACCAGGACGCCTTGGGGTTTGGCCACCGCCACGACCGCTTCGATATCCCGTTTCACGTACTCGTAGTCACCCGAGAGGAACTTGCCGATGTTCATCACCATGTCCAACTCGGACGCGCCGTCCCCGATGGCCAGCCGGGCTTCGAGCGCCTTCACTTCGGAACGGCTCGCCCCGTGCGGGAAACCGACCACCACCGCGACGGTTGTGGCTGAACCTTTGAGCAGGGATGCCGCAAGCGCCGCATCGGTGGGGCGCACGCAGAGGTTGCCGACGCCCCGGGCTCTGCACATCGCGGCGGCCCGGCGGATGTCGTTCTCCGTCATGGCGGGGTTCAACACCGCATGGTCCATCATTCTGGCCATTGTTGTTTGGGTGACGGGGTCAACGCGCATGGGGGGCTCCTCGGACCTCATTTCCCGGAGGCCAAACGGCTAAAATAAGATAGGGCAGTTTCCCCGAAACCGCCGCGGACGGTTCGGGGAACTGTCCTCACGGGCAAGCAGACGCTTACCCCTCCCGTTCCCGCACGGACAACGCATCACCTGAACAGGTTCAGGAAGGGGCAGCCGCCCTCTTTCAGGTCGATCACGCTAAGGGTGTGGACCTCGTCGTTTCGGGTGTTTTTGAGTCCCGGGAAGGACATGTCGAAGTTCACGACCAGCAGCTTGTCGCCCCACACCATCGGCTCGCACGGCTGATCCAGCAGACCGTCCGCGCCGTCGGTGTCCTCGTTCTCCCACAGCAGTCCCATTGTCCCGGCCTTGATGTCCCAGTAGCGTACCGCATTGCGCTCGGAGTCCGTCAGGATGATCCAGTTCTTCTTCGCGTAGTAACAGATGCCGTCACAGCACGGGAACACCTTCGGGTCGTAAAACAGCGTGGCCGGCTTCTCGTACGTGCCGTCCGGCTTCAGCCTGAGGATATAGAAGTGGCCGTCGCCGAAGTTGCCGGTGTAGAGGTTGCCGTCCTTATCGATGCACAGACCGTCCGCGCCAGCAGCGTCCTTGCGGTGCTCCAGCGGCTTGGTCTCGGTGGTGCCGAGGCAGTAGGGGTCGTTCGCGGCCTGCTCTTTGGGCAGCAGTCGGACCGGACGGTCGCGGAACGCGCTGATCGGCACGCGGTACACACCGCCCAGATTTTTGCCGGCCACGTCAAAGAAGGTGTCCGTGAAAAAAATCGCGTTCCCCCGCACGCGCAGGGCGTTGGCGAGTTTGATGTTTTCGACCACCGGCTCGATCTTGACCGGCTCGCCCGCTTTGTCGATCACCACGCGCATCACGCGCGATTTGTAGTTCTTGTTGCTGAAATACTGGTTGTCGCAGTAGTAGAGGTTGCCGTCCTCACCGAACTCCATGCCCATGGGCGCGCCGTGTCCGGTTTCGGGATGGACGAGACCCGTCACGAAAATCGACCACTTGCCGGAACGCTTGTCCATCTTCAGGATCGCGCCGGGATAGGATTTGTCCACGAAATTGGGCGCCGCCAAGAAGATGTTGCCGTGCCGGTCCTGAGCCAACCCGTCCGGTGTGTTGACGTGGTCGCCGAACCGTTTGAACAGCTTTGGCCGGTACGTTTCGCACGGGGCGCAGGCCTCATCCGCCATGGCGCCGCCTGCGGCCGTTACGAACAAGCCTGCCAGCAGATACGTTGTCACGTTGATTCTCATCGCATATCCCTTTCCTTGTGCCGATGGCTGCGGCGGACCTCCGCCTGCCATCCGGATTAAACGTATCGAAATCTTACCAAGCCTCTCCGGGAATGGCAATCACCTCAAAAAACGTGTCACGGCATAGGGGGTTCCAGAGGAACGCGCATGACCGGAAAGCGGAATCAGAAACAGCAGTCCCGTGCTGGTTTCGGGTTCCTGGTCTTGGGTTTAGCGGTACCGCGTGTATGTCGGCTTGCGGCCTGCGGCATTTGACCTGCGGCGGGGGAGGCCTCTGATCCGACTGAACCCAGAAACCAAACCCTTCAGCGGTTCGGGAAACAGGAATGCGCCCCGATAGAGAAAAAGATCAAAATCGGGATTGATTTTTCCGGTGCTTTATCGCATATTTTCATCGTAATCATGACATGCGGGTGTGTCCCACGGATGTGGCTATAAAAAAAGGAAACAACCATGACGACTCAACGAAAGATGTCGATTCTCGCGTCGGTGTTATGTGCCGGAGTTGTTCAGACCGGATGGACCGCCACGTCGGCGTATTGGACCTTTCAGGATCAGGAGCCGGGCGTTTTGGCGACCACGCTGGTCAGTGAGGTCCACAGCGACGTGCTTGTCGGACAGGGTAAGTCCAACGGCTCAGGTCGGCTTCCCTCTCATGATGCGGACGTGCCGGCGACAAAAATCTACGACGGACTTTTCGGCCCGCTGCTCAACAGCAACAACACCGCCTCGCTCTATTTCACCAACGCGGTGGCATATCCGGCCCAGACCAATTCGCAGAACGGCGGTTACGTCGAAGTCGCGGACGTGCCCTCCCTGCTCTGCCCCACCAACTTCACGATCGAGTTTTTCGTGAAAATCGCCCGCGACGTGGACTGGCCGCTTCTGGTCGGCAAGGCACGCGAGCGCGGCGCAAGCTGGGCGATCGACATAGATCGAAACAATTCGCTGAAATTGCGCATGGATACGCAACCGATCGATCAGCCGGGAACGACCAACGGGTTCAACGAAAACCTGCTCGGCTCGAATATCCAAGACGGCAAATGGCATCATGTCGCCGTCACCTACAGCGCACCGAAGAAGACCGCGACGTTTTATGTGGATTATGAGTATGTGTCCTCCAAGGCGAGTTACGCCCACGAAGTCACGTATAACACGAACAACTATCCCCTTCTGATGGGAAGGGGCGCGGGGAGTTATCAGGCCTTCGACGGCTGGCTCGACGAGGTGCGCCTGAGCGATGTCGTGCTGGCCCCCCACCAGTTCCTCCGCACGTACGCGGTGCCGGAAGACGCGCAACTGTACTATACGTTCGACGACGCGGCAACCGTGCCCAGCACCGCGACCACGCTTGTCTGCGAAGCCCATTCGCCTGACATGGACGGGCTTACCGCGGGTACCCGCCCGACCTTCAGCCCTGACATTCCGCCGGCGAGCACCACCCGGATCACGCAGGGATACAAGGGAACCGTGGTCAATGCGGACAACAGCTCTTCGCTGTTTTTCGTCAACACGGGGCTGCCCGGGAACACAGACTCCGCCTACGGTGGCCAAGTCGCCATTCCCGGCTTTCTGCACCCCTCCAATTTCACGGTCGAGGTGTTCTTCAAGATGAACCGGCATGTGAACTATCCCCTGCTTGTCGGCAAAGTCCGCACAGGGTCAAGCCCTACTTGGTCGCTCTCCCTGTCCGGCGCGGATGATTTGGTCCGCTGCCGGTTCGACACATACCCGGTAGACTGGAATCTGGGTGAGCACACCTATGCCGAAAATTCCCAGAACGGCTTCAACCAGTGTTTCTCTACGGGTGTCCCCGGTAACGATGGCAAGTGGCACCATGCGGCGTTCTCCTACGAGACCGCCACCAAGAACGTGAAGATCTACGTGGACTATGTGCTGAAAGCGAACGGCACCACCATCAACCCGATCGTTTACACGGACGGCGACATCCTGATCGGCATGGGCGCGGGCGAACGGGCCTTTGACGGCTGGATTGACGAGGTGCGCATCACGCCGAGGCTCCTGACTCCCGACGAATTCCTCTACACGCAGCCGCGGCTCGGCACGCTGATCACCCTTGATTAGCGGGGGTTGGGGAGTGCGGCGGCATCCCGCCCTTCGGATCCTCCATGCGGCCTCCGGATGGTTTCCCAAGACCTCGCTTGAGACAGGAGCATCAATCTAGTATTATGGTCGCGTCTTAATGAGGAGGCGCTCGCTGTCGGCGCGCTGCGTCGCGGCAAGAGCCTGAACACCTTTGTGTGCAACGCTTGCATGAAGAGCGGGCACGGTATGGAGACAAGCATGCGTGAGGGAACAACCCGGCGGGCGTTTCTGGTTCAGGCCGGAGTGGCGGGAACCGCGCTGGCCGGGGCGGCCGCGTTGACGGCGAAGGCGGGAAATCAGACAACGGAGGCAAGGAACATGGCGGAGAGCAAGAAGATTCTGGTGGCGGCGGACCCGTATGCGGTGTCACTGAAAGACGCCGTCGTGGCGCATTTGAAGGGCCAGGGATACGAAGTCACCGATTTCAGCACACGCGACGGCAAGGCGTGCCCCTATTTTGAAAGTGCGGTCGCGGTGTGCCGGGCCATGCAGGCCGGTCAGGCCCCGCGGGCGATTCTATTCTGCGGCACGGGCATGGGCATGTCGATTGTGGCCAACCGTTTCAAAGGCTGCACCGCCGCAGTGGTGGAGTCGGTCTACGCCGCGAAGATGTGCCGTGCGATCAACAACGCCAATGTGCTGTGCCTCGGCCAGATGATCTGGGG
>JAPXSY010000008.1:0-80347 GCA_033812795.1 Kiritimatiellia bacterium
TGTCATTCCAATCATCTCGTCCGAGTTGATCGAAATTAAAAATATGTGAGCCGAACTTGAAATCGTGCGTCAACTGTTCAACGCAAACAACGGTTCCGTCCGGAACGCCGTCCAGCGCCACCACGCAGTCGGCCTTTCGGTGTTTCTCAATCCGCGCATCGATCTCGGCATCAACCGCCGCGTTCCAATTCAACCGGTACTTCTCGCCCATCACCGCCCGATCCGGGGAGAAATCCGCCCATAGCGTTTCAGTTAGAGCAAAAACTCCGAGCAGGACTCCAAGCACTCTTCCAGACAATATCCTAAGGGCAATCACATCGTATCGTAATGCAGTACTCATTTTCACTACCGTCCCATAGGATAGACCGGCACCCCACCGATCCCCAAGGTTGGCGCACATTGTGCGGGGGGGGTAAAAGTCAACCCTAAAAATTCTCAAAACGTGTCGGCTTCAGGGGCGTTTGCCTGTAGCCCACAGGCATCATGAAAAAACGAATCCCCCAATTGCTTGGGTTCGCGCCTCCGAAACCAACGAAGACAGTGTACACCGTACTGCGGCAGCCCGTCCAGTGGGTCCCCCGGGAGGATTGACTGTTTTCACCCTCACCGTATAATAGGTGCTGATCACAGGAACCGGTGTGTTGCCGGTTCACCCTATGGGATATTGGTGCGTTCATAAGGGGGCGATATGAAAACGTCAAGACTCATCACGGCGGGTTGGTTGGTGTTCGCGTGTGTAAGCGCATGGGCGCAGGTGCCGAAACTTTACGTCAAAACCGCGGCGGACGGCGGGAATGACGTGACCGGCGACGGCTCCTGGGACGCGCCGTACGCGACGATCCAACGGGCAATGGATGTGGCGGTTAAGGAACAGAAGAATGTTTTGACGACCATTTCAGTCCAGCCTGGCGTCTATCCGGGCAGCAATTATGTAAATAGCACCTCTTATTTCGTTGACGTGCGTGCGCAGAAGCGCGTGAACGGCGTCGACGTCGACAACGACAACCCGCGCGAAACGGTGATCGACGGATCGATCAACCGCCAGTTCGGCTTCGACCTGCGCGGTTGGAAAATGTCCGACGATGGGACCCTCTACCGGCAGAGCGTTTGCGGCTTCACGGTGACGAATGGACTTTGGACCTACTATTGGCGCGGCTACGAATTGACCACATCTCACATGGGCGGCGGCGGCGTGACGGTATATAACGGCGCGATGGCGTCCAACATGATCGTCTGCTGCTGCATCACCGAACCGGACGACCGTATCCCGCCCGGCAAGACACAAGGCAATCAACATGGCGCCGTGCAGATCAACGGCAATAATTCGCTGTTCACGCATTCGTTTGTCTACAACTGCACCAATCACAATACCGCGGCTTCGCTCACAGGCGAGATTACCGGCGGAGGAGTTTATATGTACGGCGGGACGATCCGCGACTGTACGGTCTCGAATTGCTGGCTTATCGCGGACAAGGACGTCAACGGGAACCGCCGCGGAGGCGGCATCTACTTGGCCGAGAATCAGAATGGACTGGTGGACCGTTGCGTTGTCGTTGACTGCGGTACCAGCGGAACGAGGAGCTGCGAAGGCGGCGGCATCTGCAATATGAAACCGAATGTCGTCACCAACTCCTTCATCGCCAACTGCACGGCGAATGGTAACGGCGGCGGGATCTGCTGCAGTTACGGCGGCAACGTCTACGACTGCACGGTATCGAATTGCATCAACACCGCCGGTTACGGCGGAAACTTCGGCGCGACCAGCGGCTCGGAGCAGTGGCTCGGCACGTTTCGCGGCTGCCGCTTCATCAATTGCAGCGGGACATCCGTTTATCTCGGTTTCGGCATCATGGACGGCTGCCTGATCGAGAACAATACCGGCACACCCCTGCAGATGACCGGCAAAAACACGATCCTGCGCAATTCGGTCATACGGAACAACACCGGCAAAAAAGCGGCGTTTGCGCACACCACCGGGGCCGACGGCACCGGCACGGTCGAGCGGTGCTGGTTTGTGGACAACGACTGCGGCAACAACCCGGTTGCATTGCGTGGCCAGACTTATGCCAGGTGGTTGATCCTACGCGACACGCTCATCGCGGGCAATACCTGCAAACGCGGCGTTTCGATCACAGCAAAAACGTCCTGGTCGGATGTCACCGACCCGTGGGTGCGCGTCGAGAACTGCACGGTCGCGGGCAACACCTGCAGCGACGTGGGCATCGGCGTCAATGCGGGCAGCGGCGGCACGAGCTATCCCGACGAGATCACGATCACCAACTGTCTCGTCACCGCCAACAACGGCAAGCAGGCTTTCAACGATTACCTGAAGGTCAACGGCACGGTCGGCAACATCGCCTACTGCGCGGCGGATGAGGGCAAGGGAACGCATCTGCCGGATGGCTGCCACAACGTTACCGGCACGATCACGTTCAGGGAAGGGACCTTCATCCCAACCGGAAGTTCGGTGGCAACGGAACGCGGTTTCGCTCTGCCGCGGATGCGTGAGGCTGGAGCGAGCGACATGGGTGACGGAACGTTCACGATTATGAAGAGCGGCGAATGGGGCGTCAAGATCGTGCCGAACAATGTCAAGAGCCGCATCATCGGGGTTGCGCCGGAAATCGGCGCATGCGAATACATGCCGTCCGGCACAACGGTAATGGTAAATTAAAATCCATCCTTCGCAGGGGAATAAGAAAAGAAAGGGATCGATGACTGCGGCAAAAAACATGAACAGGCGCGCCTTTCTCGCGAGCGCGGGGGCGCTCGTCGCGTATCCGATCTGGGGAAAGGTGCCGGAAGATGAAAAGCCGCTCGTCCGTGTCGGGCTTGTGACGGACATCCATCACGCTTATCTGCCCGAGGCGTGGTTCGATAACGGTCGCTTTTATGATCGTGCCTTGCCGCGCCTCGAGGAGGCGATAAAGGTCTTCAACGAGCGCCGGAGCGATCTCGTGATCGAACTCGGCGACTTCAAGGACATTGCCAAGAAGAAGGATCCGAAACCGGGCGAGGATGACCGCGACAAGGAGACCGTGATCAAGCTCACGAAGGAGGCCGAGGCTGTCTTCGCGCAGTTCAACGGTCCGCGTTACCACGTCTTCGGGAACCACGACAACGACATGCTCGACAAGTCCGAATTCACTGCGCTCTGTCCGAACCCGGGCATCCCGCCGGAGAAGACGTACTACGCGTTTGATCAAAACGGCGTCACGTTCATCATCTTGGACGGCAACTTCAACCTGAAGGGCGAGGACTACACGGGCTCGAAGATCAACTGGGACTGGCGCGAGTCGCTCATCCCGCCGACCCAGATTGCCTGGCTTAAGGAGACGCTCGCCGCCGCGAAGGGCCACGTCGTTGTCTGCATCCATCAGCGCCTCGACTCGGGCGCGCGTCCGCTCCACCGCGTCGCCAACGGCGCGGAGGTGCAGAAGATCCTCGCGGACTCGCAAAAGGTCGCCGCGGTCTTTCAGGGACATGACCACATCGGCGGCTACATGAAGGAACGCGGCGTCGGGTACTATACGCTCAGGGCGATCGTCACGGGCCCGCAGCGCGAGAACAACGCCTACGCCGAGGCGGCGGTCTATCCGTCCGGCGCCGTCGTCGTGACGGGTTTCGCGCAGGCCGTGACGGTTCATATCTGAGGGATTGGGGAGAAGGGGTCGGGGGATTGTGAAGGGGAAAAGAAATGTTTTGGCGGCAGTGGCACTGGCGGCCGCTTTCGCGTTTGCGGACGACGGCTATCTCGTGGTCGGTCACGGCGGCCTGATGGAGAAAGGCGGGGATTCACCCATCGCGAAGGAACTCGTGGCGCGTTTCTCGCCCAAGAACGGCACGGCCGTCGCGGTCGATGTCGTCGAGGTCACGAATGCCGTCGCGCTGAAGGCCTGTGCGCCGAAGAGCTATGCGGGCATCATTCTGGTGCCGGGCTTCGACACCGGGAAGATGAAAGACCATTCGATTGTCAACGCGGAGCATCTCGCGGCGATGAACGCGCTTCTCGACTCCGTCCGCGCGAAGGCCGTCGTGGCGGTCGAAGAGGGCGGCGATTTCGAGAACTACCAGCGACTGAGGGACGCCTTCGCCGGACGCGCGGCCGTCATCACGACGCGCGACGGGGGGGCGCGGCTTGCGATGAGTTGGAAACGTTTCGCGCCGGAGGGCATGCGCCGCATCGCGCTCGCGCTTAAGCACGCGGCCGATCCCGCGAAGCGCGACGGGATACACCCGCTCCCCGGCAAGGTGACGATGGAGGAGTCCTGGATGGTCCTCGACTTCGAGACGCCCGCTCTGCAGGGCCAGTCGCTCATCGTCAGCGACACGCTCTTCCGCAAGTTCTACGTCCGCTCGGCGGGCAAGACGAACTGGACGCGCATCGACAACCTGTACGTCGAGGACAACAAGGTCTATCTCGACTGCTCAAAGATCAGCAATCCGGGCGGTGTGCGCCTCAACTGGTGGCATCTGAGCCCGTTCAAGAATATCGACCATCTGCCCACGCCGGGCTTCGTCCTCGCGCTGGACGCGGGAAGGTAAGGCGCAGGAAAGGAAACACTCAACGATGAAACCAAAGTCCATTCTGTTAGCCGTCCTCATCTCCGTTTGCAGCGTACCCTACTCCGTATTTGCTCAGGGATGGAATGCCCTGCTGGACTGGCCGGTGTCGACAGTCACGAACAAGGCATATCTGACATCGATGACGGAGCGCCCTTGGTGGAATGATGCCTGGCAGAAACGTGTGCCGCTGTTGGTGTCGGGGCAGGCCGACGAAAAGGATGACAAAGTCATTGTCGACGCCATTGTTGACCTCGGCGAGAAGGTGGAGCCGAAGGAGGTGCGCGTGGTGACACCGTGGGAGACGGTCGTGCCGTGCGTGTGCGAGAAAGCCGAGGGGTCGAAGGTGCGGCTCCTCTTCAAGACGACGCTCCGGCAGCATGAGAACAAGCCGTTTCTTGTGTATTTCGGCAACCCTGCGGCACAGGCGGAGAAGATCTCCGCAGACGTGACGCTGGAGACGGACGAGCACACGTTCCGAATCCGCAACGGCGTCCTGGATGTGGTCTTCGACCGCAGACACGTGACGGAGGGCCTCATCCGTTCGCTGCGCATCCTCGGCTCGAACTGCCGCACGGTGTTCTTCGACCGCGCGACCGGCTATGCGAAGGCCGGCTTCGTGTTCCATCCAAACGCCACGAATAGCTGGGACAAGGGCACGGTGACGGCCGACAATGCCCTGGTGAAGTCAATCCGCTTCGAATGCGCGGATTCGACCCTTACGTTCACGCTCTATGCCGAACAGCCGCGCATCGATTGGTCGTACGAGATCCATCGCGGCGACGAGGCGTCCATCCGCATGAACTGGGGCCTTGGCACGGGCAGCGCCTTCGACGACTTCTTCTACTGCGGAAAGAACGGGAAGATCCTCACCCAACGGGCGGGGCTCGACCATGTGACGGACAGCATGACGAATCCCGAGGGGCGCTTCGAGGACTGGCTGGGCGAGGGCTGGTATGCGATCGGCGAGCGCCGCATGGGCGACATCGCCGGTCTGGCCTTCGACGTCACGGCCGCGGGCCGTCTCGGCTACGACAGCTACTACGGCGTTTCGGCGGGGCTTAAGCTCCGGCACAAGCTCGAACGCGGCGAGAAGGCCGCGGGGTCGGGAGCGGTCGTCGCCACACTCGGCGACGTCAACGACTACCGTCGCATCTGCAAGCGCATCGCGAAGCCTGTCATCGTCAGCGTCGGCGCGGTGCAGGCGAAAGTGGCGAAGCCGTATAGGATCCCGCGCCTCGACCGTGACTTCTGTTTCGACCACAATGTCGGCTACGGCTACGGCGGGGACAGCGGCACCGCCGAGCCGCTGATGAAAGATCCCGCGTGGGCGGACAGGATCTGCGAGCGCCTGCGCAGTTACGGCTCGACGGCCGTCTGCCTGATGGGTTACCCCTGGTGGATGATGCCGATCGAGGACAAGGCGCTCTATGACCGCCTGATCGCCGCCCAGACGAGCGGCGCGTTCGAAGACTGGGTGCCGAAGCGCAAGAGTCCGAGCTGGGAAGAGATGAAGGGACGGGGACAGGAGATCCTCGCGTTCACGAAGGCGATCCATGCCAAGGGTATGGGCGTCCATACCTGGTGCGGATTCGTCCCCGGCTGGTCGTCAAAAGCCAATGGCCATTTCATGAAGGAGATCAACGACCTCAGCGTCGACATGATGAGCCTGCGCGTCAAGTGCGGACAGGACTGCGGCTATTCCAATGCGATCGAGGGCGAGGGCGTGGCACTGCCGTCCGACCTCGTTAAGAAGAACGGCGGCAGCCCCAACTACTGGAGTTGGGAGAATCCGCAGGAGGCGTTTGACAAGTTCGACTTCCAGCACGGGCTCATGCGGGACTTCTATACCAAGTTCAAGAAACTCCATCCGGACATCCCCGTCTTCCTCTGGAATTCCGAGAACGGCGAGTATTCGCGCGAAAAGTTTATGAGCGAGGATGAGGGCTACTTCGATACGATGGTCGTCGAAATGCTGCCCCATGCCGGTTTCCCGCACACCAAACACGTCTCGAAGCGCATGCGCTCGCACTTCAACAACCGGGTCGGCCATACGGTCTGGCACCACTATTACATCATGAACCCGAAAACGACCGAGCGCATCTACCAGATCGAGTGGCCGTTCGTCTGCGGCGTCAACGGCTTCTCGCAGGAGAACCTCAGCTATGAGACGAAGGATCTGGAAATGAGCGAGGTCACGGCGGACTTCTTCCGTTTCGCCGAGTACACCTGTCTCGGCGACAAGGTCGCGCGGATGGCACCTGTCAAGAACGTCGGTGTCTACCGCGACCCGAAGATGTTCCGAGCCGATGTCCTCAAGAAGCGTCTGGACAAGCCCTATGGGGCGGGATCCCAGCAGGACGGACGCGTCCGCTCGTTCAGCGAGATCAAGAACTTCGCCTACGACGTGATCGGACCGAAGTTCTTCACCGCGAAGGATCTCGCGCAATACCGCGTCGTCTACGTGCCGGAGGACGAGGTTCTTGCGGAAGGCGAAGCGAAGGAGCTTCTCGCCTATGCCGAGCAGGGTGGCAACGCCGTTTTCGAAGGCGAGCTGAGCGACGGCGCCAAAAAGGTGTTCGGCGAGCTTGAGGATGCCAAGGTAAAGACGCTCGGTAAGGGCAAGGTCCTCTGGTTCAAGGATGTGCGCACGGACCGCCTCGCCAAGCGTGACGCCAAAGCCATCGCGGAGATGCGCAAGACCATCGCTGACCTCGGCGGGGTGGAGCCGTTCACACTCACCGGTTCATGGATGATTGACGGCATCCTGCAGGCCGGTCCGGATGGCATGTTCCTCGGCGCGTACAACGACGGCAGGGCGGAAGAGAAAGGGATCGTGACCCTTTCCCCCACCGTCGCGCACGTACGCACGACTCCCCTTTACGTGCTCGACGTGAAAACCGGAATACGCCGGTCGGTGACCAACGGCGTCTTTGAAATCGCGGTCGCACCGCGGCAGTGCGGGTACTACCTCATTGGCGACGATGCCTTCACAGCGGTCCCCGTTGTGAAGGTCGCGGAATGGAAGGGCGCTGGGGTGGGCTCGTTCCGTCCGAGGCCCCATGTGCCTCCGGTCATCGACATCACCGGCTTCAAGCCCATTGTGGCGATCGAGTTCGTCCGCGCAAACCAGAAGGGCAAGCCGATCCGGATCGCGCGTTCGGTCGAGGCGAAATACGATGTGCGCGCTTTCACGCCCGCCAGCTATGATGTCAAGGACTGCAAGGCGGCGCTCGCCGAAGCGCGGTTTATCCATTTCATCGACACGGACACAAAGGCTATGGACCTTGTCTTTGCGGACTGCGCGGAGGAGCTGAAGGCGTTGCTGAAGCGCAGCGGGACCATTCTGATTTCGCGCTCTGAGACGGGGCCTGCGGCGCAGAAGTTCTTTAAGGAAATCGAGGTCTTTGACCCGAATCCTTCGGCAAAAGCCGGCGTCGGCGATACTTGGGCGACCTGGTGCGGCCCCGAGGATCACCCCTACCTCACCTCGTGCCACAAATCGCTCGGCAAGGAAGAGGAGGTCTGGGGCACAAAATTCTGGCTCTGGAGGAGCCTTTGCAACTACTTCCAGTACAGACGCGTCTTCGGCGCTTGGGATGCCGCCAAGCAGCAAGTTCTTTTCCGCCCCAAGGTAGACGGCGAGAAATACGCGGGACTGGTCATTCAAGAGAAGGTCCTCGGCACGGGCCGCGTCATCTTCAACGAGAACCAGCGCTGCTTCACCGACTGGTATGAGTCGAAGCAGTTCGGTGACAACTGGCTTTCGTACATCACGGGTGTGCCGTCGACCGAACACGCCATCAAGGCAACGGCTTACCACGGTGGCCTAGGCGAAATCGTTGAGCCGAAATGGTGAAAACGATTCTCTTGGGTTTCTGGTTTCAGGGTTTCAGGGTTTCTGGTTTCAGGGGTTTCGGGTTTCTGGGTTTCTGGTTTCAGGGTTTCTGGGTTTCTGGGTTTCATCCAAATCGGGGTCGGGGTCGGGATCGGGATCGATTATTTAACCACGAACACACGGGATAGCACTGCTCGGGTTTTTATCCACAGATTTACACAGATTACGCAGATTTTTTGGGGCATCGCTCGGGTTTTTTTGGAACGCCAGAGGGAATTCCTGATTTTCATGAAGTTTCATGTGTTTCAGGGTTTCATCCAAATCGGGGTCGGGATCGGGATCGTCGCCCCGCGACCCGCGACATTCGACCCGCGATGGTGAGGCAGGAGGTTTTGCAACGGTTGCACTGGCGGCGGCGGCTTTGGGCGGCGCCGCCACAGCGGACAGCGCCTGACGTTACGGAACTCGACTGACATAATTTTTGTTTCAACCTGGATATCTACTGCTCCCCGACCACCTCTCCCGGACCGCCGTTCTTGACCTGTAAGTCGCTCTCGTATGCGTTTACGTCGTAGTCGAACAGCCAAGAGAGGATGTTCGTGGACAAAAGCCCGTCGCACATCGAACTCCGATAACTCCACCAGGCGTTCCAGTTGCGGGAGAAGACAACGCGGCCCTTGCCGCAGACGTTCTCCTGCACGATCACCGTCGCGATCTGTTCCGGATCCTCAAATGCGCGCACGGGCGCAAACTGATCCTTGCTCCAGCCCTTCCAACCGCCGCCCGTCAGATGATAGCGGCAAAAGCCCTCGCGGTTAAAATCGTTAATCCGCTCGTTCGTATCGCGC
This sequence comes from Kiritimatiellia bacterium, assembly GCA_033812795.1. Lineage (GTDB taxonomy): Bacteria > Verrucomicrobiota > Kiritimatiellia > RFP12 > UBA1067 > JAPXSY01. Next base: position 9,250 of record JAPXSY010000008.1, read on the forward strand.
ACGATCGGATGCTCGAGCCCCGGCGCCTTGACGGCCCGCTGTCCGCACGACTTGACGAACCGTCCCGCCGCCATCGGGTCCTCCACGCCGACCGATTTCAGGAAGGCCGTCACGTTCGTGTTCGCATCGAGACAGTCAAAGATGATGCCGCCGCCACCGGCAAGGAAGTCCTTCACCGCTTGCGGACAGCGGACAAACGGCAGATCCTGCGCTGCGCTGCCACGCAAGTAAAGCACCTTTGCCGTCTTGAGCGCCTTCGCGAACGCCGTTTCATCAAACGGATTGTAGAGTCCCTTGTTGATCTGTTTCCACGTATCGAGTTCCTCAGGCTTGACGACCTCCGCAACCGCCTTTTCGTCTGGATAGAACCGTGTCAGCTTGAGCTTGAGCCGCTCGTGACGGTCGATACGCCCGATCTCGCCGCCCGTCTGATAGCCGAGGAACCCCGGATTGAGCGAGAGCACCTCGACGATCTCAAGCTCCTTGAACGCCTTTGCCTTCTCAACGTCGTGCTGCGGCAGCTTCACCGGCGCGGGCTTCGCCGAAACCGCCGAAGCGCCGTCATATACACACGCCTTTGCCTCGGGAACAGCCGTGAAGGCCTCGTCACCGATCAGCCAAAAACCGCACTGCTGCGCCCCGACCTCAAACTCGAACGAACCGTCGAACGGCTTGCGCCCGCCTGTCCGCACGTTCAGAACAAAGAGGCTCTTCCGAACTTCTTCCTTCATGACAAACCTTCCCTTGCTCGGGTGTTTGGCGACGTTGTAGGCCGCATAGAAAAACCCTTCACCCGAGGCCTGCAAGAGGCCGTCGCACGAGCCGCCGGCCTTGACGGAATACGGCTCCTCGCCGCCGAGCTTGCGGAGAAGCGGAAGAACCTTTGACGCATCGTCCTTCGCGAGCTGTTCGGACAGCACCTCCTTCGACCAGACGATCTTGCCCTTGCCCAGCACCGTGATCTCGCCGTCGACCAGTCCCTTGACCTTCTCGCCTGTCACACCTTCAACAATGGCGTTTCCGCCCGCTTCGACGTAGGCGAGCAGTTCCGCAGCCTGTTCGTCGGTGAAAACACGGTTGTCGGGCACGTAGACGATCGTATAGCGCTTGAGCGAGTCGCATGTGAAAAACGGATTCGCCACGATATCGCACGGATAGTTACGGAGCGCGGCAAAGCCACGCAGGCGACTCTCCTGCTCGTTCGGACGCTTGTTCAGGACGTTCTCGCGGAAGAGCCGCGCGTCGCGCAGTACCGCAAGGTGCTTGACGGGCGCCATCTTCGACACCTTCCCGCCAAGACGCGTGTATTCCGCAAACCGGTAGAAGTCGCCCGTGATCTCGTTCAGTTCGACGTCGATCGTATCGTGCATCATCACCTCGTGCGAAAAGCCGTTGACGCCGAAGGCGAACGGCACTTCCAACTGCGAGATGCGCCAGCCGTGGTCGGACGTGTAGTAATAGAAATGGTGGAAGGCCGTGTGCGGATTGTTGTCGAAATGCGACCGCAGGCGCCGTACGCTGTGCTTGATGCCCTGGGCGCTCGCAAGGTAACCCGGCACAAGTTCGCAGTATTCCGCATCAAACGCGCCGATCAGGTCCGCAAGCGGCAGTTCGCGGTTCAGGCCGCCGTTCTCCGCGCTGAATACGAAGACGGGCGTCTTCGGATTCTCTCGCTTCGACTGCGCGTAAAACGCCTTCATGTAGCGGATGAAGTCGTCCTGCGCATTGAAGAAGTCCTCCGGCTTCTCCCAGCGCCAGTACTCGTTGCCGCGTTCCTGACGGAGCGCCTTCGGCATCCACGGGCCTTCCAAACTGCACTGGCTGTTGTAGACGACACCCGCACCGCTCTTCGGATAGCGGTTCTGCAGGTCGAAGTCGAGCTGACGGTAAAGCGGCGTCTCGGTGACGTCCGCCTCGAGACCGCCGAAGATCTCGGCCCCCCTCCCCGTCCAGGTGCTGACGCCAAGGCCCTTGCGGTGCGCGGCTTCGGACACCTTGCGGAGATTCACGCCCGCATACCGTTCGACCGACCAGTCGGCGATCGGACGATTCTTGACGTGATCGGCGATCTTCGGATCTTCGCGGATGATCGTTTTACAGCGGTTGTAGAGGTCTTCAGTCAAGCACAGTTCCTGCCAGCCGTATCCTGTAAGACGAATCGCCGTCGCGCCGAATCGCCGCAGATAATTCGCCGCATTGTCGGCCCAGTCGGGGTTCGTGCCTGGACGAAGATGTTCCCAGTTCCCAGGGTTCATGCCCGTCACGAACTCGCCCATGAAGTCCTTCGTGTGGTCAGGCAGACGGATGGGAATCGTACGGCACGATTCGGCCTTGCCAAGAAACACCTGCGGCGGCGCCACAAGCCGCGCGTATTCCGCCGCCACCTGGTCGGCACCGCCGAATGTGCCGACGAGCGCACCCGAACCCGCGCCGCGGAGGCTCTCGCCCTTCTTGGACGCATGCTCGAACGTGAGACTGACGCGCTCGCCACCGTTATAATGAGCCGCGCCGTAAGAGACGCGCGCCAGCGACGCACGGTCGTAGACCATGCCCGCCGTGTCGCCGTTCTTGCGGTCGCAGATCGCGTACCAGCCCTCCTTCATCCATTTCTCGAGATGGTCGTTATGGGGAAAGCCGCCCGAGTCCGTCACCTCGTCGAGCGAGCCGCGGAACGTGAGACGCGCGCCGGTGAGGCCCGTATAGTAGAAATCGTCCCAGGCCGCGCCGCCGCCAGGGCACCAGGCGACCACAATGCGGGCGCTCGGATCCCGCTTGAGCGTATAGGCGTAGTCCGCACGCGGCTGGCCGGGATACATCGTCCAGACAAGCGTCGCCTCGGGAGCGTCGAGCGTGACCTGCTTCTTGAACGGATTGTCCGCTGTCACGCGGCACGTTTTCCAGACGACGTTCGAACGTCCCGTCGCAAAGGTAAAGCCCTTCCACGGAGCGCCCGTCGCACGCAGCGTCACGAGATCGCCCGTCTGCGAGCCGACAAGACGAAACCCCTTGATCGTATTGCCTGCCTCCTGCCGACGGTCGATCGTCAGCTCCACGCGCCCGTTCGCCAGCCGCGCCGTCGCCCCGTCCATCGTCACGTTCATCGTTTCGATGAACGTCGGCTTCTCTGCCTTCGGATTTCCCCAGTAGACGAGCAGTGGTTTGTTTTCACGAATCCTGAGCGGCAGCTGGAAGATAAGCCTGACCCGTCCTCCATCAACCTTCTCTGCCACACACGGAATTTCCGTCTCCCACATCGTGACGAGGCGAATCTCGTCGGGATTCACCGTCTCGCCGAAGTCGACCACGCAGTCGACCCATCCGGCACCCGACTGGATGTCCGCCATGGACGAGACAAGGAGCGGAGCCCGGCGCGCCCAGTCCGTGTTCCACCACGGACGCGTCGCCGCGCTTGACAGATACATCTTGTTCGTCACACCCGACACCGGCACATCCAACGCGGTCTTCGCCTCAACCGAACCGGCGGCAAGAACGGCAGCGATCACCAACTGTTTCACCCTGCCCTTCATCATCCTTTTCCTTTTCGTCATTTCACGCTCTCTCCGATGCCGCCGACGAAGAACCGCGCCTTCTTCGCGTGCTCGTCAACCGGCATACCGATGAACCACGAGAGGATCACGTTGCCGTAGGTCTTCGTCTCGTACCAGTCGTTGAAGGAGCGGCTGTTCTGGTTGAAGACGACCTTGCCGGCGCCCAAAACCTTGTCCTGAATGACGAGTTCGGCCGCCGACGGATCCCGCGCCGTGCGGAACGGCGCAAGCTGCGTTTGCGGATCCCACTTCGTGAAGGCGAGCGAATACTGCCCGCCGTCGGCCTCGAGCCGCTGGACGCCATAGCGCGGCTTTGTCTCGTTCGTCGCGTAGTACGGGTGGTTCGTCGGGAACGTCTCGTCCCACGCCGGTGCACCGTCGCCGATGCCGCGTTTCGCCGTCGGGTACGGGTCGAAGACACCGATCTCGGCGAGGAACCGGCGCGCGGCGGGCCCCGTGCCGTTCCTGTCGAAGAGGAGACCGCCCCCGCGCCGGAGAAGAGCCTTCAGTTCCTCGGCGCAGTCCGCGAACGCCGCGTCGCAGTCCTTCGGATTGGCGCTGAAGTGGACGTAATGCGCCGTCTTGAGCGCTGCGGCAAATGCCTGCGCCGAATAGGTCTTCACATCCGTGTTGTTCGAGCGCCACACATCGAGGTCGTCGACCTTGAGTGTGCGGCAGAGCGTCGCCTCGTCCGTGACGAAGCGCCGGCGTTCGATACCCGCCAGGCGCGAGCGCGTGATGCCGGCCGCCTTTGCCTTCGCGCCCTCGCCGCGGACGGACGTGAACTCGACCGCCACGTACGGCCGGAACGCGGGATCGGGATTCTCCGGCGGCTTCTGACCCGCCGGCCGGACGCTCGCGAGCGCCGCCCCCATCCACGCAGCCTCCTGCGCGGCAGGAATCGCCGTGAACGCGTCGCCGCCGATCAGGTAGAAGCCGCACTGCCGTGGCCCAACCGCAATCTCGAAGCCATTGGTGAAGGGGAAGCGCACGCCCTTCTTCACGTCGAGAACATACGACGGACTGCCGACGTAAAGCGTCACCTTCCCCCTGTCTTCGGTCTTGCCCTTGTTGTAAACGCCGAGGAACATCCCCTCTTCACCTGCCTGAAGGATGCCGTCGAGAGACTTCGACGCAATCTCGAACGGAGCGACGCCGCCGACGGACGCGACGAGCGCCTTCACACGCGCGATCGCCTTCGCATCGCCCTTCATCATCGGATCGGTGAGAACCTCCTTCGTCCAGACGATCCGGCCCTTGCCGAGTTCGATGACCTTCCCGTCCTCCCAGCCTTTCACCTCCTCAACGTTCAGTCTTTCACCCGTACTCCCCTCGATCACCGCGCCGCCGCCTGCCTTCACGTAGGCGACGAGCTCTGCCGCGAGGGCTTCCGGGAGAACCTCATCGTCGGTGAGATAGACGGCCTTGTAGCGAGCGAGCGAGCCGGCCTTGAAATGCGGATTGATGACGACATCGTAGTTGTAGCTCAAGATCTCCGCGAACGCATTGACGCGCGCGTCGTGGCGCGAGGCATGCCACCAGTCGCGCGGCATCGTACGGTACTTGCGGCAGTCCTCCTCGAAGCAGGCCATGTCGCGCAGGACGGCGAGGTTCTTCACCGGGGCCATCTTCGCGACCTTCGGCCCGAGCTTCGTGTAGAGCGCGAAGCGGTTGAAGTCGGCCGTGATCTCGAAGAGGTCGCGGTCGAAGTTTTCGTACGTCATCGACTCCTGCGAGAACCCGTTGATCCCGCAGATGAACGGCATCTCAAGCTGACCGATGCGGTGGGCGTAGTCCTTTGTCATGTTGTAGTAGTGGGCGTGAATCGTGTGTCCGTCACGGTTGTCGAAATAGCCCCTCAGGCGTTTGGCCGTGTGCTTGATCTTCGAGAGATTCATGCCCGCGACGAATTCACAGAAGAGCGTGTCCATGACGCCGGGGTAGTAACCCATGCACATGTCGCGTTCAAGCTCGCTGTTCTCGGAGTTGAAGACCATCACCTTCGTGCCGGGATTGACCTTGTGCGAATACTCGTAGAACGCCTTCATGTATTCGCCGCTCAGACGGCGCGAGGCGAAGAACGGCTCGGGGTCCGGCCACTTCCAATAGGCCCTGCCGAACTTCTTGAGGTCGTCGTCCGGGAACTCGACGCCTTCGCCGCCGCCGAGCGCGTTGAAGGTCGAATCGACGCCGCACATCGGGTAGAGGGCCTGCATCTCGCGGCAGAGGGCCTGCTCCTCGGCGTCGAACTTGCCGCCGTAACTGAAGCCCGGCAACGCGTCGTGCCATGTGCAGACGGCCAGTCCGTTCGAGTGGGCCTCGGCGCAGATGCGCTTCAGAAGCCGCCCGTCGTAACCGCCCTTCCATTCGGGAGCCTTCCATGACGGGTTGCGCGCCTTCTTGTGTGCGCAGAGTCGGTCGAAGAGGTCCTTCGAGATCGGGAGCGACGTCCAACTGTAGTCCGTCAACTGCCCCAGAAGGATCGTGTTCGCGCCAAGTGCGCGGATGTGCGCGATGATGTTCGGCGCCCACTCGTCGCCGGGAAGCGGCGTGGACGAACGCCAGCCGCCGACGTTGACGTTGACGCAGAAGTCACGGTCCAGAACCGGAACCTTCACGGGGATCTCTCGGTACGACTCGGCTTTCGCGACGAAGACCTTCGGCGGATGCGTGAGCCAGGCGTAGAGGGTGGCGACCGTCCGCGCCTCGCCGACTGTCGCGACGAGCGCGCCCGATCCCGTGACGGGCGTCTTCCCCTTCGGCGCGTGGTTGAAGTTCAGCGAAACATACTCGCCGCTCGACTGCCCCTGCCCGATGTAGGAGACGCCGCCCAGAGCCCGGCGGTCGAAGACCATACCGACGACATCGCGATTCCGACGGTCAGTGATCGCGTACCAGCCTTCCGAGAGCCACGGGAAGCGGTAGTATTCGGGCTGCGGCATACAGTCCGTCACATGATCGAGCGCCGCGCGGAACGTGAGGAGCTGGCCCGAAAGGCCACGGTAGGTGAAGTCATCGTGGCCACAGTCGCCGCCGCACGCCCACGAAACATCGATGCGCGCGTTGTGGAGACCGTCCTTCAGACGGTAGACATAGTCGACACGCGGCTGGCCCGCGTAAAACGTGAAGTCGAGCACGGCGTCCTCGTTCGTGAAGGTCACGGTTTTCCTGAAGGCGTTGTCGGCGGTGATCACCGCCTTCGACCACGGTTTCGGGGCCCTTCCGGCAGAGAACTCAAAGCCCCGCCAGGCGAAGCCCGTCGTGCGCCACAGGAGTTCGCTCGGTGCCTGCGAGGCATTCACCTTCAGCTTCTTCATGAGGCCGTCCGTGCGGCGGAGGTTGTCGAAGACGACCTCGATGATGCCGTTGTTGACACGCACCTCGTCCTCGCGGCACGAGAGCGTCATCGGCGAGTCGATCCCCTGCGTCGGCGCGTCGGGATTGCCCCAGTAGATGAAGAACGGCCTGTTCTCGCGTTCGCGGAGCGACGTCTCGAAGAGGAGCCGGAGCGCGGTTGGCGCGACCAGGGCGGGGACGTCCCGGCTACGTGCTGTGATCAGCGCGCCCTCGCCCTGACGCACCGGTTCGGCGACGCACGGCACCGCGGTCCCCCACGGCGTCACCACGCGGACGGACTTCGCTTCAACCGCCTCGCTGACGTCGAAGATGAAATCGATCATCGCGCGCTCCTCGCGGACATCCGACATGTTCGAGACGAGAATCGCCGCACGGCGTTTCCAGGCCCTGTTCCACCAGGGGCGCTCCGGCATGTCGGCGAGGTAGACCCTGTTCGAGACCGCCGCGACCGGCACATCGAGAATGTCAAGCGCGGACGCGGACGCCCCGATCAGAATCGTCGACAACGCAAGAACGGCATGACTGAAGTTGAAACTTCTCATGATGAATCCTTTGGTTCCCGCAATGAAGATTTCCATTGCGGGCGATGTGATACCGAGACCACCCGGGATCAGTGCACACGCAAGATGAATCCGTTCACCGCCTGATATTCGGCGCAACCGATGTCGGGCAGACCGTTCTGCGGGCTAATGCGCGGTTGCGCATTGTTGCGCGTGACGATCACGCCGACGTCCATCGTTTTGCCGCGCACGGAAATCGTCGCCGCCGGCGCTTCGCTCCAGGTTCCGTCGCCCATGTCGAGCGGCCCGTCCTTCGCTCCGTCGCCCATCCAGTCCAACTTCAGGCCGTTGTCGACCAGAACGCTCGCTTTCCTGCCGATGCGCCATTCGCCGTTTTCCGCATCCGCATAGAACGGCTCGCCGTTCGCCGCCGTCAGGTTATGGTAGTCGCCCGGCGTGAGGCCCGTGCCGATCTCGTCGTAGCAGTACGATACCTTCGTCGAGACGTTCTTGAACTTGTCCGGAATACCGGGCTTGTCCTCGTTCTCGCCGTTCTTCCAGAAGACGCAGTTCGTGAAGGCCATCTTTTGAACCGTCCCCGGAACCGAATAGTCGAGCGCCGTGCACCAGACCGCCCCGCGCGACACATGGTTCTTCACGAACGTGCAGGCCTCCGCCACACAGTCGGCCTTGTTCGTCTCGATCGAGCCGCCGAGGACGCACGCGCCCGTGTTATTTGCAAAGAAACAATTTTGCAACACGCTGCCGGTGTCGTAGGACCCGTAGAAGACCGTTCCGTAGCTGTTGTTGGCGTTGTCGCCCCCGATGTTGCGGACAAACCAGCAGTCACGGACGACAGCGCCGCCACCGCGGAACTCGATCGCGCCAGACCCGCACCGATCACTACTGTCCGTTGACCAGTTCGCGTCGAAGACGACGTTGGAGACGAGGCATGCACCGTTCAGGAAGAAGCCGCCTCCGTGGGTGTTGTACGACCCGTTACCGCGCACGACGCCGCCAAGGAACACCCCCGCTTCGATCACGCCCGCGCCGCCGCCCGCGTCCCAGTAGGTCCCCAGATTCCGGTTGCCCTCCAGAAGGCAGTTGACAGCCCGTTGCGACGCGTTTCGCAGGTAGAGGCCGCCACCCGGATACGCGCCCGACCAGGCGAAGAACACCGTATTGCTGGAGATCGTGCAGTCAATGACGGCCGACGCCGACTCCAAGTTGACGCCTGCGGCAGAGCACGGGGCGGAATTGCCCGTGACGAGCGAGCGGGAAAGCGTCGACGCACCCATTAGCGCGACGCCAGCGCCATGGCTGACGTTGCAGCTCGACGTCTGCTTCGGCCCGTTCGTGATCATATTGTTGTGAATGTAGCAGTCGGTCGCCGACGATTCGTTGAGCATCAGGCCGCCGCCACGGAAAGCGCCGGTCGCCCACCACATCGATTCGCACATCTGGTTGTTGACCGCGAGGCAGCCGCTGACCTCAAGGCGCGAAACGGTCGAGCGCTCGGCGTAGACGCCGCCGCCGTAGAACGCCGTCTTGCCCGTTGTGTCCATGTCGTTCGAGATGACGCAATCCTTCACGAGCGCGTCGACGAGCGTCGACTTGTAAAGATAGACCCCGCCGCCGCGCAGAGCCTTCTCCACGCCGCCGTTGACGCAGCCGCAGACGATCATGTTGCTCGCGACCGAACCCTCCGCGATGAGCGCGAGGCCGCCGCCGCAGTACGTCGTTCCGTTCACGTAGTTGGTCGCGTTCCTCACCGTCAGCCCCGAAACGGAGATGCCGGAGCCCTTCACAACGACGCCCGCCGATGTTCCGCCCGCGTCGATCACCGTCGCCTCGGCATCGTCCGAGTCGCCGAAGAGCCGGGTGTTCGTCATCTCCATCAGGAGGGGCGAGGTGATCCGGTAGACGTGCGGCGCGGCCTTCGTCCCGCCCGTCACCTTGATCCGGTCGGTCGGGAACGCGGCGGCAACCGTCGCGACGAGCGCCGTGCCCGCCTCCTCGTCTGTATCGTAATCGGCGCGGTCGACGACACGCACGTTGGACGGTACGGAAGGATCGGTCGCGAACGCCGTCGCGCCACAGTTCGGCCAGAATTTGGCGTCCACCGTATCATAAAAGCCGAAGTACTTCGTCGGCACCATCGCGTTGTCATCGCGCGCCGGCACAAATTCGTGGATCAGCGTTCCGTTCGCGTCGTACGCGCGCAGGTAGTAGATGCGGCCCGCCATGCAGTTGTTGGCGCCGAAGGTCGAAGAAGGCGAAAGCGAGTTGCCCAGCTCGTGCCTGCAGAAGATCGCGAGCGGGCTCCCCGCCGTGAACGAAGTGTGCTCGCGCGTGTTCCAGCGTTCCCCGTCATCGACGCACCACTTCTTGAGTTCAACGTTGACGTCGACCTCGTAGTCGGTCAGAAGATCGGGATAGAAAAACGGCGCGGAGGACGGCGCGGCCCAGCCGCCCGTCCAACACTGAAGGGCGCCCGGGAGATTCACGCGGTTGTTGCCGCCCTGCCCGAAGCTGAGACAGTAACCTTTGTCATTGGTCGCTGTGCCGCGTGCGCAGAAGACACCGGGCGAGTTCCAAGTGCCGACCTGATTGACGCGGAACTTGCAAACGATACGGTGATTCCATTCCGGCACATAGTCCGTATAGACCCACTGGCCGCCGTTGTAAGTCGATTCGACATACGGCAGCTCGGTGTAGCCGCCCGGCAAGGCCGCAGGCGTCACATCACCGAAAGCTGGCAGAAGACGAGCCCCTGTCAACGCACAAGCCGTCAGCAACAACATGTGTTTCATCATCCGCTTCCTTTCTGTCATTCCGATAAAGCAACGCCGATGCCGCCGGCACGTTGCAAGGACTTCTTAGCGTGTTCTTCGATCGGCCGGCCAACGATCCAGCCGAGCAGCGCATCTCCGAACGCGCGGTTCTCGTACCAATCGGAGAACGCGAACCTGTTCTCGAGGAAGACGACGCGGCCCGTGCCGAGGACGTTCTCCTGAAGGACGAAGACGGCCACATCGTGATTGCGTACCATCCGGACGGGGGCGACCTGACGCGCGGCATCCCACTTCGCGAATGAGCGCTCGGTGGCCTGAAACCGGCCGAAGCCGCCCTTCTTCACGGCGAGATTCCCGGCGAACGGATGGTTCGTCTCCGATGTCCAGACCGTGTTCTCGTCGCCCAGCTTCGGCGCGGGATGCGCGTACGGGTCGAAGACGCCGATCTCCTTCAGAAACGCGCGCGTCTGCGGTCCGGCCGGGGAGCGGTCGAAGAGGATCGTCCCGCCGCGCTTCAGGAGCGCTTTCAGCTCGTCGGCGCAACTGACGAAGACGTCGTCGACGGTCTTCTTTTCATCTGCGGAAAGCGTGCCGAGCGAGGAGAAATGGATGTAGGTCGCTGTTGAGAGGGCCCGGGCGAGGACGGGCGGATAGCAGTCGGCCGGCGTCACGGGCGTCACATCGATCATCGCCTCGCGCGAACGGCGGATCGCGGTCGGGTTTCCCTTCCCATCGCCGCGCGTGAATTCGACAGCCTTCGCCGGGACGAACGAAGGGTCATCGTTCACCTGGGCCGGGATTCCGTTCGGACGCGCGGCGGCAACCGCAGGGCCGTTCCAGACGGCCGTCTTCGTTTCGGGAACCGCCGTGAACGTTTCATCGCCGATCAGGTAGAAGCCGCACTGTCGCGGCCCGATCGCGATGTCGAAACCGTTCGTGTAGGGGAAGCGCACACCCGTCTTCACGTCGAGGACGTAGAGAGAAGGTCCCGACCTCAACGCTTTCGCGATCGTCACCCGTCCCGCGTCGGCCTTGTCGCCCGCATTGTGGACACCGAGCAGCATTCCGTCGGAACCGGACTGCAACACACCGTCGAGCGACGAAGCGCCGTCTATGCGGTGCGGCATCGGCCCGGCCAGAGCCTCGATGGCGGCGGCAACCTCGCGAATCGTCTTCTCATCCCGTTTCGCAAGTCCGTCCGTCCGGACTTTCTCATACCAGAGGATCTTACCCTTGCCGAGCGGCGTGATCACGCCGTCCTTGAGGCCAAGCGACTTGATGACGGTGTTCCCGGCGGTTTTCGCTTCGAGAATGGCCGTTCCGCCAGCCTTCACGTAGGCGACAAGTTCCTTGGCGAGCGCGTCCGAGAAGACGTCGTCCTCCGGCACGTAGACGATCCGGTACTTCGCCAGCGCCTTCGCCGTGAAGAACGGGTTCATCACAAAGTCGAAGTCGAGGTTGCGGATCTCGCCCAGTGCGCGGCAGCGGCCATCCTGCTCGGCACGGTTGAAGTAGGGCCGGTCTTTTGGCTGTCCGTGACGGCCCTTGCGGATGTCCTCGCGGTAGCAGACGGAATCGCGGAAGACGCCGAGGTAACGGACGGGCGCCATCCGCGCGGCCTTCTCGCCGAGGCGCGTATACTCGGCGAAGCGGTAGAAGTCGGCCGCGATCTCGCTCTGTTCGCGCGAGAAGTTCTCGTAGCTCTGGTTCTCGTGGCTGAAGCCGTTCACGCCGCATATGAACGGCAGCTCGATCTCCTTGATGCGGTGCATCGCGTCCGGCTTCATGAAGTAATAGTGGTGATGGACCGTCCGCCCCGCTTCGTTGTCGAAGAGCGCACGCATGCGCTTGGCGACGTGCTTGCAGCGCGAGAAGTCGAGCCCCGAGAGCATCTCGACGACGACCGTGTCGAAACTGCCGATCTGCTCGGACATGAAGATCTCACGGCTCAGTTCGCCGTTCTCCGAATTGTAGACGAGAACCGGGAGGTCCGGCCGCGCCTTCTTCGCCGCGTCGTAGAACGCCTTGACGAGCACGCGGGCCTTGTCCTGCCAGGCGAAGAATTCGTCTGGGTCCTTCCAGTTCCAGTAGTCGTTGTGCTTCTCGCGCTTCACGTCCTGGGGCAGGATGACCTGCTCCTGGCCCTCGAAGTTGTTGTAGATGACGTCCACGCCGCCGACCTCGGCCATCCGGAGGTGCAGATCGAGCGCCGTCCTCTGGATATCGGCGTCGAACTTGGTGTCGAACTCGCGCCCGTACATACCGGGGATGAAGTCACCGCACTGCTTGACGACGAGTCCCTTCGCGTGCGCGGCGTTCGCCATCTCGAGGAAGTCCGTGCCGCGATACTGATCCGGATCCCAGCCCGTGAAACGCTTGCGGCAGTCCGGTGCGACGAGCGGACGGTTCGCCTGCCGCTCGAGGTCGCGGTAGAGCTTCTCCGTCAGCGGCATGTCCCACCAAAAGTACCCGCCGACGCGGATACCCGTCACCCCGTACGACCGCAGGTGGTCGACGATGTTCGACGCCCACGCCGGATCCGGCAGCGGCTTGCCCGACCGCCAGCCGTGGCCCGAATCCTTGCCACAGTTGATATCCGCGATGAAGTCGCGGTCGAGGCGCGGCCGCACGTACGGATATTCCGCGTACGGCTGCGCCGCACCGACGGACACCGTCAGCGGCGTTTTCCGCCGCAGGTATTCGCGCCGCACGTCGAGCGCCTGGCCCGGAAGCGCCACGAGCGAACCCGAACCGGTCACCGGCGCGTCCTTCCGCGCCTTGTGCGCAAAGGTAAGGCGCGTCCATTCGCCGAAGGCCTGTCCGCTGCCGTTATACCAGAGCCCCTGCAGCGCGGGACGGTCGAAGAGAAGCCCGCAGACGCTGGGCGACCGCTTCGAGGCGATCGCGTACCAACCTTCGCCGAACCACGGCGCCATCTCGAAGCGGGGCTGCGGGATCGAGTCGGTCGGGCTGTCCAGCGCAGCATCGAACGTGAGGAGCCTGCCGGTCGCGCCCGGATAGACGAACTTGTCGTAGGCGACGCCGCCGCCCACCGCCCAGGCGACGTTGAGTTCGCAGCGGTCGCCCTTCTTCAGCGCGTACGCCCAGTCGACGCGCGGCTGGTCAGCGTAGACCGAAAGCGTGACCGCGCCGTTCGTCCCCTCGAAGCGGACGCGCTTCACGAAGGCGTTGTCCTCGGTGACGACGCCGTCGGACCAGTCCGTCGCGCCGCCCAACGTCATCTCAAGCCCGTTCCACGCCCACTGGGTCGCACGCTCGAGCAGCTCATTCGAGGCGTCCGTGCCCATGATGCGCAGCTTCCTGAGGAATCCGCCCGTCACATGCTTCTTGTCGATCGTGACATCCAGCACGCCATTCAGAATGCGCACCTCGTTCGCAGTCTCGGACATCATCAGCGCCGTTACCGGTGTCTCGCGCTTCGCCGCCGGATTGCCCCAGTAGACGAGGAACGGCTTGTTCTCGTGGATCCTGAGCGGCGTCTGGAAAAGCAGCCTGACGGCCGCAGGTTCTTGGCCTTGACCTTCCGCTTTGCCCTTCTCGCAAACGCACGGCACGACCGTCTCCCAAGGCGTCACCACGCGCACTTCGTCCGGGTTCACCTTCTCGCCGAAGTCGACCACGCAATCGACGACCGCCTTCGGCTCCGGGACATCCGCATGGGAAGAGACGAGAATCGGCGCGCGGCGCTTCCAGGCCGCGTTCCACCACGGGCGGGAGGCCATGCCCGTCAGATACGCCGTGTTCGTGACGCCCGCGACCGGCACGTCGAGAATCGTTTTCATCCCCGCTTCGACGCACGGCAGAACAGCCGCGAGCGCCAGCCCCATCGCCAGACTTCTCTTCACCCCATTCCGCGTCCCTGTTTCCCGATTCCTACTTGATATACATGACGTCGGCCGTACCGTAATGCTCGAACGCGCCGATGTCGGGAGCGTCCGCGCCGCCCGTGTAGCGCGGGTAACGTCGGCCGAATCTGACCGCGACACCGTAGTCTGCGACCTTTTCGATCATATAGGTGCCCGCACCCGCATCGCACGCCGTCCAGTCAGCCGAACCGTCCTGGGTCTTCATCCAGTCGAGGACGAGCCCCTTCCCCCGGAGCGGCGACGCCCCGCGGAGCGTCAGGTTCGTCTCAGCGAGATTCCGGAACCCCGGCTCGCCGACGATCGTTCCCGCGAGGTTGCCGTTGAGGATGTTGCCGTCCCCGTCCTTCGGGAGCGTCGTCGCGACCTGATCGTAGCAGTTCGAGACATGCTCCGGCTTGTCGGTCGCGAAGGCCGGCGGGAGGCCGCCGTTCTTGTAACCGTGGAAAAGCGTGTTGCGGACGACGACATTCGTCTCGCGCTTACTCCCCGCTCCGATGGCGTAGTATTCCGTGTCCGAGGCGACAAAGGTGCAGTTGTCGATCTCCGGCCCGGTGGCGGTGTAAGACGAATAGAACGGGCACGACCCCGTGTTCCCGACGAAGACGCAGTTGCGGATGTGCGCGCGGTAGGTTGGAAGAGGCGAACCGTCGAACTGAAGGACCGCCTTGCCGTCCGTCACCGTGTGATTGACGAACCAGCAGCTTTCGAACACGAACGGGGTCGAACCGCCGCGCTGGACACGCGCGGCCTTCCCCTCGCCCCACTTTCCCGTCGCATTCGCCTCGAAGACGCAGTTCGAGAACCAGCCCGCCGAACCGCCCGTGAGCCATCCTCCTCCGCCGCCGCCGGAGGTGTTCCGGTGGAAGACGCACCCCGTCGCCGCAGGCCCCCCCGTGCCGGCGCCGCCCGATCCGACGGCTTCGTTGTCAATGATCAACGAGTCGCGCAGACCGCCCGAGGGATAGTTGATGTGGAAGACTCCGCCGGCATCGCCGTACGAATAGTTGTTCGAAACGGTCGATGTGCAGAAAAGTCCGGCGCCCTCGATCGCCACGCCGCCGCCGGAGGCGTTGCCGCTCGTGTTCGTCACGCATTTTTGGCATGTGTTCAGGTAAACGAGCGAATTGCTGACGATTCCACCGGTTCCCACGTAGAGCCCCCCGCCATAGCAGCGGGAGCTGTCATCCGTCGGCCGGACCCAGTTGTGGTGGACGCGGCAATTGTCGACGATGCCCGCGTCGCTCACATACAGGCCGCCGCCCACGAGTGCTCCCGTACCGCCGCCGACCGACATTGTCTCGGTCGAACAGTTCCGCACCTCGCAACGATAAGCGCGCGATGGCGTATCGGTGCCCCAGGCTTTGCCACCGATGAAAAGTCCGGCGCCGGCGCCCGTGACCTTCTGCTTCCTATCGTTGAACATCCAGCAGTTCTCGATCAGTGTGTCGAGGACGAGCGAGCTGCCGTTCGCGTAAACGCCCGCACCGCCGAACGCGGTCATCTCGGCGACGGCTGTGCCCGTGAGGTAGTCGGTACGCGTATCGAAGTGGCAGCCGGTCACGACGCAGTTCGAGACAACGGCCGAGCTGCCGTTCACATGGATCCCGCCGCCGCGGTACCACTTGCGGGAATCGACCAGATAGGAGAGCCCGTTCGTCACCGTGAGGTTGCAGGCGAGCGTATCGGTGCCGCCCACATAGAGGATATTGGTCATGCCGTTGCCCGTGAGGACCGTGTCGCGCGGATTCTCCGTCGAGCCCCTCAGCGTCAGCGAGCGCGTGAGCCTGATCGGCCCGAGGCCGTCGGCCGAGACATCGTAGTGCGTCGGGGACGCCTGCAGGACGATGGTCGAGCCATCCGGCACGTTCACCGTATCGGCGATCGCCGCGCGCAGATCGGTGACCGACGCCACGTTTATTTCGACCGCCGAAGCGGCGAAGGCGAGCAATCCGCAGCCGAGCGCCGGAAGAACACGAATCACGTTTGTCTCTTTCATGTCTTTGCTCCTGTTTTTATTTCCTCTTTTACCCCCCCGCCAGCCAGCAGCCAGCGTTGCGGTTGTCATTCCGCATTCCCCCTCTTAAGCAGATTGAATTTTACAGTTTACACCATTCGCAACACAAGTCAAACAGCCAACCTGCGGGTGCCTCGGAGAGACGTCGTTTTGGTTTCATGAAGTTTCATGTGCTTCATGGTTCGAACCCCGAGACCCAGATTCGCGCACTCAATCGCCGTCAACCGGAAACATCGAGATGCGCAGCTTCGCGTCCCCATATGGCACAAGCTTGAGGCTGTTTCCCTTCGAATCCGGGATCGTCAACATGCGCATCGCATCGCCAACCCTGACCGACGCGGCATCGAAACCGGCCGAGACCAATGGGACGTGCACATCACCTTCGGGATTGTTGTCGTCCTTTGAAGAGATCGGCAACGCATAGAGGATTGGCCCGACCGACACGCTGGCGTACTCGCGTCCTCGCGGCTCGTTGTAGTTGAACATCTTCTCCACCGTCGGTTTCATCGGCAGCCTCAACGTCACCACGTCGCCAGCACGCCAGATGCGCGTGATTGCCGCGAACCCGTTCTGTGCGGCGATCACCGTTTGTCTGCCGTTGACTTGCAGTTCTGGATTGGCGCACCATCCGGGAAATCGCACATGAAACGGGAACGCCGCATTCGGTGATTTGACGATCTTGAAGGTGATCGTATCGCTGTACGGATAGTCTGTGTGTTCCTCCACCTCAAACGAGCCGCTTGACAGTTCCGCGGCAAACCGGCACGGGCCGTAAAGTGTCGCCGCGACCCCGCCGTCCGCAGGCAGCATCCACATCGACGCGACGTAGTTGGGGAGAATACGGTTGAGCGCCGCCGTACAGCAAAGCGGCCAATGTTTCGTGTCGTAACGCGCCAGCCGGTCGCCGCGGGCACCCGTAAACGAACAGCGCGTGACATCGCTTGCCGTAAGGCGGTTCGGTTGTTGCAGGTAGACGTGCCGACGGTAATCCTCCGTCATGCAGTTCCGTCCGGCGTTAAAGAAATTTCGTTCGACGTCATCGCCCCAACATCCTTCGCCCAGTGCCGCCAGAAGGTTGATACGCGTCCAGCCCTCTGCCGCCACGACGCAGGTCTCCGTACCCCGTTCCGGCCCGGGATGCCCCCACTCCTCGTCCATCGTGGTGACACCGTAGGGTTGCCGCATGTGCCGGTCGAAAAAGGCGTACCAGCCGCGGACCGCGTTCAGGAGATTGGTATTGCCGGTCCATAGGTATCCGTCGAAAATCGACAGCAGGGCCTCCGAGGCGATGACACCGTGACGCGTAGGGATCTTCAGTAAACGCTCGTGAAGGCGACGGATGTTTAGCGTCTCCTCCAAATGCGCGGGGGGCGGCGTCAAATATTGGCTGAAAACCGCCGGAAGCTGACCGGGCTGGTGAAGCGCCTTTTTCCAGAATTCATCGAGCGCCCGGGCAATACGCTCGCTCCGCGTCACCTGATAACCGGCATATGCACCGGAGGGCAACGTAGGAAACTTGCCGTAGGAAAAAGCGTGTTCGTCAAGCGCGAAGTCAAGCGCCTTGAGCGCCCGGGCATCCCCGCTGACCTCGTGCCAAGCGCAAACCGGACGCGCAAACATCCCCGTCACCCAGATCAACCACGCATCCGAAATTTTCATCTCCAAAACCTGCTGGGGATCGTTGCGATCCAGCCACCAGCAAAATCCGATGGCATGCGGGTTCATCTCCGAGAGAACGGTATCCAGACGATTGGATGCGAGAGCCTTCAACGACGGATCATCCAACTGATACGCGAGCTTCACCAGCCCGTCAAACCAGTACGCCCCGCCCTCACAACTCCAGGCTCCGGGATCGGATACCCAGAGGAGATCCTTTCCGCGCGGCCTGGTTTCATTTCTCCAAGAGCGTGAGAACTGAACGTCCACCGCGTCCATGTGACCGGTGTATCCGTCGCGCGCTTTCCGCGCCATGTCCAAAAGCCAGCCCTCGGGTCTTACCGCCCCCGGCCTCGTTCTTTCCATGAACGGCGTCACGACCGGTCCGGCGAAACACCTGACGTGCGCAACGAACGAAACCGTCAACAGCAACCTCACAATCGCATCAAGACGCATTTAACCCCGATTCCTTTCCGCGATCACTCGACCGCAACCCCATCGTCGTGCCGATGACTATACTATACAAGGTATTAACTTGCCAGACTAGGGTATGGGATTGACAAGGTTTGCGGCAAGCAAAATTGTTGCAAAACTCTTCAAGCTTGCCATGCCGCTGCAAAGTTGCAATCTTACCGCATGGATAACGCGATGGCGGACGGATCGGTCCCGGAGCCGATGGCGGTCAAGCGGGCGGTCAGGTCGATGCGGGTCTGACTGCGGCGTCACGGCGCTCGCTTATGTTTGTTTAAGGGGAAAGACGATGGGCAGGTTAACGGTTGCGGCGGTGTCGGTTTGGGTGGCGGGCGTGTGCATTTCTGCGCAATGTTCCAGCGCGCTTTACGGTGCGGACGCGGGGAGTTCTCCGCGCGGAGGCGGTGGGTGTGACGCCTGGTATTATCCGCAGATGAGCATGGAGTTGTACCGGCTCGAAGAACTGAAACGGAATGCGCAGGCCGCCGGGATGTATGTGGGATATCCGGGCAGCGTGCCCCCGTACGCGGCAGCCGTAGAGTTCCGGCGTCGTTTCAAGCCAGGCGAAACGCGCGAATATTTCACGCACGGACGCGCGTTCAGCGAAAACTTCGACGAAAAGACCGGCATGCTCCGTGTCTCGGTGAGCGCACGGTATCTCGACACGCCGGCATTGCGCAGTCCGCTCAAGGGTTGGGAGGCGAGGGTGTCCGGTCCGCAACGGGACGACACGTGGCGCGCTGCCGCGCGTTATTCCGGCGGCGAGGTGCCGCCGCATTTAAGGTGGCTTGAAGAAGATCACGACTATCGGGATTTGAAGAAAATCGGGGATTATTACGACACGCAAAGGGAATTGCTTGCCTATGTGCAGACAAGTGGGGAAAAGCCGCCGAAACTTTTTGTCGGCGAATCCGTGCCGGAAATGAGGAATACGGTCCCGGTCGATTCAGAGCAGGCGACAGACATGGTGTTGGTCGCCAACGACACGTGGCGATCCAGGTCCGCGCTCGCGCTCAGATATTTTCGCTTTGAGGGAAAAGCCGAAAAGGTCAAGGTGATCCCGCTGTGGTGGCCGGGCATGGAGGAAAAAGGAACGTTTTCCGCGAAGGATAAACGTCACGAGAAAATGCGCGAGGTGGGGGTCCACACGCTCAAGCTTTGCTGCCACGACTTTTTGATCGACGGCATCAAACGCGACCGTCTGCCGTGGGGAGGTGATCTCACGGTGTCGCTGATGGCGAATGCGTATGTTCTGGGTGACCCGGAAATCTCCCGGCGCTCGCTTTCTGTGCTGGACGCATACACAACGGACGTGAACGGCATCGTGACCTATTCGATGTGGCTGATCATCGCGCACGATCTGCATCAGCTTTATTTCGCGGACCGCGAATTTCTGGAGGCGCGTTGGTGGCGGATCAAGCAACGCATCGAAGACCTGATTTCCCGCACCGATGAAAACGGCTTTGTCGCAAGAGGGCTCGACTGGGTGTTCATCGATTGGGCTGGTCCAAGGTCCGCTACCGCACTAGGGATGATATGGACAGGAGCACTTGACGCGGCGGCGAAGCTCGCCGGGCGCATAAACGACCCGCGTGCCGCTGAGTACCGTGCGCTTTGCGACAAAGTGAAAGCGAACCTCAACCGTCTCGCGTGGGACGAAGGGCGCAAACTTTACCGCGTCGATCCGTTTGAGAAGAATTCGGGGTTTGCGCGTCAGGCCAATATTTACGCGGTGATCTTCGGCGTGGCCCAGAATGAACGGGCGCAGGCGATCGGCGACGAACTCGCCAAAGATGACTTGCCGGCGGTAGGCACGCCTTACGTGTTCGGATGGGAACTTGTGGCCTTGGCGCGCACCGGACACCATAAGGAGTTTTTCACGGGCATGGAAACCGTGTTCGGCGCGATGCTTGATGCGGGCGCGACGAGTTTCTGGGAAGGGTTTAACGCCAAACAGAAAGGCGATGAGCGATATCGTTTTTACGGGCGGCCGTGGGCGAAAAGCCTTTGCCACGCATGGAGCGCGTGGCCCGCGTTCATTTTCGTTTCCGAGGCGATGGGGGTTAAGCCCACATCGGACGGCTGGAAAACGCACGAGGTAAAGCCCATTCCCGGAGCGGAGGGGATGAAGGCCGATATCCCCACGCCATCCGGGCGCACAAAGATAGGGCTCTGAATGAGGCATACCGCTCGTTGGTTTCCGGTTTCGTTATTCACTATCCTAAAATAAGTTGTGGCGCAGCGGCGCGAAGCCAGCTCTCGCACACGGACCTGCCACAGGCCGCGCCGGTCATTCGAGGCCAGATCTAGCGTGAGCGCGAGTTGCCCGCGTTCGGCACCGTAATGCCCGCTCCACTCCGCTTGCGCGCCGGCCGGATCGAGAATCTCGACATGCAGCGGCACCACGGCATCGATCGGCTTTCCCTCTCGATCCATCACGGAAAATGTGCAGGGCAGACGGCTGCCGAGGCGCGCTTCTTGCGCGACGTCGATACGCACTGCATCAATGGCGCGTTCCGTGACCATCAGCACACAGCCGTCGCAAGGACCCAAGACGCGCGCAACAGTTAGCCGCCCGTCCTGCACATGCGCTTCCAAGGTGCGCCCTTCTGTCAGGTCGTACACATGACCCGAGGCGCGTGCCAACGACAGCACGGCCTCTGCCGGCAAGCCATTCTCCATCACCAGACCATGCTGCCCGACGTAATCGCCGAACTCACGCCGGTCGTTGACGGCGAAGAGATAATCGGTGGAGCCGTATGAACGGCAGCGGGGCACGACGTCCGGCGTTGAGGCATCGCAATAACGCTGGTAACGCGTGTCGATCGCCGTACGCAGCTCGGCAGATTTAGCGATCAAAGCGGCGCGGTCTTTATCCGCTTTGCGCGTCCGCGTGTAATGCGCGATCGTGATGTCAGCGCGGATAGCCGGGCAGAGGCGTTCATCCCCCACCACCACCCCGCCCCGCGCCTGAAATGCCTTAACCGCAGCCACCACGCCGGCTGTCAACACATCGCAGTCCATCATGACCAGCACACGGTACTTGCCCAGTCCATGCGCCTTCACCGTTTCATCGTAGATGATCTCAGGCTGAAGATGCGCCCACAGCAGCATCTGATAGGCGTCGCCGGTCCACCCGCCGCCCCAGCCGTAAGTTCCGCGCCGTGCGAACATCTGCGACGCGAAGCTCTCCAGAAACGCGACATCGCTGGGCCGGTCGGGGACTTGCAGCAAGGTGGGCCCCAGCGGCTCCACGACCTCTTTGATCAGGCGGCGCAACTCATGCTGTGTCTGCGGATGGGTGTAGCGGTAGGAGCCCTCACCGCTCTGCGGCACCAGCGATCCCCAGCCGTGATACATGATGCCGCGCACCGGTCTGGCCAGCTTGGTCCAGAACGCTTCGCGCAGATGCATGGGCGCAATAGTCGGGAATGCCGCGTCGGGATCGGTGTCCTCCCACGGCGAGGCGGGCGCTTTTCTGACCTCGTCCCCCTTGGCGATCGGTGCCGTCTGCGAGCGGTACCAGATGATTTGGGTCATCTTCATGACCTGCTGCGGCTGAGCGGCGCCGCGCGTCATGGCAAACAGTTCGTCGGTCGCCACTCCGATGCGGATCGGGTCGGGATAGGAGTAGGTCCACTGCGACAGGACATCCGCGCTCCCGCCGCTTCCGTAGACGCTCGCCACGCGTACCGCCGGATCGTGGAACGTCCAAAGCCCTTCCCGACCGGTCGACTGGAGTCCCCGGTGCAGTTCGGAGTTCATGCGGTTCCAGCCGTCGCCCTCTTTCCAGTACCAAGAGAGGAAACCCAAGAGCGGATGATCATCAGGGATCACTCTGTCGGACGGAAAATCGCTCAGCTTGGTGTAGTCCACGCCGTTTTTATTCGGTGCATTCGTTGGATAGTCAGAACCGGTCGCGCGCTGACACGCCTCGCGGTCATGCGCGTGCCAGCAGACGTTCGCACCGTCACGCACCTCGGTATGCAGCAGAGCCGCCTGCCAAGCCGGAAAGTCGCTGTAGGCCTGCGCCACCGATGCGCCCACGTTAAAGGCGAACGTCTGCATTTCGGGAAACGCCGCACAGAGCGTCGGTCTGTTATCGTTACTGACGCCCAGGCGATCCACACGCCGGAACTCCGGCTTGGCGTTGGCCACCCAGTGGCCGGGAGAAAGCGTCGCGATGATGCCGACATCATGCGCCAATGCCGTGTCCAGCATCCGCTTGACCTCCGCGACGTGCTCAGGTGTTCCGGGCGCGACCGGCTGTCCCGCTTCGAAGATACGCTTGCCATCCGCTCCGAACCCCAAACAGTGCGTGAACCCGATTTCCGTCAGGCGCGGCAACTCGCGAATGACGTTGCCCGCTCCGTAAAGGCCCCACATCACCACCGGCATGCGCGGCGGACGGCGCGGCATCAAGGTGAACGTTACGCTCTCCTCGCTCACATAGGGGGCTGTCGTTTCTTTCAAGGGGGTCTCGACGCGCAGTCGCAGCGTGTAGCTACCGGGACGCAACGCCGTGTCGACCGGCACCTCGATCGTCCGGCTCTCGCCCGACGCGAGTTCCGGGATCTGATGGCGCGCGGCTTCGCGTCCTTCGACCGTACAGAACACTGAGACGTTGCGCGCGGCTTCGCGTTGGGCATTGGCCAGCGTGAAACGTAAGGACGGCGTCTTTTCCATGCGCACAAACACGCTCCGGTCGGATGTCAGGGCCAATGTGACCGGACGGAACTCCAGCGCGCCTTGACACAGCCGCACCTGCGTCAGATACCCCGGAAAGCCGTGATAGTAGCTGCCGATGCGGTCACCGATGGAGAGCGGATGACTGCCCGGCGCGATGCGCCCGCGTCCCGTCCGCGTGACCGTACCCTGCGCGGCGCCGTCCCTGAAAAACCGCACGGTGCCGGCGCCGTCATAGGTGACCGCGAGATGCGTCCAGATGTTCGTCGCAAACACCGAGGGCTCCGAACTATACACTTCCGAATCATCGCCGAAACCGAGCCGCAGGTAGGCGCGCCACTGGCCGCTTTTATCGGCGGCTCCCAGCGTCCATTGATAATCCGTGTGCGCCACGTACTTCTTGTCGGCCAAGAACGCTTCGGGATAATCGACAAACTCAGGCTTCGGCTTGATCCACATCTCCAGCGTGAACGCATCCCGAGGCGAGAGCGAGGTGTGATTGGCGACAACAGCCGCGTGACGCTTGTCTTCCACCGGCCAGCCGCAGAACGACTCCAGGCAGGAACCCCAACGGGCGTCCGGCACCAGCACGGCACCGTGCAGCACCGCGTCGCGTCCTCTACCCGATGCATCCTTCAAGTCTGCGAAAGTCCACAGCCCCACCACCTTCTCGCCGGTCGCATCCGCGCCCGTGTAGGGCGACAGCCAATTCTCGCACGGCTGCTCCGCGTGCAGGATCCACGCCGGCATTGCCAGCGCACACACCAATCTGACACCGTCTTTCATATGTCCCTCCGTCAATCGATTCCACTCGCATTATGCGAAAGAGTACAGTCGCCTGTCAAACGAGTTTCATTCGTTCCCCCTCCCCCTTTTTCGCCTGGCGCGGGCTTTCAGGATTGACTCTTTTCGCCCCTCCCCCACATAATAGGTGGTGATGGGGGGAGATTCATCATGAGAAATGTAGGGCTGGTTGTTGTTTTGAGTGTGTGCGCCCTCGCGGTGCGGGCCAGGACGGTGTACGTGGATCTGAACACTTCTGCGGTCATGCCCGACGGCATGACGTGGGAAACCGCGTATCCGACCATCGGCGAGGCTGTCAGCAATTTGCTTACGAATAATTATGAGAGCGGGAGCGCCATATACATCGCGCCCGGACACTATGCTTTGTCCGAGCCGATTCCTGCTATTCCCGGTTCAAACCCGGTCACGTTCTACGGTGTCACCAATGTCCTGCTGAAGGCGAACCCCGGGTTTGCCGAGCAGGTGATCATCGACGGGCAAAACGCCACCAATGCTTTTGAGGCGATTCAGGGGTATGCCAAAGGCTCGCAGTTTCACGGGCTCACCATCGTCAATTGCCGGAAAGATGTCTTTGCCGCAACCGGCCTGGAGCTCTATGGCGGTTCCGCCATCAACGCACGCAACTCTGATGCGGTTATCTCGAATTGCATTATCCGGAACTGCTGGTCGGGCGGTTTCCGCGAAGGCGGTACGGCGGGGTGCATTTACGGCGGTGCGGTCGCTGTGGCGAACGGGTCGGTCGTCGACACCCTCTTCGAGGACAACGGCATCACCAACGCCTGTGCGTCCGCAGAGTCGCAAACCCTCACAGGCCTCCGTTTCCGCGGCGGAGCGATATGCGGCGGCGGCTACAAGGAGTTTCGCGGCAACATCTTCCGCCGCAACAGCATTGTCGATCCGACGGGGAAATGGGGGGACCTGGACGGCGGCGCAATGCATGGCGTCGGGACACTGACGGCGGATTGCCGGTTTGAGACCAACCGCGTTTGGAGCAGCAGAACCGACAAAGCGGCGGGAAGGGGCGGCGCCGTCTTTACCGAGGGGAGCGGCAAAGTTTTCTCCAATCTGGTTTTCGTCGGGAATTCGTCGGTCTCCCAACCGGTCTGTGTCAATGCCAGCGCTCCCGCGCTGTTTACGCATTGCACCTTTGTCGGCAACCGGACGGAGCGCTACGGCGCTTCTTTGACGACAAGCCTAAAACTTGGGGCAGGAAATGAAGCGGTTATCCGGCATTGCCTTTTTAAGGACAATTACTCGCCAGGCGGGGTTGCTGACGGTTCCGGCACAGCGGTTCACGCGCACCTGAATGATACGCAGGGGGGGTATCGGGGCCTCTTTATCCATGACTGCGCGTTTGTCGGAAACGTGAACAAAGACTTTGGCATGGCGGCTCTCTCCACTTGGTCTGGAAACGGCGGCGCGTACGTTTCCCTTTCGAACTGCTATTTTGAGGCCAACCTGAGCGCCACCAACAGCGGCACACACGCCCTCTTGGCGATTAACTCCGGCCTGAACTTCTCCCTTGTGGATTGTTCGTTCATCGGCAACCAAAGCGGAAATAACGGGAATCAACCGCTTGTCAGGCAGAGCGGACGCGAAAACGAGGTCGGATCAACGACCAACTCCGTGGTGCGCAACTGCTTTTTTTACGATAACGCCTCTTCACGGGTTCTGGACATCTCCAATCCCGTCGCGGACATCGGGCAGGAGTTCCCCGGAACGCGGGTGGAGAGCTGCACGATCGCGGGCAACCGCCTGAGCGGCACGAGTGAAGCCATTCTTGCCCAAACGGGCAAGAAGTTTTACGTGTGCAACACGGCGGTGTGGGGAAATTATAAGGCCGGGACGGCTGACAACTATAACCTGAATGCGAGCATGGCGGCGCAGACTTCGCACTCGTATATCGGGCCGCAGGCGATCGCGGTCGACGCGTTCACGACGAACGTGTTGAGCGGCAACATCACCGAGATCGACCCCGGGTTTGCCGATCCCGCCAAGGGCGATTTCCGTTTGAAGGGCCGCTCTCCGCTTAAAAACGCGGGTAAAGCGCAGCCGTGGATGGCCGGGGCGAACGATCTTTCCAATCAGGCGGTGGTGTGGGACGAAACGCTGACGCAAGGCGGATGCGATGTGGTGCGCGTTCCTGCGTTGCCCCGCATCTTCCCGACCGTGCCGGATATCGGCTGTTTCGAATCCTGGGCGCCCTTAGGCACGGGCATGTATGTCAAGTGAAATAAGAGGAGTGATGATGAAAACAAAGGCGTTCAGGGCCACGGTCATCGTTGCCGCTACAATCTTGGGAGCGGCAGTTCAGGCGGCAGAGTGGTATGTCGACAAAGACTCGACGGCCGACACGCACGACGGCGGCCAGGCGACGCCTTTTCTGACAATCCAAGAAGGACTCGACGCAGCCTCGGCGAATGATATCGTCCATGTCGCGAAGGGGTCGTATCTCATTTCAGCCCCCTTGACATTCAAGGCAGACGGTGTTTCGCTTGTCGGTGACGACGGGGTCGCCGCGAATACGGTCATTGACGCACAGCAACTCACGAACTGCGTGACGAGCACATATTTCAACTCGCACTTCCATAATCTGACCTTCACGAACGGCCGTTGCGAGGTGACGAGCGCCTATGGCGGCGGCGGCCTGTGCCTTACGAAGGGCGGCGCGGTCATATCAAACTGCATCGTCACCAGTTGCGCCGTTATCGGGACAGGCGAGATTGGAATTGCCGGCGGCGGCATCAAAGCGAACGGGGGGGATCTCATTGATTCGCTCGTCGAGCACTGCTGCATCTCCAACACCGTGACAGAAGCCTACACGAATGCGACATCATGCAATGGCGGCGGTGTGCAAGGTCTCTCCACGGGACGCCGTTCGATCATCCGCAACTGTTCCGCAGTCTGCACCCGTGGTGTGGCCAGATATAACTTTATGCAAGGCGGCGGCGCGCATGGCGGCAGTTGGTACGACTGCGCCTTTATCAGCAACCGACTCGTCAACCCGCTCGAGATTTACAACTGCCGCGGCGGCGGGTTGTTTACGGCCCTGACCACGGTCTCGAATTGCTATTTCGAAGGCAACTACATCACCGGCAAGGGCTCGGGCGCTTTCCTCGACAGGGTATACGCCTGCGGCAACAACTCCTTCATCGGCAACATCGGCAGCGCGCAGGCGGGCGCCGCAATGCATGGAATAGCGGCTTTCGACTGTTACTTCGAGGGCAATGACCTGCCCGGCGGCGGCAACGAGTGCGGCAGCGGCGGTTTATACCTCGACCAAAACGGTGTCGCGCACGGTTGCGCGTTCCGGAACAACTCGGGGATATTGGGCTCAGCGATGCAGAGCCACGGCGGAACCGTGGTCTCGAACTGCCTGTTCGACAGCAACCTGTGCACCTATGCCGGGAAATACGGTGGCGGTGTCGTTTATTATGGCAACCAGAGACTATCGACGTTTTTGTCGGACTGCGTGTTCATCAACAACAGCAGCACATCCGATGGCGCGGCGTTTTACGCGTTCGGCACGTCGAACGCGACGGTACGGAGCTGTCTTTTCGTCAGCAATACGGTGAAACATGTGCTGTATATTTTGGAGTGGAATGTCGCCCAATCCGGGATTGCAGCGGGGGAGGGCGCTTGCGGGAGAGTCGAGAACTGCACGATCGCCGACAACACGCTTTTGGGTTCGTCGTATGCGCTTAAGGGCAGCCAATATGATCTTTTCCAGCGCAACAACCTTATCTACAACAACTGCCTTGAGGACACGACGACGAGCCGCGCGCTGGAGGACTGGTACGCGGGAACGAACGTGGTGCGGCACTGCTTTATCGATTCGCGCGCCTCGAATGCCGCGAGTTTCGACAAAGACGGGAATGTGATCGGGTCGGATCCGATGTTCAGGGACAGTGCGCAGGGCGATTACAGGCTTACGCGGCGTTCGGCGTGTTACAACGCAGGCACCAACCTTGCGTGGATGACGGAAGGGGCGCTGGACATGGGCAACGGTTTCCGGGAGACCCATCCAGCCACGATCACGGCGTTCGGCGAGACTTTCCCTGTGGGCGTGAAACTCGAAAAGATCGATCCGTGCGCGCGTGTTGAAGGCGGTAGGGTCGACATCGGCTGTTTCGAGCTTTTCCGCCCGCTTGTCTTTACGATGAGCGTCAAATGACCCCCCGTGAGTGACAAAAACCCCGCGCATGCGTTCAGGGAGGGCGCACGCGCGGGGGTGTCCTTAAAATCAAACGGTATCCTTAGAAGAACATGAATGTTGAAAAAGTCCTGACACTGTCCGTTCTGGCGGCCGCTGTCTGCGCCTTGTCCGGGTTTGCCGCAGACGGTGCGCCGACGGCGAAAATCAAGCCGTGCGCAGGTTCCGAGATCCGTCAATTCGCACCCGGCGAGCGGCTGTTCTTCGACCGGCATTTCGTCATTTCCAAAAAGGTTGCGCTGCAGCTCGTGGGCAAGTCCTTTGTCTACGCATCCATCAACGGCATCTCCTTCCGGGTGACGCAGTCCGGGGAAATTTTGGCGCTGACGCCGCCTGCGGAGTTCACCGACAAGGGCGGCAAGCCTTCGCAAGAATCGGAACTGAAGAAGCTCGGGTTCGCGGAGGTGAATGACATTCCCGTCTCGCAGCTCTTCAACACGTCCGACAAGGAGAAGGTCCGCGTCTGGCGCAAACAGGTGAAAGAGGGCGAACGCTACGAACTCGACTACTGGTGCGTCATCGCGGGGTTCGATCCCAAGCCGGCCGTAACCGTGAAGAAGGACGTCCCGCGCGAGACGCTGTATAACGGGATCGTCCTCGAGACGGATCCGCGTGACCGGACTGATATGCGCAAGTACGGACGCTATCCGCTGCCCGTGCCGTATCTGGACAATCCCCCGGCAGTAATCCCCGTGGATGCCGGGCGTCAACTTTTCGTGGACGACTTCCTCATCGCCTCGACCACAATGGTGCGCACTTGGCATAAGGCGCAGAAGGATCCGAAGAACCCGGTGCTCCGTCCCGAGACCCCGCTCGAGCGCGGTGCGCTCGGGCCGATCAAAACGCCGATGGCAGCGCCCTTTTCCGGCGGCGTGTGGTTCGACGCGACGGACAGGCTCTACAAGTGCTGGTACTGCGCGGGCTGGTTCGACGGAACGGCGTACGCGTATTCCAAGGACGGCTACAACTGGGAGCGCCCGGTGCTCAAGGTGGACGGCAAGACAAACCGTATCGTGAAGCCCGAGACGCGGGACGGCAAGAACTGTCATCGCGACTCCGCCGCAGTCATCCTCGACCCGGACGCGACGGACGGCAACCGCTTCAAGGCGTTCATTTGGTCACGTCCCCAAGGCGGCGAGATTTTCACGTCCGCGAACGGCACGGACTGGGAGTGGCGCGCCGCCTGTGCCTGGAGCGGTGACCGCTCGACCCTCTTCTATAATCCGTTCCGTAAGGTATGGTGCTACTCGCTGCGCGACTTCTGGTCTGCCCGCTCGCGCCAGCTTGCCGAGAGCAAGGACTTTGTCGCGGGTGTCGCCTACACGAACCGCGTCTGCTGGCAACGCGCGGACTGCTGTGATCGGCGTGACATGCGCTGGGTCTACTGCGAGGAAGGCAACTACGAGAAGGAACCGCCCGAGCCGTCCCTCTATAACCTCGATTGTGTCGCCTACGAATCGTTGATGTTGGGCGTGTACGCGATCATGTCCGGAGCGGACAACAGCGAGTTCCAGCGTCGGGGCTCTCCCAAGCTCACCGAACTCCACCTCGGCTTCAGCCGCGACGGCTACCACTTCTCGCGTCCCGAAGACCGTTCGCCGTTCATACCCGCGTCCCGCACATACGGTGCGTGGGACCGCGCTTATCTGCATTCGAACGCGGCGATCTGCCTTGTGAAGGGCGACGAGCTGCTCTTCTATTACACGGGCTTTGCGGGACAGATCGGGGAGTGGAAAGACCATCCGGTCGGAGGGCTTTACACGCTCGCGCAGATGGGTATCGCGCGCCTGCGCCGGGACGGCTTCGCCTCAATGGATGCCGGCCGTTGCGGAGGCGAACTCGTCACGCGTCCGATCCGCTTCACCCGGGGCGACCGCCTCTTCGTGAACGCGAATGCCGCGGGCGGCGAGCTTAAGGTCGAGATTCTGGATGAGGATGGCCAAGCTCTTGCGGCTTCCAAGCCATTCACGGCGAATGCCGTCAAATCGGAGATTCTCGGCGGACTTTCCTCTTACGCGGGCAAAACCATTCGTCTTCGCTTCACCGCCCGCGATACGCAACTTTACGCATTCTGGTTCTCCGACGCCTCAGGCCGGTCCCGCGGTTATCTCGCCGGCGGCTCTCCCGAGGCGGACGGCCTCAAGGACGAGTGACATGCATTGACGGGAATATACAGCCAGCAATCAATAAAACCCAAAACAACGCTTTCAGACAGGATTACAGGATTCATTATGACTGGAATAAAACGGGCACATCATGTAAATCATGTAGTCATGTCCGAGTTTTTTTAGCAACACAGTGTACGAGGGGTATGGACATGAAACGACAAATGATGTTGATGACGGGGATCTGTCTGGCCGGTGCGGCGTGGGCGCAGGAGAAAGCGCCGCTGCCGCCGGCCGTGCAGGCGCAGATGGCGGCGGAGTTCGCGAAGGCGAAGCTCGTGACCGAGGGGCTTTCGGATTATGAACGACCCTGGACGTTATCGGCCTATGTGCCGAACGACCGGATCGTCTGGGAGGTCGGCGAGCGGCCCGAGGCGGTTTTCGAGGTACGCGGGGCGGACGGCCGACTTCTCACGAAAGAGCAGCTCACGAACGTGACGATGTCGGTCTCGTGGTACCGGACACACGAGACGACGGTCGAGGATATCGTTCTTTCGCAGGAGGGAAACCCCGTGCGGCGCATCCTCACGCTGGACAAGCCCGGCGTTGTCGCCGTGACAGCGAAGCTCCGCGGCATTCCCGAACCGCTTAACGGACGCTATCCGAACGTGCGTGATCTCAGGCAGGCGCGCGTGGATGAGAAGGGCAAGCGCCATTCGCTCACGCTCAGCTATCGCGTGGGCGCGCTCTTCAACCCGCTGGAGATCAAGCCCGGCAAACCCATCCCCGAGGGTTTCGATGCGAAGTGGCGGGAGTTTCTCGAAGAAGACGCGAAATACTCCAACGTGCCAAAACACTTCCGGCGCCGCGGCACAAACGATGCGGAGAACGTGTGGGTATACGCGGGAGTGCTGGACTCGCCCGGCGGCGAGGTGCACTTTGACTGGGGCGTGCCGAAGGTGGTGCGCGAAGGCAAGGGAAAGCTGCCGATCCGCGTCTTTCTGCAGGCGTATGGAACCGGTTTCCACTTCGCCGAGACGTGGATCAGCGGCGAGCTGACGCTCGGCATCAACTGCCATTCGATCTCGAACCGCGCGTCGAACGCCTATTGGGACGAGGCGCGTAAGCGCCACGGCAACTTCGGCTTCCCGACGAACGAGAATGCGAAGGTCGAGACGTGTTATCACATTAACATGTTGCGGCGCGACATTCGTGCGCTCCGCTGGGCGATGAGCCATCCGGGTTGGGACGGCACGAACCTCTATGTGCACGGCGACAGCCAGGGCGGATTCCAGACGTTCGCGCTCTCGGGCCTTTTCCCGCAGATCACGAAGGCGTGGTCGATGTGCCCGTGGTACGTCGACGTCGGCGGATCGCAAAAGCACTGGCGCCCCCTATGGCAGCCGGGCCCGGATTTCGCCGATCCCGTGCACCACATCACACGCACAAAAGCCCAGAACATCACATACACATTCGGCATCTGCGATTCTGCCGGGCCCGCAGACGGCATGATGGCGATGTTCAACGGCATCCCGGACACAACCGCGTTCGCCGAGATCACGATCATCCAGAATCGCGGTCACGATGCGGGACATACGAGCAAGGACCTGTTCCCCCATTATGTGTTCACGAAGCGCTTCGGTAAGGTGACAGGCGCGTACCACTTGCCGACCGGAGAAACGAAGAGGTAAGAGAGGCGGAATATCATGAAAACGTGCATTGCGGTCATGTTGGGGCTCGCTGTAACGGTGACGTTCGCGGACGGGACCAAGGCCTATGCCAGACCCGGTTCGGATGGCGGGCCGTTGTACACCGCGCGCGGGGATGCGCCGCGGATCGCAAAAATGATCACAGAAGCCCAAGCGGCGGGACGGCGCGAGGTGGTGATTCCATATCGCAATGACGCGGCCAACGACGACAAGTGGATCATCGAGGAGACCGTGCTGATCCCGTCTGGCATGAAAGTGATCCTGGACGGCGCGCGCCTCGTGCAGGCGGACGGGGTTTGTTGCAATCTTTTCGCGAACGAGCACGCCTGGACGGACGACCGGTGTACGGCGAAGGCCGAGGATCGCGATATCGCGATCGAGGGCCGCAACGGAGCCACGCTGGACGGCGGCAACTGGAACGGTCTGGGCGAGCGATCGAAGCCGCCCGAACTCGCCGGAAAGCGGCTTGTCCACAACTGCTTCGTCTACTTCCATAACGTTAAAGGGTTCAAGGTCTCGGGGCTCAAATGCCGCCATCAGCGCTACTGGGCAACCTGCTTCAGCTTCTGTGAACAGGGCGTCATCCGCGATCTGCGCTTCGAGGCGGACATCTCTTGGGTGAGCGAGGACGGCAGGGATCATCGACCCAACCGCTTGCCCGGTAAATACGTGAACCTTTGGGTGAAAAACGGTGACGGCGTCAATTTGCGCAAGGGCTGCCACGACATCGTTGTCGAGAACATCACCGGCTGGACAGAGGACGACGTGGTCGCGCTCACCAACCTCTGCGGCGAGGAGATGAAAGACATCGTCGAAGGCAAGTCGACCGACATCCATCACATCACCGTCCGCAACATCCGTGCGGGGACTTGGCTCTGGTTTAATCAGGTGCGGCTTCTCTGTTGCGACGGTGCGAAAGTGCATGACGTCGTCATCGACGGGGTGCATGACGAGTACGATCCGAGTTGGATGAACTGGCAACGCAACGCAAGCGCCGTGCAGATCAACGACAGCGCTGAAGAATACTACCGCAAACGCAACTGCGCGATGGGCGAGATGCGCGACATCGTCATCCGTAACGTCACCTCCGGCGCCGGGTTCCCAATCCGCCTGTTCTGTCCCATGCAGAACGTCACCATCGAGAACCTGCACCTCCTTCCCGGCGCGAAGGGCGCGCTGGCCGTGCAGTGTGACGCCGAGTTCGACAACGTGACCGTATCCGGGATCACTGCGGACGAGACGGTCCGCCTCTTCAGCTTCCTCAACTTCCATCAGGCGGAGGGCGCGATCACCGTCCGCAATGCCCGGGTGCCGGAGGCGGAACACCTCATCCGCAACAGCGGCACGTGCCAGGTGACGCTCGAGAACGTTGAGATCGGCAAGCTGAACGGCGAACGCGAAATCAAATCCTGCGGCGGACACTGGATCGGCGACAAGGTGCCCTTGTATCAAGACCTCAAGCCCGGGACGCGTCCGTGACCCTGATCGTTGCCCATCGCGGCGAACCCCCACATCCCCGGCCTGCACGGGAAGCGGATTCGCAAACTCTAAGCCATGAACAAGAATGATCTGAGGAGACGATGAAGACATTGACGATCGTCGCGGCGGTGTGCGCGCCGGCCGTTCTGCTGGCGGGGCTCTCGGTCAGTCCCGTGTTCATGGACAACATGATCCTCCAGCGCGACAAGCCGATCCCCGTCTGGGGAAGGGGCGAGGCAGGGAAAGAGGTGACGGTCGACTTCGCGGGCGCGCGGGCACGGGCAACCGTGGACGCGGACGGGCGCTGGGCGGCGACGCTGCCGGCGCTCGGCGTGTCGAACGATGACCGGACGATGACCGTGACGATGGGCGAAAAACAAGGCTTCTTCGCAAGGCTCTTCGGCTGTGCGCCCGAAGGCGAGCGCGTCACGTTCGCGAACGTGCTCGTGGGCGATGTCTGGCTCTGCTCGGGCCAGTCCAACATGGAATACTCGTTCTGCTGGTGGCCGTACTCCATGGACCTCTCGAAGGCCTTCTGCACGAACACGCCGAACTTCCGCTATTTGCGCGTGGCGCGCCACAAAGCGCCCGTGCCGCGCGAAACGCCGGAGATACAGGGCAAGTGGAGTGTGCTGACGGGGCAGGTGTGGTTCACGGCCTCGTGCGTCGGCTGCTTCTTCGCGCAGACCGTCATGGAGAAAACCGGGAAAAAGATACCGATCGGGCTCATTGACTCGAGCTGGGGCGGCATGAACATCGAACCGTACATTGACCCGACGTGCCTCCGGGACGACGACCCGAAGGCGCTGAAGGCGATCAAGGACCGCTACGACGAAAACGCGAACCCGGCGACCGCCAAGGGCCGGATGAAATGGGACGCGTACCTCGCCCGGCAGAAGGCGTTCGTCGCGGACATCGAGGCGGCGGTCGTCGACGGCCGGCCGCCGGCCGGCGATCCCGCCGAAGTCCCCGTCTCGCACACCTACTGGAACGGCTGCTACCAGGCGATGATCCATCCGTTCGCGAAGTATCCGGTCAAGGGCGCGCTCTGGTACCAAGGGTGCGGCAACTATCCGGATAACGAGAACTACCAGTATCTCCTGGAGGGCCTCGTGCGCGGCTGGCGCGAGGCGTGGGGGTACACGTTCCCGTTCTACTGGGTGCAGCTCTCGTCCTTCGACAACAAGGGTGTCGTCGACGACGCGCCGGCGGGCGGACTCGGGTTCACGCGCGTCCGCGAGGGCATGCGCCGCGCGATGGCGACCATTCCACACGGCGGCATGTGCGTGACCTTCGACCTTGGCGACCCCAAGGACATCCATCCGCGGGAAAAGCTGCACGTCGGCCAGCGTCTCGCGCAGTGGGCGCTTAAGAACGAGTACGGCTTTGACGACATCGTGCCGTCGGGGCCGAATTACCGCGCGATGAAGATTGAGGGTGACAGAATCCGTCTCTCATTCGACTACGTCGGGTCGGGCCTCGCCGTCGGCTACAAGAACAACTTCGACGACAGGGACGTGAAACTCATGCCCGAGGCGAAGTTGAGCGGATTTGCGATCGCAGGCGAGGACCGCACATGGTTCTTCGCCGACGCGGTCATCGACGGCGACACGGTTGTCGTTTCGTCGAAGGACGTGAAGAAGCCGGTCGCGGTGCGCTACGCTTATCGCACGTCGCCGATCGGCGCGAACCTCTACAACCGGGAGCTTCTTCCCGCTTCGCCGTTCTGTACGGACGATTGGGAGAGGGAGAAGAAGTGAGAATGGGAATTGGGAAACAGGAATAAGGAAACGAGGAGATTCAGGATGAAGAAGACATGGATTATTGGTTGTTCGATGGCAGCGTTCGCGGCGATGGCGAACGTGAAACCGGCGAATGTGTTCTCGAGCAACATGGTGCTCCAGCGCGATAAGGTCGTCCCGGTGTGGGGCACGGCCGATGCTGGCGAAGAGGTCAAGGTCTCGTTCGCGGGGCAGTCCGTTGCGGCGAAGGCCGATGCCGACGGCAGGTGGGAGGTGAAACTCCAGCCGATGCCGGCCTCGAAGGAGAACCGGACGATGGTGATCGAGGGCAAGAACAAGATCGAGTTCAAGGACATCCTCGTCGGCGATGTGTGGCTCTGCTCGGGGCAGTCGAACATGGAGATGAGCTTCAACTGGGGCATCTACGACGGCGAGGCCTTCAAGAAGGAGGCGGCCGAGAAGTTCGACCCGATCCGCTGCGTGAAGGTCTCGAAGATCCACTCAACGTGGCCCAAAGCCGATGTGAAGCTCGATCATCCTTGGGCCCGTACCACCGCGAACGGCGGCATCGCCAACTGGACGGCGACCGGCTATTTTTTCGCGCGCAGGCTTGTCCAAGAGTTGGACATCCCCATCGGCATCCTTGACGACAACTGGAGCGGTT
The DNA here is from genome assembly GCA_033812795.1 of Kiritimatiellia bacterium. Lineage (GTDB taxonomy): Bacteria > Verrucomicrobiota > Kiritimatiellia > RFP12 > UBA1067 > JAPXSY01. Next base: position 44,880 of record JAPXSY010000008.1, read on the forward strand.
GCCGGATCGAGCCGTTCATCCCGCTCTCGTCGTTCAAGAACTACAGCGCAACGAACGGCGCGTACGCCAAGCAGGTTAAGAGCTTTCTGGAGCTTCAGGAGAAGACCGATCCGCGCACGGAGGCGGGCCGGAAGGTGTTCGCGAAGTACGCCGCAGAGATGAAGGCGTTTCTCGCGGCGGTCGAAGCGGCCGTCGCGGAGGGGAAGCTCCCCGAGGCCGACATGCCGGTGCTGCCGAGTGTCAGCGCGACCTCGCAGTACAACGCGATGATTGCGCCGATCGTGCGTTTTCCGATCGCCGGCGCGATCTGGTATCAGGGTTGCTCGAACGGGCAGGAGGGCGAGTCCTACACCGAGAAGACCGAGATGCTCGTCAAGGGCTGGCGCGAGGCGTGGGGTTATGAGTTCCCGTTCTACTGGGTGCAGCTCGCGTCTTTCACGGCGAAGACAGACGATCCGAAGGGCGGCAACGGCTATGCGCTCATCCGTGACGCGCAACGCCTTGCGCTCAAGCGTCTGGAAAAGACGGGCATGGCGGTCACGATTGACGTCGGCAACGACAAGGACATCCATCCGAAGGCCAAGGTGTTCGTGGGCGAGCGTCTCGCGGCGTGGGCACTCAAAGGCGCGTATGGCCGGGACGTCGTCCCCTCGGGTCCGCTTTTCAGGAAAGCGGAGGGGCTCGGCACGGCCGAGGTGACGCTGTCATTCGACTACGTCGGCGGCGGTCTCACGGCGGGTGAGAAGGACAATCTCTCCAACGCGCCCGTCAAGCTCCTCCCCGACGCGAAGCTCGTCGGCTTCGCGGCCGAGGTCGAGGGCGGACAGTTCGTCTGGGCCGATGCGAAGATCGCGGGTGACAAGGTCGTCGTGACGGCCGGCGGCAAGACGATCCGGAACGTCCGCTACGGCTATCGCGCCAACGCGACGGGTCTTGCCAATCTCTACAACCGTGAAGCGTTGCCGGCTTCGCCATTTGCCACTGAAAACAAATGGTAAGGCGTTCGCATCGCACTCCTGTCTGTGTATTGCGGCAGAGCGATGGCCGCATGGATACTCAACCACTGAAACAATCTCAAAGCCATGAACAAGAACGATCTGACAAATGCAGCACACCGGATTTGCAACGCTGACACCTTCGGCACCGGTCACAAGACGATTCGGCTTGCCGTTTTCGCGGTATCGGTTCTGACGGCGGCCGCACCCTGCGTACAGGCGGCTGAAGTCACGCTTGACTACACGTATATCGACGGACGTACCCGTCGCGAGAAAATGCCGCTCGATAGCGAGAACCGGCTCGTCGTCAAGGCAGACCATATCGGACCGGGCGTGAAGACACTTGATGTCGCGCCCGATTTCGCGACGGCGAAAAAGGGCGAAGACGGCTACTTCCTCATGCCGGACGGCCTTTACGGTACGTTCCGTGCGGACAACGGAAAATTCTATCCTGCCGCGCGCAACTACCATCCGCTCTTCATCATGAAGACACCGCGCGTGAATTTCATGGCGCATGCGACGGGTCTGGCCTATTCGTACGAGACGCATGTTGTCGCGAAGAACGGCGGATACCGTCTCTTCAACCGCTACAACTTCAACGGCGATCCCCCCTATGAGGATCTTGTCATCCGCTTCCGTTTCGGCGCGGCGGATGTGTCTTGGTGCGCGTTCGCGCGCGAATACCGCGATGATCAACTGAAGCGTGGCGCATGCAGACCGATTAACGAGCGCATGAAAGACTTCCCCGCGCTCGCGTACGCCGCGACGAACATCGAGGTGCGGCTGCGGCTGGGCTGGAAACCCGTGCCCGCGAAAGTGCGTGACCAGACGCCGTTCACCGAACCGCCCGTCAAGGTGGCGATTACATTCGACCGTTGCCGCGACATTATGCGGGAATTCAAGCGGCAGGGCATTCCCGAGGCCGAGTTTTGCCTTGTCGGTTGGAACAAGGGTGGACACGACGGGGCCTATCCGCAGCTCTTCCCTGTCGAACCGAAGATGGGCGGCGAGACGAAGCTCCGCGCGCTGTTGAAGGATGCGAAGACAATGGGCTTCCAGACCGTCGCGCACAACAACTATTCGGACGCATACCTGATCGCGGACTGCTTCGACGAGGAGTTCACGCTAAAAAAGAAGGACGGATTGCCCAAAACGGCTGGAACGTGGGGCGGCGGCTTCCAGTACCTGACGTGTCCGCAACGGATGTGTGAGCGCTTCCTCGTGAAGGATCTGGAGATGATGCGTGATCTCGGGTTCTTCGGACTCCACTATACCGACGTCATCGCGTCCCAGCCGCTCAGGAAATGTTACGACCCGAGGCATGCGATCAACGAGGCCGACTGCATAAAATGGTACGCGCGCATCCAGTCCGAAACGAAGAAGCGTCTCGGGGGCTTTGCGTCAGAGGGCATCTTCGACTACTGTGTCGGCGACCTCGACTATTGCCTATACGCCTACTTCTACAAGCTCGTACCGGGCGAACTGAACAAGATGGTAGACCGGCACGTGCCGCTCGCCCAGATCATCTACAACGGCATCGTTCTCATCAATCCTTTCTGCGGCACGGTCAACTATACGATCAAGGACAACGTGAAGCGCCTCAAGCTTGTCGAGTTCGGCGGACGTCCGATTTTCTATTTCTATACGAACTTCGTCGAAGGCTTCCGCTGGATGGGTGATGAGGACTTCACGTGTGCGACCGACGCGGAACTGACGGCGTCAGTCGCCAAGATCAAGCAAGGATATGACGAGTTCTGCCGTCTTTCCGATCTGCAGTTCGTCTTCATGGACGAACACGAGTATCTCGCGTCGAATGTGACTTGCACGACCTACGCGAACGGGACGAAGGTGATCGTCAATCACGGAACGGCTGATTTCCCTTACAAAGGTGAGGTCGTTCCGGCTGGCGACTGGCGTCGGTTTGATTCAACAGAAGGGAACCCCGTCGCTTCCCTTCTGCGGTCAGATCGTTAGAAGGTGCTGGCGGAGAACGATTGCGACGGCTTCGGGGAGGTAAAATGATGGGCATTCGAATGAAAAGCGGGATCGTTTTAATGGGTGCGGTGTTTTTCACCTTTTCTGCCGCATTCGGCGGGGTTTGGGAAAAATACGCCGGGAATCCAGTATTAGGCAATGCGAAGCTCGGAACCTGTTTCGACGTTAACGTGGTTACGAACGGTCCGGCCCCGTACACGATGTACTTCTCGTGGCGACCGAAGAAGGCGATCGCGCTCGTGCGGAGCGATGATGCGCTGTCGTGGACACAGGAGCCGGAGATCTGCCTCGAGGCTGACCCGACGAGCGGCTGGGAGGACGATTTGAACCGTAGCTGCACCGTCTTTAAAGACGGCAAATGGCACATGTGGTATACCGGCCAGGCAAAAGGCGGTTCGAAGATCGGCTATGCGACAAGCGCGGATGGCGTGAAATTTGTCCGCGTCCGCAAGGATCCGGTGATGGTTCCCGAGAATGATTTTGAAAAAAAGTCTGTGATGAACCCCTACGTCCGCTGGGACGCGCAACGCGGGGTCTGGCGCATGTGGTACGCCGCCGGCGAGACCTACGAGCCGAACGTCCTCTGCTACGCCGAATCGAAGGATGGGGTCGATTGGAAAAAGTGGGAGAAAAACCCGATGTTCGGCAAGGGCGCTGCGGAATCGTGGGACCGCGACCGCGTCGGCGGGTGCGAGACGCATCCGCTTCCCGACGGGCGCTGGGCGATGTTCTACATCGGCTATTCCGACATCGACACCGCGCGCATCGGTTGCGCGATCTCGCCTGACGGCGTCAGCGACTGGAAGCGTATCGCGCAAAATCCGATCATCGCCCCGGATCTCTGCACCTGGGATGCGAGCGCGTGCTACAAGCCGAGCGTCCTGCGTGACGAGAAGAACAATCGCTGGATGCTCTGGTACAACGGCCGCAACGGCTGGTCCGAATACGTCGGCATGGCGCTGCACGAGGGACTTGACCTTGAGGCGCCATCCTCGAAAGTGCCTGACACGAAGGCGCTCCTGTCGACCTATGTGCGCGGATTCAACAAGTTTGACAACGAATGCGTGACGAATGCCATTCCGAACAGCGACGCGGAGCGCTTCTTGTCTGAGAACGTGCCGCTCTTCGCCTGCCCTGATAAGGACATTGAGCGCACGTACTACTTCCGCTGGTGGACCTTCCGCAAACACCTGCGTCACGGCACGGGCGTCTGGACGGTGTCGGAATTCCTGCCGAAGGTCGGCTGGAGCGGCAAGGACAACACGATCGTCTGTCCCGCTGGCCACCATTTCCTCGAGGGCCGCTGGCTCCGCGATCCGAAATACATGACGGACCTTGCGCGCTTCTGGTTAACAGACAAGGAGTGCACTCACCGCTGGCAGTATTCGAGCTGGCTCTATACGGGCGTCTGCAAATTCGCGGCAGTCGCCGGGAAGGAGGCGTTGGCGGACGAACTTCTGGATGCGGCTGTCGCATACTTCGAGCGCTGGGAGAAAGGCTTTGACCGCCGGAAGTGGGACGAGGAGGGCAAGGGCTCGATCCGCATGGGCGGCGACGGCAAGGGACGCTTCCTTTCGGCCCGCACGAACGAAGGCACCGAATTCACCCTGACGCCGAGCGGATACCGTCCGCTCTTCAACGCGGCGATGTGGAGCGAGGCGCATGCGATTTCCGAGGTCGCCGCGCGTCTCGGCCGCTCGGACCTCGCCACGCGCTACGCCGAAAAAGCCGCGGTCATCCGCCGCGGGCTCGAGGAGATCTGCTGGAGCCCCGAGATCGCGTTTTTCGTCGCGGCCGACACCAACCGCACGCGTTGCGCCGTCCGTGAACTCCACGGCTATGCGCCGTGGTATTTCGGCGTGCCGACGGACAAGAAGGCCGATTGGTCGCAGCTTTCGGATCCGCAGGGATTCGCGGCGAAGTACGGCCTCACGTTCCCCGAGCGCCGCGCAAAAGGTTTTGTCCTCGCTTACAGCGGACACGAGTGTCAGTGGAACGGTCCGAGTTGGCCCTTTGCGACATCAATCGCGCTCACAGCCCTCATCAACGACCTGCACGCTCGTCCCTCAATCCCCAATCCTCAACGCTCCACGTTCAACTTCTGCCTTTGGCAATATGCCGCGCAACAGAAGCTCATCAAGGGTATCGCTGTCCCCTGGATCGATGAGAACGCGAATCCGGACAAGCCGGACTGGATTTCACGCACGATCCTGCACAAGCGTTCGAAGGAGAAAGTCAAGTTCGAGCGCGGCAAGGACTACAACCACTCGACGTTCTGCGACCTCGTGATTTCGGGGCTCGTAGGCATCATCCCAGAAGGTGCGAAGGGTTTTACGGTCAATCCGCTCGCGCCAGCGGCATGGGACTATTTCATGCTTGAGCGCCTCAATTATCGCGGACACGAGGTTTCGGTCGTCTGGCGCCGCGGCCACGGCGGACTGACCGTCACGGTGGACGGCAAGGTCGCCGCGCGGCGTGACGATCTCGGGCGTCTGGCGATCAGGTTCTGACAAAAGGACATTCTTGAAAGTCATGACTATTTCGAAAAACGGCCTGCTGGCAATTGTCGTCGGTTCGATGTTGTCTGGCGTTGCCGCGACAGGCGATTCTGGCCGCGTCGAGGTGACGCTCGACCGCTCGCCGGATCGCGTCGAGACGCCGCTCAATCCGCCGCTTGTGCGCATCGGCACGCTGGTCGCGCGCGAAAAACCCGACCCGTCGGACGACCGCTGGCAGATCGGATGCGAGGTGCTTGACCGCGACTTCGCGAATTTCGACGAGTACAAGGGATTCCTCGTGCCGCTCGGCATCCGCAACGTACGCTTCCAGGGCGGCTGGGCGAAGTGCGAGAGGACGAAGGGCGTCTACGACTTCTCCTGGCTCGACGCACAAGTTGACTGGGTTCTGGCGCATGGACTCAACCCGCTCATCGAGACCAGCTACGGCAATCCGATTTACAACGACGTGCGGGCGGATCTCGGCGGGGGATTCCCGTCCGGCGAGAAGGCTCTTGCGGCGTGGGACGCTTGGGTCGACGCGCTGACGCGGCATTTCAAGGGCCGTGTGCGTGATTGGGGGATGTGGAACGAGCCGGACAACAATCCGCAGCACACGCCCGAAAGGGTCGCCGCGTTCAATGTCCGGACGGCGAGGATCGTGAAGCGCAACATTCCCGACGCGCGTGTCGCGGGGCTTGTCTTCAACCATCCGGACACGAACCGCTTCGACCGTGCCCTCAAGGCGATGGGGCCGGACACGGCACTCTTCTGGCGATTCGTCTACCACAGCTACGAGTATAATCCCGAGTCGTCGTATGGCGATGTCGCGCACTGTCAGGCTCTGGTGAAAAAGTATGCGCCCCATGCCGTGCTCTGGCAGGGCGAAAACGGCGCGCCGAGCGAGACGGTGTATACGCTCGCGCTGCTTGGCCGGCCGTGGAGCGAGTATTCGCAGGCCAAATACAACCTGCGGCGTATGCTTGGCGACCTTGGACGGAGCATCCCGTCAAGCGTCTTCACCATCTGCGACTACAATCATGTGGGGCGCGAACTCGGGACATTCGGACTGCTGCGGGCCAACAAGAGCCATGAGGTCATCGGCGTCAAGCGCGCGTTCTATGCCGTGCAGAACGTCGCGACGCTTTTCGACTCGCGTACGAAGCTTGTCGCCCGCCGCAATTATTCCAAGGACGGAACGATTGAAATCTGGGAATACCGGCGCGACGGGAAGCGGCTTTACGTTTTCTGGGACCATAAGGACGGGAAAAGCGTGCCGCCGTCCGAGTCGTTCGAGCTGCGTCCATTCGTGATGGACGTCCCGAAAGGCGCCGAAGCGCTCGAGACCCCCGTCTGGATTGACTTGCTTACAGGGCGCATCTATGAATTCCCGAAAGAACGTGTGCTGCGGCATTCGGACGGCATCACCTATACGGACATCCCGCTTTACGATTCGCCGTGTGTGCTGACGGAACGGCTCGTGGTCGATGCGGCGATGCTCGCGCCGACGCAGTCAAACGTGCGGACGCGGGCATCCCATTAATCTCTGGCAAGGTATTCAAAACAACGTATTGGGAGTATGGCAATGAACGTTAAACCGGGTGCCGTTTTTGTTCCGTGCCTGTTGGCGGCGGGCGTCTTGTTGGCGGCGGAACCGTTTTGCGAGGAGGCGAAGGGGTGGAAACGGGTGCCCGCCGTGAGCGATGAGTTTGACGGCAAGGCGCTGGACAAGTCCAAGTGGGACGATTGGTGCGCGTCGTTTCCCGGACGCGTGGCGGCCGGGATGCGCGGCGAGCCTTGCGTTAACGGCTTCAGGTTCGCGCCCGACAACGTCTCTGTAGAGGACGGCGAACTCGTCCTCACTGCGCGGCTCCTCACCGATGAGGAGCGGAAGTCTCATCATCAGGAGCACCTGCGGCATGGCCCCTACGCCACCTCGATCGTCAAGAGCCGCAAAAAGCAGGTCTACGGCTACTTTGAGATCCGCGCGAAAACAATGAAGGCGTGCGTCTCCAATGCGTTCTGGCTCTATGACCCCCACTCGGACGATCCGCGGGTAAAGTACACGGCGGGCGATGTTTCTGAAGAGATCGATATCTTCGAAGTGACGGGGCGTCCCGACAGCCGCGGACGAAATCCGGACTGCTCGCGCAAGTACTACAACACCTTCCATCTCTACTGTACGCCATACCTTGAAGGTGTCATCAACGCGAAGAAGATTAATCCGCCGGACCGTGCCTTCGTGACGAAGGTGGACTTCGATTTCTGCGACGACTACCATGTGTACGGACTCCTCTGGACGCCGGAGAAACTCGTGTGGTATCTGGACGGCAAGCCGGTGAAGGAGCGGAAGAACGACGGACTCTTCCACCGTCCGTTGCATGTCACACTCGACAGCGAGGTGTTCGTCAGTTGGTTCGGTGTGCCCGATCCAAAGGATCTGCCTGCGAAGTTCCGCATCGACTACGTGCGCGTCTGGGAATGTCCCGTCTCCGGCAACGTCGCGCTCCGCCCACGCATGAAGATCGAAAAGGATTCCTATGACTGGTTCGAGCGACACAACGAGGCGATGGCCTGTGCCCGCGCACGCAAGCCCGAGATCGTGTTCGTCGGCGACTCCATCACCCACTTCTGGGCAGGTGGACGCACTCTCGGCGGCGAGGCGGCGCATCCGCGCTGGAAGCAGAAGTTCGGCGCGTACCGTACGCTGAACCTCGGCTACGGCTGGGACCGTACGGGCAACGTCCTGTGGCGTCTCGACCATGGTGAGATGGACGGACTGGATCCCAAGCTCGTTGTCCTGCACATCGGCGGCAACAACTTCTCCGCGACGAAGAACTATCCCGGCAACAACGCCGAGGAGACGGCCGAAGGCGTTCTCGCGGTGCTGGATAAAATTCGCACGAAGGTGCCGCAAGCGCGCATCGTCACGATGGCCATCTTCCCGTTCGGCGAAAAGCCCGACGCTCCGCATCGTGTCAAAGCACGCGCGGCCAACAAGATTCTTGCCGTGGAAGTGCCGAAGCGTCCGAACACGGTCTTCCTCGACATCACGGACAAGCAGGTCGGTGCAGACGGGATCTATCCCAAGTCTCGCGCCAACGACTTCGTTCATCCTACGGACGCGGGCTACGACATCTGGTACGAGGCGCTCAAACCCTATTTGCCGTAAACGGTGCCGCCATTTTTTACCCCGGCGAGGATTGTGCACCGGGATGGAGAATGGTAACATTATTCGATGAATGTCGAAAAGGTCGTGGCGACCGTGGCGATTGCCGCGGGTGTGTGCTTTGCGGCGAATGCCGCAGAATGGAAGACGCTTCGGGACCTGCCGGTTTCGGCGGTAGGGAATGCGGCGTATCTGACGTCGATGACGGAGCGGCCGTGGTGGAACAAGGCGTGGACGCGGCGGACACCGATTCTGGTGTCGTCCGCGGCAAAAGCGTCGTGCGGCAAGATCGTGGTGGACGCTGTCGTCGACTTCGGGGAACAGGTGAACCCCGCCGAGGTGCGTTTGGTCACGCCCTGGGAAACCGAGGTTCCGTGTTGGGTCGAGGCGAAGGAAGGGACGAAACTCGAACTCTACTTCGAGACCGACCTGCGCATCGAGGAGAACCGCCCCTTCCTCGTCTACTGGGGCAATCCCGCGGCAAAGGCGCCGGACTTGTGGCCGACGATGACGATGCGGGTGAATGACGAAGAGGTGCGCATCGCGAACGGCGTCCTTGACGTCACCTTCGATAACCTTCACCGCACCAGCGGTCTTCTGAAGAAAATCCGCGTTCTGGCGTCCCAGACGCCGAATGAACTCCTCGACCGCGCCTCCGGTTTTGCTTGGGACGGTTTTTCGCTCCGTTCCGGCGCCGCCGAACCGTGGTCGAAGGCCAAGGTCGTTGCGGACAATCCCTTCAAGAAGCAGATCCGCTTCGACAGCAAGAAGGTTACGCTGGACTTCACGCTTTACGCCAATCAACCGCGTGTGGACTACGCCTACACGCTCAAGCCAGGCAATGAACAGGCGAACATCAGCATCTCATGGGCCTGTGGCGACGGGACGGGGGAGGACGATCTTTTCTATCCCGGCCTCGCGGGCAAGGTGCTGTCGCTCCGCGCTTCGCTCGACCATGCGACGGACTGCATTCCCAACCCCCACTACGAGGGGCTGGGGAAGTATCTGGCGGAGGGCTGGTACGCGATCCGTGACCGCAAGCAGCATGAGGTCGTTGGCATGATCTTCGACCGCCCCACTCTCGCATCCTTCGATTACAGCGGCGCGGGACAGTACGCGGGCGAGCGCTCGGTCATGACCTTCCGCCACCAAACCGAAAAGGACAGGCCCGTCGGCGGTTCGGGTGCGCTCGTCGCGCTGATGGGCGGGGTGGACGATGTGCGGAATGAGTACCTGCGCTACTGTAAAGCGCCGATCATCTCCGTCGGCAAAACCGAGGCATACCGCGAAATCGCGGTGCGGCGTCCGCGGATTGACCGCGACTTCTGTGCGGACTATAACATCGGCAAGGGCGCAGGCGCGGGATGGGAGTCCGGCGAGCCGCTCGAAGGTGGCGAGTGGTGTTCGAACATCGTCGACCGCGTCCGTTCGCTCGGCGGCAACATCGTGCGCATCGGCGGCTACGGGTGGCAGGATCTGGCGATCACGAAGGAACTTTACGACCGGATCGCGAAGGTGTGGGCCCTCCCGACCTCGCGCTCCAGGAATCGGAAGATGCCCGAGTGGCAGGAGGGTCAGTACACCGGTGAGAAGTTCCGCCAACATTGCGCGGCCGCGCATGCGAAGGGCGTGGCGGTCAGCCTGTGGTCCGGCTTCGTCCCCGGCGTCGGCTTCGACAATGACATGCTCTGGGACAAGGATGCGCAGGAGCTCGATACCGAGCTTCAGTGCCTTTACGCCGACCTCGGGGCGGACATCATATACAACGCCATGGCGTGCCGCGAGGGCGCGCATATTCCAACGGACGTCATAAAGGGACGCGGTACCTCGTGGTGGCTCTGGGACGATCCGCGCGACTTCTTTAAGACCGAGGATATCCGCACCGAGGCTATCAAAAAGTTCTACCGCGATTGCAAGCGGCGTCATCCGGACACGCCGGTCGTCGTCATGAACTCCGAATGCTCGATCATCGAGCGCGAGACCATGATGACGGATCAGGTCGGCGCGTTCGACTCCGTCTATTGTGAGATGCTCCCGCTCTGTGACAATCCGCGCACTCTGCCGCATACGAAGATGGCGGTGAAACGCCTGCGGGCGCTTTACGACAACGAGGCGGGACGGACCGTCCACGCTCATTTCTACTACTACGGACACGATTGCGTGCAACGCATCCTGCAGGTCGAGCTTCCCTACGTCTGGGGCATCAACGGCTTCACCTTCGAGAACCTCACCTACGAGAACTTCGGTAAGGAGCAGCCGAATATCACGGCGGACGCCTACCGCTTCCTAGAATACACCAAGCTCGGCGACAAGGTCGCAAGGATGGCGCCCGTGAAGGATCTCGCCGTCTTCCGCGACAACCGCGCTTACGTTGACGACGTCATCAACCACCGCCGCGGCAAGCCGTATGCCTACAGTACGCAGCAGGACGGACGCGCCAACGCCATCGCGGAGATCCGCAACTGCGTCTATGACATCGTGATCGATCCGTTTTTCACCGCCAAGGCGCTCGCGAAATACCGCGCCGTCTACGTGCCCGAAGACCTTTCCTTTGGCGAAGACCGCGCGAAGGAGCTGATCGGGTACGTGCAGGCCGGCGGCGGTGCCATTGTCGAGGGCCGGACCGTCGAGGGTAACGGTCTGTCGAAGCTCGGGCTTACGGACGGGAAGGTGACGGATCTCGGCAAGGGCAAAATCGTCTGGCTCAAAGACGTTCTCACCGACCGCCTTGCGCGTCGCGACGCGAAGGCGTTCGCGCAGGCAAAGGAGCTGATGGCGTCTGTCGGCTGCCTCGCGCCGTTCACGCTTCCGTCCAAGACGCTCGATGCCAACCTTCAGATTTCCGAAGAAGGCATGTTCCTCGGCGTCTTCAACGATGGCAAGGAGGAAGACAAGGGGAGGGCGACCCTAAACCTCTCACACCTTCCAAACTTCTCGCACCTCTCAAACCCGCTTTACGTTCTCGACGTGAAGCGCGGCGTGCGTTTCCGCTATACGAATGGCTTCGAGGTTGTGGTGGGACCGGAGCAGTGCGGCTACTACCTCATCGGCGATGAGAAGTTCACAGCGCTGCCGGAGACGTCCGGCGGAGCATGGTTTGGCGCTTCCGCCTCACATGTCGGCGAACCTGGGAGGGGCTGCAAGATGCCGGTGCTCGACCGTTCCGAAGCGTTCCCGCGCGTCCATGCGCTGGAGTATGTGCGCGGTTCGGAGAAGAAGCCGACGATGATCCGCAGATCGATGCTGGCGGCGTTCGACATCAAGCAGGTCACACCCGATGCCTACGATCCCTCGCTGTTCGCCGCAGCCATCCGCAAGGCGACGTACCTGCACCTCTGCGCCAATGCCAAAGGCGCGGACCGGGCGTTCGCAGACTGCCCGGAGGAACTGAAGGCGATGCTCAAGCGCGGCGGAGCGATCCTTTTCGATCGTACGCGTCCAGGACCGAACGCGCAGAAGTTCCTGAAAGAGATCGGCGTTTTCGACCCCTATCCGTCCGCCAAGACCAAGATCGGCGACGGGAAATCCGTATGGGACGAGACCTTTCCGTCCAACCACCTCCTCTCGGCCTTCAACCGTGTTAAGGAGGGTTATTTCGGCAACGATTTCATCCGTCGGCTCGGCAGGGACGGCGGCCGTTACAATCTGGCGTTCGGCCAGTGGGATGCGGAGACACAACTCACGCCATTCCGCGCCGCGCTCAACAAGGATTACACGCACCTTATCATTCAGGAGCACGTGCTCGGCGCAGGCAAGGTTGCCTTCAACGAGAACGCGCGCTCGTTCAACGACTGGTACGAGTCGAAGATGTATGGCGACGCGCTCCTGTCGTGGCTCATCGGGATGCCGGTCAAGGACTATAAGGACAAGGCCGAACGCTACAATGGCGGACCCGGGAAAGCGGTGGAGTGAAAATGATGAACAAAATCATGGCGGCCCTTGCGGTCGCCTTTGGGGTTTTCTCCGCCCTCGCGGCGGAGACGGTCGAACTCAAGGCGAAGCCGACGGTGACGCCGGTTGAACTCAACTTCGGTGACACCGTGAAGTTCACGCTCTTGAACGGAGAGACGCGGACGATCCGGCTTGTCGACACCTCCGCGCAGATCATCGAGATCCCGACTGTGGAAGGGCTCGTTTTCATGTTCGACGTGACGCTCGAGGTCGATGGCCACCGCGTCAAGATCGACCGCTATACTGCGACGCAACAGGCGTTCTACGAGCCGATTGTCATCAACGGCATGCGTATCTGGGCGGATATGGCGCTCAGTGTCTACGATGTGATCCCGATGCGTTATCCCGGCACCGGCAACCAGCGGCAGCGTCCGTGGAAGGATATGCGCCTTGCCCTGCAGGATGCGACAATCGAGGATTGTCCGGTCAAACTCTCGAAGTGGTTCGACTACCGGCACCCCTCGATCTTCATCGGCGACTGCTATCACGGCGGCGATTGCTGGATGGGATCCTTCGGTGCTGGCGTTGCGCATGGCGGCCTCGACGTGAACCAGCGCGAGGGCGACCCGCTCTGGGCACCGATGGACTTCGACGATCAGGGCTACTTCCAGTCGCTCGCCACAGGCAGCAACAACAACCGTTGGCGCGGCTGGCGCACCTGGCCGGACGGTTCGATCTGGGCGTTCCAGTGTCACCATGTCATCACGCAATACGTCGCGCAGGGTATGAGCGTCAAGCAGGGGACGCATCTTTTCGACGGTGCCGGCGTCTGGGTCGGCTGGTATAACCACAACCACTACGAGTTCAAGGTCGCCAACGGCAAGATGCCGGATTGGAATGCGGGCGGAAGGAATAGCGCGGATGGACGCGGCGGCCGTGCGCTCGAACACGGGCAGCCCGAGGTCTACCATCTTGATCCGTGGATCTACTTCCGCCAGATCTTCCGTAACGAACGCGAAAAGACGGGCTACGTCTATCCTGAGATGGCGCCGCCCGGTCCAGCGAAGACGGCCGAGGCGGTCGTTTTCGAACTGACGAAGGGCGGATCGGATGATGTCTATTGGGACTTTGGCGACGGCGCGTTCGGACGCGGCGCGAAAGTGACGCACCGATATGCGAAGCCCGGCCTCTATGCGGCACGCGCAGTCATCGTGCGTGAAGACGGCTCACTCGATGAGGTGATCCGCCATCTGACTGTGAACGGTGCGGCAAGTCTGCTGCCGTCGCTGATCGTCCAGTCGGACGACCATCGCTTCCGCCCCTGGCCGACGGGAACGCAATACGCTTTCGGTTACGATCTCGTCAACTACCGCCCGGGCGGTTTCGAAATCAAGGCACCGATCGGACAACGCAATCTTCCGACGGAATCGCGCACGTTCCGCTTCGCGAACGCTGGCGGCGGCGTGTTGCCCCCTATCGCCGCGGCACTTTCCGAGCCGTGTGACTGGATCGTCCTCCAGCCGACTGCGGACGGCGTCACGTTCACGGTCGATCCGATGAAGGCGAAGGACGGCGTCAACGAGGCGGCGATCGTGCTCAAGGGTGAAGGACTCCTGAACGGTGAGGTCACCGTGCCGGTACGGCTCGCTAAAGTGAAGTGCGGTTACTACACCGGAAGTTTCCGTCTCGATAGCAATGCGCATACGTGCTTTTACGCTACGCCCGGTTTTTGGTGTTCGCACCGATTGAGCGGAAGCAAGCGGTATTACAAGATGTCCGGCAACCGTCCCGAATCGGACGCCATCGCGCGTTTCATCCCCGAACCGATGGCAGCGGGCACCTATCGTGTACGCGTGGACGGTGATGCGCCCTGGGCGGCCGGCAGCAAATGTTGGGTGGATGTCAAGGATGCGGCCGGCCTTCATCGCGTCCGCTTCGAGCCCGCGAAGTCCTGGACGGTCGGCACTTTCCGGTTTGCGGCGGGCGGCGGCAATTACGTCGAGTTCCGCACGCAAGACAGCGTCGGCAGCGTCGCCGTGAACCATCTCGCGTTTGATCGCCTGCCCGACACCCCGCCGGTCGCCAAGGCGCCGTACGTTCCTGAAACGATCGAGCTGAAGGCGAAACCGACGGTGACGCCCGTTGAAATGAACTGCGGCGATGTAGTGAAATTCACGCTCCTCAATGGTGCGACACGCACACTCACGCTCATTGGCACCTCGGCGCGCATGGCCGCATGTACGACCACGGAGACGATCCTGGGCTTCGATGCGACGCTGGAGATCGACGGACACCGCGTGACATTCCAACGCAACACATGCGAGCCCGAGGCGTTCTATGAGCCGTTCGTCGTGAACGGACTGCGTATCTGGCCCGATATGGCGCTTAAGATTTTCGACGTCATGCCGATGCGGCAGGCATGCGAAGGCAACGGCCGGCGGCGTCCGTGGAAGGATCTGCGCCTTGCCCTGCAGGATGCGACGATCGAAGACTGTCCGGTCAAACTCTCGAAGTGGCTCGAGTATCCGCGTCTGGCGCCGAGTGTCAACGATGGGCGTGTCGGCGGCATGTGCTGGATGGGTTCCTTCGAGGGGCATCACATCCATGGCGGTCTCGACATCCGTCAGCAGCCGGACAAGACGGCGCTTTCGGCACCGCTTGATCTGGACGATCAGGCACCGTTGCCGGAAAGGACGAAACATTCGCGCGAGGGCCGCTGGCGTGGCATCCGGAAATGGGACGATGGATCGGTCTGGGCGTTCGAGTGCCATCACATCGTGACGCAGTCCGTCCCCGCGCATGTGAGCGTCAAGCAGGGAACGACGTTCCTGACAGGCGGCAAGCCGCATCCCGGCCACCATATGCACACGCATTTCGAGTTCCGTGTCGCCAACAACGGAATGCCCGACTGGGACGCGAGCACCTATGCGCGTGACGGCGGAGCGGGGACGCGCGCGCTCGAACACGGCCAGCCCGCTGTGTATCACCTTGATCCGTGGATTTATTTCCGCCAGATCTTCCGCAACGAACGCGAGCGGACGGGCTATGAATATCCCGAGTTGGCCCCGATCGGTCCCGCGAAGACCGGCGAGGCGGTGGCGTTTGAAGTGTTGAGGGGATGTGGCACCGCGACGAATCGCGCGGAGGTCTGCTGGGATTTCGGTGACGGAGCCTTCGGCCGCGGAGAAAAGGTGACGCACCGCTATGCGAAACCGGGGATTTACGCGGCGCGGGCGGTGTTTGCACGTCCTGACGGCACGTTCGACGAGGTCGTCCGCCACCTGACGGTGGACGGGACAAGGATTGCGGTTCCCGATCTCGTTGTGAAGTCCGACGAACCCGCTTTCTTCCCGCATCCGGCGGGAGTTCCACAGGCGTTTGCATACGGACGCGTCAATCTGCGCCCTGGTCAGTTCGCTTTCATAACGGACGAGAAGCGGCCCAGTGCCGAGACGCGCACATTGCGTTTTGCGAACGCGGGCGGTGGCGTGCTGCCGAAGGTGACGGCGACGTTGAAAACGCCGTGCGACTGGCTGACGTTGGCGTCGGTGGCGGAGGGTGTCGTCCTGACGGCGGACGGCACGAAAGCGCCCGCAGGGGTTTCGGAGGCGGTGATCGTCCTCGCCGGCGACAACCTGCTGAACGGAGCGGTTGAGGTTCCGGTGCGTTTCGATGTCGGGGCGCACACCTTAATCAAACGTGACCGCCTCAACCTCGATGCGTCCGGTGTCGGCTTCTATGCGACGCCGGGGGGATGGCTTGGTCTTGCGGGCGGTGCATTCACGTCCGGCGGACGCAATCGTCCGGGTGAAGTCGCGCGCTTCACACCGCAAATGCTGGAGGCGGGCGAGTACACGGTGTGCATACCGCTCAACACGCCCTGGCCAATGGGCCATCAATGCAACGTTCGCGTACGGGATGCCGGGGGTGTGCAGACGGTGCGGTTCGATCCGGCGAAGTCAATGACGCTCGGGGCCTTCCGTTTCGCCGCAGGCGGCGGCAACTACATCGAGTTCGAAAGTGCCGGGGCCACGGGTGAAGTCGTCGTGCGCAAGGTGCGTCTGATTCCCAATCGTTAAAGGGGAGAACAGGACAAGGAATATGAAAAGCAGAATACTGATGGTGGCGATATTGGCTGCGGTCAGTAAGGGAATGGCGGCTAGGACATCGCGTGTCTTCGGCGATAACATGGTCCTTCAAAGCGGTCGTCCGATACCCGTGTGGGGCACGGGCGAGGTCGACGAGACCGTATCCGTCGCGTTCGGCGGCAACACCGCATCATGCCGGGTCGGTGCGGATGGCAAATGGCAGGTCGTCCTCAAGGCCGAGAGCCCTGCGGTGGCACCGCGCGAACTGACGATCACCGCGGCATCGGGTGCGCAGACGTTCAAAAATGTGCGCGTCGGCGATGTCTATATCATTATGGGCGACCGACATGTTGGCTGGCCGTTCTGGTCGGTCGGCGCGGAGATCAAGACGGATCTCGATCGCTACGCCGACACAAACCTCTGCTACTTCATTTCGCCCATCCAGCGGCGCGCGTCGTATCCGCTCGATGACCTCGAACCGCCGACGCCGCATGCCGGCTTCTGGCGCAGTGTCGTCAACAAGGATCGGCTTAGCTCTTTCGCCTACTTCTATGCGCGCGAACGCGCCGTGAAGACGAAGATGCCCGTTGGCGTCATCGTTGTGACCGGCGGGGCGTACGATCGTTGTGATGCGCGTATGTTCATGCGCCCCGAGGCCTATGCGGCCAGTCAGAACGACAAGGGCAATCCGCAGGCATATGACGCGCTCAACCCGACATCCGAGAAGGGGCTCGCCGCGCTCAAGGAGGCGGCCGCCCGCATTCAAACGTGGGCCGATGACGCGCTCGCGCTTCCACAGGGTGAATATCCCGCTTCCAACATGCCTGAGTTGCCGAATCTGGAGAAGTATGGACAAGTCACTACGCATTACAACTACCAGATGTCGCCATTCGCCAAGACGCCGATCAAGGGCGCGGTGTTCTATGCGGGCTACGGATGGGGATACGACCCGAAAGAAGCGCCGCTCGCCGAAGAACTGAAAACCGACATGCGCCGTGTCTGGGGCGACGACATCGCGTTCACCATCGTTCCGGTACCGGAGAAGACCGTGATGGAAGGGGATTGTCCCTCAGAATGCAACAAGCCGCTGGAAGTCGTCCGCAATCTGGACGCGTCGAACAAATGACAGGAGATCGAGGAAGACGATGAGGTCAATGGTTGCGGTG
This sequence comes from Kiritimatiellia bacterium, assembly GCA_033812795.1. Classification (GTDB taxonomy): domain Bacteria; phylum Verrucomicrobiota; class Kiritimatiellia; order RFP12; family UBA1067; genus JAPXSY01. Next base: position 62,679 of record JAPXSY010000008.1, read on the forward strand.
TTTTTGGGGTGCCTCGCGCTCGGTGCGCAGGCGTTTACGGTGTCAACGATCTATTCGGACAACATGATGCTCCAGCGCGGCAAGCCGATCAAGGTGACGGGGTCGGGCGCGCCGAACGAGACCGTGGAGGTCACGTTTGACGGCGAGACGGTGAAGGCGGCGGCGAACGCGCACGGACGATGGCTCGCGACACTCGCGCCGCGTGAGGCGTGTAAGGTGCCGAAGACGTTGACCGTCACGGGCGGCGGCAAGACTGTCACTTTCAAGAACGTTCTCGTCGGTGACGTGTGGGTCTGCTCGGGGCAGTCGAACATGCACTGGAACATCGCCTGGGGCGGATGCTACCATCAGGAGGATGTCAAGGCCGAGGCCGAGACGAACGCACCGTATTTCCGCGGGATCGACCTGAGGCGCGGATCACTCCTCTTTCCTGCGGCTGAGGTACGCCTCGACGGTTGCAGTTACAAGAAGTGGGTGAAAATGGGCAAGCGTCCTGGCGAGGTCTCGGCGCTCGGCTTCATGTTCGGGCTTAAGCTCTCGAAGGCTTGTCCTGACGTGCCGATGGCGATCATCTCGCTCGCTCAAGGCGGCAGTCGCATCGAACCGTGGATCCCGCTAGACGGCTATGATGGAATCAAAGGCCTTGAGGAAGAGGCCGCTGCGGCGGAACTTTACGACTTCGGCAAGCCGCAGGGACGCGCGGTGCTGAATGGGGTACTCAAGGACATCTCCGGTTGGGCAAAGGGCTTTGCGGCGCTTTCAACGAACGACTTCCCGTATGCGCCGCAGCCGATGCTGCCGCGTCCTCTCAAAGGACACGCGGGACTCTACAACCACATGATGGCGCCACTGGAGACATTCCCGTTCAAGGGCGTGATCTGGTATCAGGGTGAGTCCAACGAGGACGATGCGAAATACGGCATCAAGCAGCGCGCGCTCATCACCTCCTGGCGCAGGCGTTTCGACACGGACATGCCGTTTTACTTCGTTCAACTTCCTAACTTCGGCGAGAAGAACAAGCCCGGTGATTTCAGGATGCGAAAGTACTCCGCAATCCGTATTCTCCAGGCCGAATCGCTGGATCTGCCGCTGACCGGCATGGCCGTCACGACTGACACGGCGGACGACAACCAGTTACATCCCAAGAACAAGCTTGACGTCGCCGACCGCCTTGCGCGCATGGCGCTGAATGACCTCTACGGTCAGAAACAGCCGAACGAGGGTCGCTCTCCCGTATTCCGTGCCGCGGCGCTTTCGGCTGACGGCAAGGAGATCGTCATTCACTTCAAATATGCCGAAGGCGGTCTCGCCAATGGAACGCGCGAGATCGAGAAAGCGCCGGTGCTAACGGATGCGAAGGATGTCAAGGGCGTCGTCGTCACGCTTGCGAACGGACGCGAGGTCGCACCGGAGTCAGCAGTGATTGACGGTGAGGTTTTCCGCATTTCCGTTGACGGCGACCAACCGATTGCCGCCGTGCGCTACAACTGTTTTGCCTACCCCGAGCACCACGTCTGGTCAAAGACAACCGGACTGCCGCTTGCCCCGTTCAAGACAGCATCCCTTGTTACCTGTAGTGCGATACCGAAATGAAGGACCACAAAACCTTCGACGCGCATCGCCGTTCCCAGATCAACGGTAACTTCAGTACCACCGTCGACATCCTCGGAAGGGAACGGGTGGGGGCATGGGAATTTCGCCCCGTGTCCCTCCCACACCATCGAACATGCGGTTTTCCGCGTCCCATGAATGACGCCATTCCCCGAGGCACGTCATGTTGCCGTCGGCATCATAGGTGGGGAGAGTTTGGACAGGATTAACAGGATTTACAGGATTGGAGATCAGGGTGTATTGGTTGAGGCTGTTGGCGGTGTAGGTGTTGGTGGCGGCGTAGATGCAGAGGGCGGCGACGAGAATTAGGAAAACCGCCCGGTCGACGCCAGACAGGGCGCGGAGGATGCGCCGAAGGCGGGCAGGGATGCCCGCGTTCGGGACTTTTCACCTCTGGTTTCAAAGTCATCCTTTGGTTTTCGCCCGGTGCCCGGGCAGCCGGCTTAACATCATCTGAGTTCCAGGCGCGCGCCGTCCGCGGCGATCGCTACGTATGCGGCGCGTTTCATTTTTCGTTCCCTTCCCCGGTTTTCCGGGAACTTCGCAACCGTTTTTTTAGCCCCGCCGATGATCGATAATCAGCGTGCGCAGAAGCGATAACGGCCGGAGCCGACACGGAATGCCATGCGGTCGCGGTCTGACGTGACAGGCGCCACATCGGCGGTCACGTTCTTCGCGTCGGGTTTGACCGGCAGATAGATGGTTGCTTCGGTGTTGACCGGAACCTCGACTTCCAGCACAAACGCGCCGTTCTCGCGCCGCCATTCGCTGCGGATGAGACCGTAGGGCGAATCGTGTTCAGCCTTGACCCAATCCAAGTCCGCCACCGGCTCCGGCGCGATGATAAAACGCTTGAAGGCCACGGCCTGCGGATCGGCGTCCACGGCGATGGCGGAGACGTTGTCGGCCAAGCGGATACCGCCAAGATATTGGTAAAACCAGGCGGAAAGGTCGCCGAACATGATGTGGTTACGCGACGAGCCTCCTTTCCAGCTTTCCCAGAAGGTGGTGGCGCCGCGCTTGATCCAGTTGCCGAAGGAAGGGTATTCTTCTCGCGTGGCCATGGTGAAGGCGAGGTCGGTGCGGCCAGCTTCGCTCAGTGCGCGAAACACGTACTTCGAGCCAAGAATACCGAAGTCCGGGAAAGCGTTGTTCTTTTGTACGGCCTCGACCAGCCGTGCTTCGACGGTAGAACGTTCGGTTGCCGGAACCAACCCCTGGTGTAGCGCACAGCTCTGCGCGGTCTGACTGCCGATCGAGTAGACGCCGTTGCCTTTGTAGAGGTGGCGCGTGTAAGCCTCGCGGATCGAACGCGCGAGCGCGGCGTATTTCTGGGCGTCGGCAGTCTTGCCGAGCCGTTCGGCAACACGCGCTACGATCTGCGCGTCAAGATAGTAGTAGCCGGTGGAGGTCACCTCGATCGGCGTCTTGGTTTTGACCGGGACCCAGTCGCCGAGACCGTGCGAGACAATTCCGTCCTTGGCGCGGGAGGTCATGTAATCGACATACTTCGTCATAGCCGGATAGGCGGTTTCCAGCACACGGGTGTCGCCTTGGTAGACGTACAGCATCCACGGAATAATGACGAGCGCGCTGTCCCAAGCCGGACCGTTACCCCACTGGTACCCCCATCCACTGGTTGGCACAATGCCCGGCAGGTTGCCGTCGGGACGCTGCTCGTCGATCAGGTCCTGCACCCATTTCTCATAAGCCGCCGTATTTTGAAAATTGTACATCGCGAGTTCCGAGGCCAACGACGCATCGCCGGTCCAGCCGTTTTTTTCGCGGTGCGGGCAGTCGGTGGGATACCCGTTGACGAAGTTGCCGCGATAGGCCCAGAGGATGGCGTGCTGGAGCTTGTTCAGCAGTTCGTTCGAGCAGGTAAAGCGACCGGCGTCTTTAAAATCAGTGTGGACCACGCAGGCCTCGATGCTTGAGGCGTCCGGCGGGCGCGTCAGGCCGCTGATCTGCACATACTGGAAGCCGTTATAGGTAAAGCGTGGCTCATACACCTGAGTGCGGCTGCCGTCACACACGAAACGGTCTGTCTGGAACCAGCCGCCCGGCAGTGTTCCGAACGACGCGGGATAACGGAAGTGTTCGTCGGTGCCTTTCATGTTGAGGCTCCCGTCATCGTTGCGTTTTTCACCGTATTGGATCGTGACCACGTCGCCAGCGCACTGTCCGGCGATCTTGAGCTTGACCCATCCTGCGGCGTTCTGGCCGAAATCGACCAGCCATGTGCCGGGTGTGATCGCGCGCACGGCGACCGGTTGCAGGCGCTGCGCCACCACACTCGGCGGCAGCGCGGAGGCGGCGAGGCGTCCGGCGGGCGCGGGGACCACGTCGGCCATCAACACCCGCTTTTCAAGGTCGGGCGCGCCCTTCGGCGCCTTGCCGAGCACCTCGCCTTCGCGAATGCAGTCGAAGCCGACGGGGCTCGCGACTTGACGCCAGGTGTCGTCGGACACCACCATCATGCGCGTACCGTCATCGTACGTGATCTCAAGCTGCGCCAGCATGCGCGGGAAATCGCGCCACGGGGCATTGTCGAAGTTCCAGACGGCGACGCTGCGCACGTCGTACCAGCCGTGTCCCAGTAGCACATGCAACCGGTTTTCGCCGCGCGTGAGCCTCTCGGTCATGTCGTAGGTGGAGTAGAGCACGCGCCGGTCGTAGCGGGTGGGAACAGGGTCCAGCACCTTGCGGCCGATACGCTGCCCATTGAGGCTCGCCTCATAAAAGCCGAGGCCGGTGATGTGCAGCGTAGCCTCGCGCACCGGGCGAGTAACCGTGAAACGCTTTTCAAAGGCAGGCGAAACGAGTTCCCTGCGCCGTTCGATCTTACCCCAAGGCGCACCGTCCACGGGGCCGGCTATCACAGCGGCTTTCCATGCGTCATGCGCGAAACCATCGGCCTTTTCTTTCCAGCCGTCCACAGCTTGCGCTGAGGAGCTCCAAGTGGTGTCGGTCGGCACGGCTTGGCCGTCGGCGAATTTCAGCACGGCGAGCAGGGCGGTGGGCCCCGGCGCCTTGTTTTTGACGGTGGCGGCGATCAGGTTGCGACCGGGCTTGATCAAGGCCGAAACATCCTGAAAACGCATCCAGCGCGATTCGTTGAAGTGGCCCCAGGTTTTGGCGGCGCGCTTGCCGTTGATGAACACCTCATATTCGTCATCCGCCGTGAGAGCCAGCAGCACGGGGGCGTCTTGTGCGCCACGCGGGGCGTCGAACACTCTGCGGAAGTAGCGGACACCTTGCGCCGCCTGCTCCAGTGAGGGGGCATCGCCGGTCCAAATCCACTGTGCGCCGGCCAGATCGCAGTCCGGACGCGTGGCGGCATTCGCGCCGATCCAGCGGGCCTGCCAATCGTTCGGACGCATCACGCCCATGATCCAGCGTCCCGTTGCACTCCAGGCGGTGGGCGCATCGCTTTGGTTGTCCCAGACGCGTACCTTCCAATAACAGCGCTGCGACGTTACGAGCGGCTTTCCGACGTAAACCACATTCAACGATTGATCGGAAACCACACGGCCGCTATCCCAGAGATCGCCTTGATTGTCACGCAGCCGTTCCGGCGAAGATGCCACCAAGATCTGGTAGGCGACCTGGCGCAGGTCACGCGCCGACCGACGCGCGGCGATCAGTTTCCAACTCAGACGCGGGGCCGCATGGTCGAGTCCCACAGGGTCTTGCAGATAATCGACCGTCAGAGCCTGCGGGGCGGCGAGCGCACCGTGCTGCCCCCACATTTTTTGTGCGCAACCTGCAACAACCATCAAGCCCGCCAGCATACATAAAAACTGTCTCATTCGACTCCCCCAACCTAAATTACCAACACGTTGACACTGTACACGACCGTTCGTGCAGGCTCAATCAAAAAGGAAACCATTCGAATGACGCCTCACTTTGACACGTGAGGTTGAACGAAACGGAAAACTTCCGCGCTTCCCCTCCATACGCCGGATGTGCGATACTTCGCACCTGCCGAATTTCTGTTGGAATTCGTCGATGGAAGGATCGCGCGGTTTCAGCGGGTTACTCGACAACTTCCGCATCTACGGCCGGATCCTCAACGGGCAGGAGTTGCGGAACGTGATGCTGACGGATGATTCGGATGTCTCGCGGAGGCTGAGCATCCGCATCCACTGAAGGAGGACCAAGTGGAAAACTCTCTTCCCATCGTTGCGGTGGGGCTGAGCGGCGGCGTGGATTCAGCGGTCACGGCTTGGCTGCTCCAACAGCAAGGCCACCGTGTGATCGGCCTGACCATGAGCATCTGGGATCCGTCGTTCGGCGCGGCCACCGCGAAACAGAGCGGCTGTTTCGGACCCGGCGAAGCGGAGAATCTCGCGGCGGCCCGCGCGATTGCCGAACGTCTCGGCATCCCCCACCACACCATGCATCTGGCCCGCGAGTACGGGTGCGGGGTCTTGGACCCGTTCCGCGCACAGCATCTGGAGGGCCGCACGCCCAATCCCTGCGCCCTCTGCAATCCGATCATGAAATTCGGGCTCCTGCCCGCACGCGCCCGGGAGAAGGGAATCGGGTTCGACCGCTTCGCCACCGGCCATTACGCACGGATCGTCCAAGACGGGGAAACGGGGTTGTTCCGTCTGCTACGCGGCGTGGACCCCACCAAAGAGCAGTCCTATTTTCTCGCGCGCCTGACCCAGGCGCAACTGGCCCGAATCCTCTTTCCGATCGGCGCGATGGCCAAGTCTGAGGTGCGCGAGACCGCCCGACGCGCGGGGCTGGGTGATCTGACCGAAAAACCGGAGAGTCAGGATTTCTTCGAAGGTGAGGACATCGCCGCGCTTTTCCACGGTGCGGGAACCGAGCCGGGACCGATCACGGATGAGGCGGGCCGGGTACTGGGCCAGCATCGCGGCATCATCCGCTACACTGTCGGACAACGGGACGGCCTCGGCATCGCGGTCGGTCACAAGGTTTACGTGAAGACGATTCATGCTGACACCAACACGCTGGTGGTTGCCCCGCGCGAGGGGGTCTTTTCCGACAGGTGCCGCGTCAACGACTTCCACTGGATCGCGGGCGAACCGCCGCAACCGGAGCGCGCGCTCACCGCGCACCTACGTTACCGGCACAAAGGGGTTTCGGTTCAAATCACGTTCGGGCCCCACCCCGAAACGTTCGACCTGCTTTTCGCGGAACCGCAGTTCGCCGTGACCCCGGGCCAGATGGCCGTGCTCTACGACGGTGATGAGGTGCTGGGCGGCGGTTGGATCGCAGTGTGATGATCCGTTCGCAACAGGAGGGAGGAGACGTGCCGTGGAGGCGGTTGCCGTAATCGGTTTCCGAGCCGGACTTGACGAACGCCCGTCACCTGTGAGACAAAACGTGTGTTGGGATCCTTCGTTCAGGAATAAGCCTCATGACATGTAAAGATATTCCCGCCGTTAACCGGCTGCTGAAAACCGCCTTCCACAGCATGCGCGCCCCGATTGTCGATCTGATCGCCGCGCAGACCCGCGACCCGTTCCGGGTACTGCTCGGCACCATCCTGAGCGCACGCACCCGAGACGCCTGCACCGCCGAGGCCTGCAAGCGTCTTTTCGCGCGGGTCACCACGCCGGACGCGTTGCGGCGCATTCCCCAAGACGAACTCGAACGGCTGATCTTTCCCGTGGGGTTCTATCGCGATAAAGCGCGCCACCTCAAAGCCCTGCCGCAAGTTCTGGAACAACGGTTTGGCGGCGTACTGCCCGATACGGTCGAAGAACTCTGCGAACTGCCCGGCGTGGGGCGGAAGACCGCGAATCTGGTGGTGGCGCTGGGTTTCGACAAGCCCGCGATCTGCGTGGACGTCCACGTCCACCGCATCACCAACCGGCTCGGTCTCGTAAACACGAAAACACCCTTCGAGACCGAGATGGCATTGCGCGCCTGCCTTCCCAAACGGTACTGGAAAACCTGGAACTCCTACCTTGTCGCGTTCGGGCAGACACGCTGCCTGCCCCGTAACCCGCGTTGTGACGGATGTCCGCTAGCGACGTTCTGCCCCTCTTACGCCGGAAAAAAAAGAGACGCCCCCGGTCTTCCGAAGGCGTCACGTCAGGGCTGAACCCATTCGATCAGAACATCTCGCGCGCTGCGCGGCGAGAGTTGTTCCGGATACGGGCGCGTGCCGATTTGCGGCGGGCCTTTTCGCACGGTTTCTCATAATAACGATTATTGCGGAGCTGCTTCAACAAGCCCTCCTTGTCCATAATCTTCTTCAACCGTTTGAGCGCACGCTCGACGGACTCGCCTTTTTTCAATCGGAGTTGGATCACGCTGTTCACCCCCTTTCAACCCGACCTGCGGCGCGGTTCCGGCGGGTTTCCCCTCCATGACACAGCCGCTTGGTTAAAAGAAGTAAAATAACAGAATATGCTGCCTGCCGTCAATCCGTGACCGGGAAAAAAGCATTTGCCGCGTTGACATCCGCCCCGCTTTTTGCGATATTTCTGGAACTTTTTGTTGCGGTAGGGTACCGAAGTGGCCAAACGGGGCAGACTGTAAATCTGCTGGCGGACGCCTTCCTTGGTTCGAATCCAAGCCCTACCACCATTTTGAAACCTTGGCGTTTGCCGAGGTTTTTCATTTTCTCGGGCTGAACTCCTCCTTTTTGCCGCCCCCATCCCCCCGCTTCCCGTCTCCCGTCCCTTTCTACCCTCTCATTGCGTTCAGCCCAATAAGCATTGACTTTTGTTGAGAACCCCGCCGCACCTGTTTGGCGCAGGACGCGGCGGTGCGTCCGACGCTCTTTTTGAACTCTTAGTCCCGGCACTTTGTCGGTTGCACTTCGTCGCAAGCGCAATCGACTGAGTTTTGGAGACCGGTGCGTATGCGGGACTAAGGCGTCCGCGGACGGTTCGGGGAACCGTCCCTACCAGCGGGCGGGGACACCCGCTTCTCCCGTCAGACCTTATGTCGCCCCGCGACCCGCGACGAGCGACCTGCGGTGTCGGAAACGCGGGTGTCCCTGTCGATCGTCGCGGGTCGAATGTCGCGGGTCGCGGGGCGACGATCCCGATCCCGATACCGATACCGATAGCGATCCCGACCCCGATTTGGATGAAACCCTGAAACCCTGAAACCCTGAAACCTTGAAACCAAAGAGAGTTGAAGGTTCAACTGCTCTTTTTAGGTTCAGCCCCCTGATCGCAATAACCCGCCTCCCCCTCTTTCCCTCCCTCCTAAAACCAACGTGGAGCCTGCAACCCATTTAGAATCACACAAGGACACAAAGGGGTTCCCATGACAATCTATTCCTCTTCGTGTCTTTGCGCGAGAAACAACTTGTTTTCATCTGCCTCATTTTAGCGCCTCTTCGAGGGACTCATTTGCTGATCGGCACCCATCTGCGAAACCAGTCGACTTTTGCCGTCGCCGGCAATGTCCTGGCATCAAGTTCAGACACTTTTGCACCCGACCAGTCGTTGACTTCGGTGTCGAGGACGACGTGCAATGGACGCCGAAATCCGCCTTGGGCAAAGCTCCCCGTGGGCATACGGGCGCTTTCCACATTGTCCACATACCACACAAGTTCGTCTTTCGTCCAAAGGAGCCCGTAAACGTGATAATCGGCACTAGGGCAGAACGCCAGCTCGCGCATGACGCCGAGCGGCACGTTCAGGTTATTACAGATGCCCTCATAATACGGCGTCAGATAATGATGAGTGTAATGTGACGTAACATACGACTGGTTTTTGTCGCCTGGCTGGTGCTTGCCGAGAATTTCACAGATGTCGATCTCCTCCGACACATCGCCTGGCGAGTACTTTCTGTTCAAATCATCACTTAGCGGGTCATAAAGCCAGAATGCATTTCGTATCGCGGCTGGCGTTGCCTTGATGCGCGCTTCAAAATAGCCGTATATCACTTTCTTTCGGCTTTTCACAAGTGCGCACGTATACCCCTGCATGCCATCCATCCGGGCTTCATACGGGATCTCTGAATCCGGCACTTTATCGGTCGTCAACAAAAGGCATCCTTCCCGCTGCGAAACATTCCGAGCCAACGTCCGATAGACACCCGGCCGACCCGGCCAATGGGGCGCATAATCCCACCATTTCGTCTTGTCGAGCGAATCCGCGTCAAACTCATCGCTTACGCTTGTATCCAATTCCCATTTCCCGGGCAACGGGCAGCGAAGATCTGCCGCATGAACCCCGGACAACGCGTACCAACCCACCGTTGCGATCAACATGTATTTCGTCATTTGCCTGTACCTCCTGTTCTCTCACCTTTGCATGCGTAGACACTCCTTCTTGAGAAGAAGTTTCTGAGCCCGCTCGACCTTGGCGCGGACAATCGGCGTGGGTAAATATGGTATCACAATCTTCAGAAGCAAACAGGATCGATTACGAAACAAATTCAGGAAAAACGAATTTTTTACCACATAGAAAAAAGGTTTTCATTTTCTCGACCTCAACGCCTGAATCGCTTTTTCAAATTCCGCCCCACATGTGTAAATTGAAAACACCCGGTTTTACATTCCGTTACGGCTTTGCTACGCTCCCGGGCATGTGTTCCCGGAGTTTCGTCCTCTTCTGCTTCCTGTTCGGAGGCCCCGTATGCGCGATGTCCGCCACGGAACCCCCGATCCGCATCGTCTTCCCGGCTGAAGGCGCGCGACTGGCATACACGGACCGCGTGTTTGTGATCGGCGCGGTGCGGCCTGCCGACGTGCCGCTGACGCTCGATGAACGCCCGATCACACCGCACCGCACCGGCGGATTCCTGCACATGGCTCCGGTCTCCCCCGGCACCAACACCCTGATCTTCAACGCGGGAGGGACCGTGATCCGTCACACCTTCCGAATCGATCCGCCGCCCCAGAGTTGGGATGGCTGTTCCCTACGCGCGCAGGCTCCACTCCAACCGCTGGGGCTCTGTACCGGCGAAACGGTCCGGCTCGCCTGCCTCGCGCCAGCGGACCGCACGGTCTTCGCCGCGGTGGGCGAACGGACCCTCGCACTCGTACCGCAACCCGGCCACGCCACGCTTTACGCGGCCAAGCTCGCGTTTGACGTGCCGGTCGCCGACGTGCCGGTGACCTTTTTCGCCACCGGGTTGTTGGACGCCGCAGCAGCCCCGCTCACCGCACGCGCCGACTGGCCGGCCCTACGCACAACCGGCCCCCTCTTCGCAATGCGCGCGCGTAGCGAACCGGGCGGCGGCGAGACCGTGGCCTTTTTGCCTCCTGATCTGACCGTGCGGGGCGCCGGGTTCGTTGGCGCACACACCCGTTTCTGGCTGGCCGGCGAACGCCGGTTCATGGAGTCGCGTCATCTCACTTCCCTCGCGCCGGAACATCCCCTGCCGCCCTGCGACCTCCCGATTCCCGATCTCACGGCCGGATTCACCTTGAACCCGCCCGTGGGCCGCGCGCCAGACTCCATTTTGATTGTGCTGGACCCCGGACACGGCGGCGCTTCGACCGGCGCGGTAGGCCCTACCGGGCTGACAGAAAAAGAGGCCAATCTGATTCAGGCGCACCGGGTGGCCGCCACGCTCCGCAAGGCCGGATTCCGCGTGTTGCTGACGCGTGAGGATGACAAGGATTTAGACCTGTATGCGCGTGTGCGGCTGGCCTATGAGCGAAAGGCTGACGCCTTCATCTCGATCCATTATAACTCCTGCGGACCTGCGGGCAACCCCTCCGAAAGCCGACACATCGCCACCTACGCCTGGAATGCGATTGGCCTCCGTCTGGCCCGGGCCCTCCACCCGCATCTGGCTGCGGCGTCCCCTGCGGCTGACGGTGGTGTGCGCACCGCCAGCTTCGCGGTTTGCCGCAATCCCGTCGTCCCCGCCTGCCTGCTGGAACTCGATTTCATCACCTGCCCCCTCGGCGAGGAGTCGCTTCAACAACCCGATCAACGCGAACGCGTGGCCCACGCGGTTCTGGCCGGTCTGCGCGACTGGCTCACGCCTTCGCCACGTACCGAATCGGCCAATAACGCAACACCAAACAAGGAGTGAAACCGATGCGCATTCCACCCCCCACCCGTCGCCTTTGTCTGGCTTTCGCACTCCTGTCCGCAGGCTCCGTGTTTGCGGCGGACTACGCCTACCAGCCCGCGCCGATCACGCGAGTGAGGCTGCTGGACGGTTTCTGGCTGTCGCGCGCGGAAACCAACCGGCTGGTTACGGTCTGGGCCAATTTCGGCAAGTGCGAGGAGACCGGACGTATCGCGAACTTCGCGCGCGCGGGCCAACTCGAGTCCGGTCCCTTTCAAGGCACGGCTTGGAATGATTCTGATGTCTTCAAGGTCATCGAGGGTGCGGCCCATACTCTGGCCACACATCCCGACCCGAAGTTGGACGGATATCTCGACCGGCTGATCGTCCGCATCGCAGCCGCGCAGGAGCCCGACGGATATCTCTACACCGCGCGTACGCTCGGAGCCACAAATGAAATGACAGGTCCCGCGCGCTGGAGTAACGTGCAGTCCAGCCACGAACTCTATAACCTCGGGCACCTCTTCGAAGCCGCGGTCGCGCATCACGCCGCAACCGGCAAACGGATGTTGCTGGACGTGGCGTGCAAAAGCGCGGATCTCGTCTGCCGGGTGTTCGGTCCAGGACCGGAGCAACGCAAAGATGTGCCGGGCCATGAGGAGATCGAGATCGGTCTCTGCAAACTCTATCGCGCCACCGGCGAACGCCGCTATCTCGATCTCGCCACATTTTTCGTCGCCATGCGCGGCCGCAAGGACTTGCGCGGACGGGTTTTCGGACCGACCTATCAGGACCACCTGCCGGTTCTCGAACAGAGCGAAGCCGTAGGGCACGCCGTACGGGCCGGTTACCTCTATGCGGGCATTGCCGACGTTGCGGCGTTGACCGGCGACACGGCCTATCTGGCCGCGATCGACCGCCTGTGGGAGAACACGGTTTCAAAAAAGCTGCATCTCTCCGGCGGTATCGGTGCGCGCCGCAGTGGCGAGGCGTTCGGTGAGAACTACGAACTGCCGAACGAGACCGCCTATCTGGAGACCTGCGCCGCTATCGCCAACGCCCTCTGGAACCAGCGCATGTTTCTGCTGCACGGCGACGCCCGATATATCGATGTTCTGGAGCGCGTGATCTACAACGGGTTCCTCTCGGGTATCAGCCTTTCCGGCGACACGTTCTTCTATCCCAACCCGCTCGAGAGCCGCGGCGGCTACGCGCGCTCCAAATGGTTCGGCTGCTCCTGCTGTCCCGTGAATATCGTGCGCTTCATCCCGCAGATCGCCACGTTCGCCTACGCGCAACGCGACGCCACCATCTTCGTGAATCTCTTCCTCGCCAGCGAGGCCCGGCTGACGACTCCAGCCGGCGACGTGACGCTGACGCAAAAGACCGACTACCCGTGGCGGGGCAAGGTACGGATTGAGGTTGCCCCCTCCCGTGACGGGCTCGCCTTCCCGCTCCGGATCCGCGTGCCGGGATGGGCCACGGGGCAGCCCGTACCCTCCGATCTCTATACACAGACCCGGCCCGCCACGCCGGAAGCGGTTTCCCTCTCCCTGAACGAATCGCCCGTGCCGGTGCGGATCGAGAGCGGGTACGTCACCCTCGACCGCGCATGGAAAAAAGGCGATGCCGTGACCCTGACGCTCGCCATGCCCGTACGCCGGATCCGGGCTCATGACGCCGTGCGTGACAACCGCGGTCGGCTCGCGGTCGAACGCGGTCCGCTGCTGTACTGCGCCGAAGGTGTGGATAACAACGGCCGCGCACGATCGCTCACGCTCGCGCCGGAAGCGGTCTTTTCTGAAGCGTCCCTTAGCCTCTCCGAACACACGGTGACCGCCCTGCAGACCACCGGAAGCCGCGTGACCGCGAACCTGCGGGGTAAACGGACCGTGCAACCCGCAACGATAATCCTGATCCCCTACTATGCCTGGTGCCACCGTGGCGCGGGCGAGATGCAGACCTGGTTCCCGACCGGTGTGGCCGAGGCGGATCCGATGTCGGACTTCCACATCACCGCCTCGCACTGCTATGTGAAGGATTCGCCTGAAGCGGCCATAGACGGGGTGCTGCCCAAACATTCCCATGACAACACGATCAACCGCATGACCTGGTGGCCGCGTAAAGGAAGCGAAGAGTGGCTGCAGGTCGATTTTCCTGAGGAGGAGTCCGTCTGCGGAAGTCAGGTCTACTGGTTTGACGATACCGGCAAAGGCGCATGCCGCCTGCCCGTCTCGTGGCGCATCCAATACGCGGACGCGGACGGCGGCTGGCGCGATGTGGCGACCGAATACCCGGTTGCGGAAGACCGGTTCTGCGAGGCGCGTTTTTCGCAACCGGTCCGTGCCCGCCGGTTCCGTCTGAGCGTGCGGCTCCAAACCGATTTCTCCGGCGGCGTTCTCGAATGGCGGCTGCTTCCCGAATAGCCTGCCGTGCCGACCCCGGTCTCTCTTCAGATCGGGTCGCCGCGCTCCAGTGCGTGGAGTTCGGGCAGCAACGCCTCATAGACTTCGGAAACGTCGTCGCGGGGTTCGCACACCGCCGTCACGGCGGTCAGACCGCGCGTCAGAACATCGAGCGGCACGCCATCCGCGGCATGCGCCGCCAGCATCGCGCCGCCCAACGCTGCGGAATCGGACACCGCGATGCTCTCCACACGCGACTGGAACACGTCGGCCAAGGTCTGGCGGATCCCGGGACTCTTCGAGGCACCGCCGGTGACGCGTAACGTGTCAAACGCGCCGATCCACAAGGAATGGCTGCGCAGGGACAAGGCTTGCGCCTCCACCACCGCACGGATACGCACCTCCGGCAGCGCGGCGTCGAACGCAAAGTTCGTCCGCAGGCCGGGTGTCAACACCGGCGGCGTGATCTCCGGCACAAACCACGGCAACGCCAGTCGCCCCTGATTGCCGGGCGGAGTCAGATCAAATGCCGTCTCATCGAAGAATGCCCAATCCACGCCTGCGTCTTCGCGCACCCGATCGCGCGCCAGCGAGCCATTCTTGAAACAGGTCAGGCTCATGAATCCACCCGCCGGATTGCCGAAAACATGTCCGAACCCCTCCGGGTCGGTGTGGAACCGGTCGAGTGCAGCGAAAAAGGTGTCGCTGGTGCCGAGACTCACCACCGCCGCGCCCGCGCCCCACGCGCCGGTGCCCACCAGACTGGCGGGATTATCGCCGGTCCACACAACCACCGGGATGCCGGACCGGAGGCCGAAGCGGGCAAAGCAGGCATGCAGACCGCCCGCCACGCCGCTGCCGATCGTCGGCAACTTTTCGGCCAGACCCGGAGCGGTGAATTCCGTGATCTCGGGATCCCACGAGAGGGTCCGCAGATTGAGCAGGTTCATGCCCGCACCGTCGCCGGCATCCACCGGCGCGTCTCTCCCGATCAGAAGGGAACAAAGAAACGAACTGACGAGATGGATGCGCGCAGTGTCGGCATACCGCTCGGGATCGCGCTGGGCGAAGTGCCGGATCTGCGGACCGGTGAAACGCTCAATGGCGGGCGACCCGGTTTCGGTCCGCAGACGCGCACCGAACCGTGCGTCCAACTCCCGGCATGCCTGTGAGGTGGCGCTATCCATCCAGATCGGACTCGTGGGCCGGGACAACGCGGGAGCGATCTGCCCGGCCAGCGGCGTGTCGGGCGAGAGCCGTTCGAGCACCTCGCCGAACCGGCGGTTGAGGTAGACCGAACCGTGCTGCTGTCCGTCCCCGCCCACCGCCGCGATACGTTCCATCTCCACGCCCGTATCCTGAAGCCGCTTCAGCGTCCGTTCCAACCCCGCGACCCACAACAACGGATCGGCATGCCGGATCAACGGATCGGGGTGCGGCAATACGCCGTCAGGGCATCCGAACTCAGGCAGGTCCGTGGTGAACCGGACGGACGCACCGGCCACCACGCGGCTTGCGGCCGGATCGATCACCAACGCCTTCATACCCTGTGTACTACAGTCGATTCCAAGATAATACGACATGCCGAACCTCCCTGTAATCAAACCCGACCGGTGTTCAGCGTACCCGAGCCGACTCGTTCGCGCAACCGTAAACAAGCGGCCGGATGTAGTACTGTGAGGTGCAGAAGCCCAGATCCTGCGCAATGCGACTCAACCGCCTCCAGTCGCGGTGTTCGGTAAGTGCCGTTTGGGGGGTTACCCCGCCGCCCGCGCTTCGCACGGAAATGTAAATGAGGATAACTTTGATGTAAGTTATAGGCAAGCCCGCCGCGCGCCGGAGCCGCGAGAAAACTCTGGGATACGTTTTTATGACAGGATGACAGGATTAAAAAAATCATGTTAATCCTGTAATCCTGTCCATTTATCCTAAAAAGAGCAGTTGAACCTTCAACTCTCTTGGGTTTCAGGGTTTCATGGTTTCAGGGTTTCTGGTTTCATGGTTTCAGGGTTTCATCCAAATCGGGGTCGGGATCGCTATCGGGAGCGGGAGCGATTGTTTCACCACAGAACACAACCGCCTCACAGTCTTACAGCCTCACAGTCTTACAGCCTTTGAGATTGCGGGCTCCGCCCGCATCTCAATACGTCAAACCCCAATGTTTGCGGGGCTTTGCTAGAATTCCACCCGTTCAACTGCTCCTTTTGGGTTCAATCCTGAAAATCCTGTCATCCTGTCAATTTATCCTAAAAAGAGCAGTTGAACCTTCAACTCTCTTGGGTTTCGGGGTTTCATGGTTTCATGGTTTCATCCAAATCGGGGTCGGGATCGCTATCGGTATCGGTATCGGGAGCGGGATCGTCGACCCGCGACCCGCGACATTCGACCCGCGACGATCGACAGGGACGCCCGCGTTTCCGACACCGCAGGTCGCTCGTCGCGGGTCGACATATAAGGTCTGACGGGAGAAGCGGGCGTCCCCGCCCGCTGGTAGGGACGGTTCCCCGAACCGTCCGCGGACGCCTCAGTCCCGCATACGCACCGGTCTCCAAAACTCAGTCGATTGCGCTTACGACGAAGTGGAGCGATGAAGTGCTGGGGCCAAGAGTTCAAAAAGAGCGTCGGACGCACCGCAAAACCCAATGTTTGCGGGGCTTTGCTAGAATTCCACCCGTTCAACTGCTCCTTTTAGGGTTAATCCTGTAATCCTGTCAATTTATAGGCAAGGCAGAGTGACTGATCCACCGTTGCGGGCGGGGACACCCGTGTCCCCAACTGAAACCAGAAACTCAGGAACCAGAGAGCGTTGAAAGTCCTACTGCCCTTTTTAGGTTTGGACGATCAACGGCCTGATCCTGAAACAACGGCATCCCCTTCATACGTCTGCCAGAGCCGCGGGTTGAACGGGGCCTTCCGCGAAGCGCAATTCTCCCGATGGCACACCTCGCACCCCCGGAAATCGCTCTGGGTTGCGAACAGGATACCGGAGAGGGTTTTATTGGGGATCATCAGGCAAGAGTCCGTCAGGGTCACGCCGATGGCCGTAGACGCCTCCCCCAGCAACGCGAACAGTTCGCGCTGTTGTTCGATCGGCCAAACCGTCACATCGCCGGAACCCGGCAGCATCATCGCCGTCTTTCCGAGCCGGTACCGTTGCCGCACCCTTTCGCCGACCGACTCGACCGCAGCGGACAGCATCTGGCTCTTCAACAGATCCCGCCAGTATGCGCGCAACACCTCTCCGTCGGCGGGATACGCCGCATCCATCTCGTTGCCGCAGGTCATCAAAACCGGGAACACGCGCCCCACCTCCGCGAGATTACGTTTCAGAACCCGACTGGTGAACACCCTGCCGCCGATGCGCACCGTGTCTTCTCCGACGGGTTCCACAAACGCCTCGGTGTAGGCGGCCTTGGGCCGACCGACTTCCGCGGCGCGCTCCGCCAGAGCCAGCAGTTCCGCCGCGTCCTCGGAACCGGCCTCGACATGCGCCTCACGCAGCAGACGCGTCCAATCGACCGTAAACGGGATATGTGTCAGGATCTCCATACCGAAAAAGAACGGCGCAGACACCGGATATGCTCCGGAACCTTAACCGTATTGCGTTATCGTACACACCCTTCCCCGGTCCATCAAGCCGGAAACCGGAATCGGTCAGTGACGGGGGGGGGGGGGGGGGGG
>JAPXSY010000009.1:0-70138 GCA_033812795.1 Kiritimatiellia bacterium
CGTCACGGCGGTTCACGGGGCTGAACGGATACAAGAAGCTGCTTGAGTGCGGGAACCTCGATGCCGTCATCATCAAGTCACCGCCCTGCTTCCACCCGCAGCAGATCGCCGACGCCGTGGACGCCGGCAAGCATGTCTACGCGGCCAAGCCTGTGGCTGTTGACGCGCCCGGATGCCGGACCGTTGCGGAGTCGGGCAAACGGGCGACAAAGAACAAGCAGGTCGTTTTCGTGGATTTCCAACATCGCAACGATCCCTTCCTCCAGGAGACGGTGAAGCGGCTGCACGAGGGCGTGCTTGGGAAGATCACCTTCGGCGAGGCCTTCAATCATTCGGGCGAGTGCGGCGTGAAGCCCGGACCGGACACGCCCGAGACGCGCCTCAAAAACTGGTTGCTCTACAAAGCGCTGTCCGGCGACTACATGGTGGAGATCAACATCCACTCGGTTGACATGATGCACTGGATGATGCAGAAGCCGCCGCTGAGCGCGATCGGGGCGGGCGGGCGCATATCGAAAAGCCCGGTCGGTGACAACTGGGACTATCTCGGCGTTCTCTACCAGTACGCAAATGACGTGCCCGTGACTTTCACGTCTAAGCGTTACAATGATGGCGCCGGCGAACAGGATAAGCATCAGATCGTTGAACTCTACGGCACCGACGGACGATTGCACACAAAATACGCCGGCAGGTGCATGATCCTCGGCCGGAATCCGTATAAAGGCGGTAAAACAACGACGCTTTACAGGGATGGCGCTGTCGCGAACATCGCCCTCTTCCATACGGCGGTCACCACGGGAGACTACAGTAACTCAACCGTCGAGTATGGCGTCGAGAGCAACCTGATCGCCATCATGGGGCGCACGGCGGGCTACGAGAAACGGCTGGTCACGTGGGACGAGATTCTCAAGTCGGACGACAAGATGGATTTGCAATTGGACGGCCTTAAGGCCTGATGCGTTAGAGAGGAGAAACGATGTCAGAGCGTAAACTCAGAGTCGCCGTGGTCGGCTGCGGCATGATTGCTAACTCGGCGCATGTCCCGGCTTGGCTGTCGCAGCCCGGAGCGGAGATTGTCGGGGTCGTGGACACGGATCTCGACCGCGCGAAGACGCTGGCCGACAAACATGCGATTCCCGGCGTGTTTGACGACGTCGGCAACATGTTGAAGGAACTGTCCCCCGATGTTGTGTCGGTCTGCACGCCGGCTGGCAGCCACAGGGAACACGCCGAAGCGGCACTCCGCGCCGGTGCGCACGTCCTCTGCGAAAAGCCGCTGACGATTACCAGCCGGGATGCAGCCGACCTTTTTAAGGCGGCGCAAGAATCGGATCGGCACCTGCTGGTAGGACAGTCGATGCGCTTCTATAACCAGATCGCCGCCGCGAAGGCATTCGCCGCAGACGGGCAACTCGGCGACATCTACTGCGCGGATGTGGCGCGCATGCGCCGGCGCGGCATCCCGACCCATGGATCGTTCCATATCAAGGAGTTGTCGGGCGGCGGCGTGCTGTATGACCTCGGCGTGCACATGCTGGACACCGTGCTCTGGGTCATGGGGAACCCCAAGGTCGTGGCGGTCTCCGGTGCGACGTACTCCAAAATCGGCCCGCGCAATGAAAACCTGATCACCTCTTCGGTCGAGAGCGGTGCATTCGCCGGCGGCGTTTCGAGCGCGTCGTACGATGCCGCCACGTTCAATGTGGAGGATTTTGCAAGCGCGTTTCTGCGGCTCGATAACGGCGGCACCATTCACCTCAAAGTCTGCTGGGCGGCGAACATCCCCGACAGCGCCGGCGGCGTGATGATTATGGGCACGGAGGGCGGACTGTCGTTTGACCCGCGCGTGCTGGATCTGCGCGTCATCAAAAACATGGGCCGGTACCAGGTCGATATCACGCCGAAAATCCTGCCCCCCGAGCCGAATCATCCCTTCTACGCGCACTGGCACATGATCGCGCATTTCGTCCGGGTGATTAAGGGCACGGAAGAAATCTGCGTGAAAAAAGAGGAGGCGCTGAACGTCATGCGCGCGCTGGAAGCGATCTATCAGTCGGCCAAAGAGGGTTGCGAGATACGTCTGGATCAAGCAGACGGGTAATGACAGGGAGATGCGAAGATCATGCGTTTCTTGTGGAAAGGAGAATGGCGAGTCGGGAGCGCGGGCGTCCCCGCCCGCAACGACGTGTCTTGCAAAAAGCTGCCGCGCGTAGTTCTTGAGAACCAAACCGCGCATCTGAATCGCACATGGCCTTTCACCATGCGGGCGGGGACGCCCGCGCTCCCGACTGTGCTCCGCACAAGACACGCACTCGACTCGCACACCCCTGTCACTAACCGACTGCACACCACAAACTGAAGGAAAGAACAAGGAGTTTTGACATGAGCAAAAAATACAGAGTTGGAATCATCGGTTTTGCGCATCCGCACATCAACCACGTGGCGTCGATGTTCGCCGCGCATCCGCAGGTCGAGATGGTCGCCTGCGCGGACACCGTGCCGCTGTGCCCGGAGTTGCGGAGCGTGCCGTACACCCGCGAATGGAACCGCAACAAT
Source organism: Kiritimatiellia bacterium (assembly GCA_033812795.1). Lineage (GTDB taxonomy): Bacteria > Verrucomicrobiota > Kiritimatiellia > RFP12 > UBA1067 > JAPXSY01. The sequence goes on from JAPXSY010000009.1 coordinate 2,557, forward strand.
GTCATGCGGCTGGCGAACATCACCCGATGCTATGATGACTACCATGAGATGCTGGCAAACGAGAAGTTGGATATCGTGGCCATCAACTCCGAAAACAGTCAGCACCCCGATGTGGTCGAAGCTTGCGCGCGCGCAGGTGTCCACGTCTGCGTGGAGAAGCCGATGGCCGTCTCGCTGTCGGACGCGCAACGGATGGTCAAGGCCTGCCGCGATGCGGGCACCACGCTGGTTGTCAATTGGCCGGCGACTTGGCTCCCGCATGCGCGCAAGGCCAAAGAACTGATTGATGCGGGTGCCATCGGCAAGCCTCTTGAAATCCATTACCGCGTGGGTCACTCCGGACCTTACGGACCGGGTGCCTCGCATAAAGGCGTCAGTGAGTCTGCCGAGCCGCTCACGGAGAAAGAACGCGCCGCAATCTGGTTGCACCAGAAAGACGCGGGCGGCGGTGCGACAATCGACCTGTGCTGCTATGGCGTGATGTACGGTTGCTGGTACACGGGCGACAGCGCCGTTTCCGCACAGGGCATCCGGCTCAACCTCGACAGCGAATGGTGTGACGCCGACGACAACGGCATAATCCTCGTGCGTTTCCCGAGCGCCATCGCCGTCGCGCAGGGATCGTGGACGACCTTGGGCAAAGCGTATCTAACCGCCGGTCCCCTGATGCTGTTCGGTTCGAGCGGCGCACTCTCTTTTGAAATCTACGGTGAAAAACCGGTTGTGCAACTCACGCGGGGCGCCGGACATGATGTCGAGATCATTGAGCCAGACTCCCTGCCGGAAGGCCGCGCCACGCTGGCCGAAGCCTTCATCCATCATCTCGAAACCGGCGAGCCGCTCCATGAGACCCTGAGCGCGGCGTTCAACCTCAAGATGACGGCGGCTCTCGATGCGGGTCTGCGGTCCGCAGCAAGCGGGCGCGTGGAAACCGTCAACGACACAACCGAGTCGTAACCGCTCAGGAGGCGTGACACTTGAAAGGATGGGTGACAGACATCGTGCGGGGCTCTTTTCACGACGGCCCGGGCATCCGCACAGTCGTGTTTCTGCAGGGATGCCCGCTGCGCTGCGCGTGGTGCCACAATCCCGAAACGTGGAGCGCGCATCCCGTTCCGCTGTTTTATCCGAATCAGTGTCTGGGCTGCGGCGCATGCGGTGGCTTGGCGGAGAATGCGGATCGATGCCGGCTCGGCGCGCGCAGCCTGTCGTCGGTTGAACGGACGGTGGAAGAGGTCATGACGGTCATCCGCAAAGACCAACCGTTCTATGCACCGGAAGGCGGCGTGACCTTCACCGGCGGCGAGCCCTGCAGCCAGCCCGACTTTCTGCTGGCCTTGCTGGAGCAGTGCCGGGCGGAGGCCATCCCTACGGCCATTGAGACGAGCCTGCATGTCCCGGCGGACGTGCTGGAAAAAGTGTTGCCGCTTCTGGATGTACTGATGGCGGACTTGAAACTGGTGGACCCCGAACGCCACCGCCGCGCGACGGGTGTATCCAACGACCTGATCTTGAAAAACTTTGCTGGATTGCGTACAACGCAACTTCCGGTGATCGTTCGCACACCGTTGATCGCGGAGGTGAATGACGACGATGCGAACATCGAGCAGACGATCGAAATCCTGAAGCCGCTGAAAACGCTGGTTTACTACGAACTGTTGCGCTATCAGCCGCTGGGACAGGAAAAATACGTTGCGTTGGGGCGGAAAGCCCCGGCGTTCCAAGCGCCTTCGGATGAGCGTCTGCGCCGCCTGTGTCAGATCATTCAAGATGCAGAGATCCCGCTGGTTGTGGACGGAGTGAGAGCATGAGATATTCAGAACAGATGCGGCGTTTGCGCGAAACAAAGCTTCGGCAGACGGAGGAAAAGCGCCGCCGCCTGGGGCCGATGGACGAAGATGACTACGGCTGGGTGCTGCCGCCGGAGTCGCTGAAAGTGAACCTCCCCTGCCGCGACGCGAACGGATCGTTCCATGGCGTGCGGGCATGGGGCACGAACTTCCGTTACCTGATGGAAATCCATCCGGTCTACATCGATCCCGACGACGCACTGGCCGGGCGCTGGATGTTCATGATGTCGCGCATGCGCACGAACTATCGCTTGGAGCTCTCGCCTTTCGGCTTTGATTACAGCCATCTGCGTCCGGGCCAGATTCTGTACGACATCACACCGGGTATCGGCAAGGACGCCCATTTCGCGCCGGACTACACCATCGGGTTAAAACTCGGCTGGGGCGGACTCCTGTCCAAGGTGCGTGAGCGGCGCGCACAAACACCGCTGTCGAATCATGAGAGCCAAGACCTCTACCTCGCCGAAGAGGATGCGATTCTCGGCGTACAGGATCTGATCCGACGCACGGCGCAGGAGGCGGCGGCCAGAGGTCTGACGGAGTTGGCGCGCATCAACGAGCACCTGATTGAGCAACCCCCGCAAACGATGCGCGAGGCATGTCAATGGATCGCATGGTTCAACATCGCATCGCGCACCTACAACCGCGACGGTGCCGGAGGACAGTTGGACACGCTCCTGCTGCCCTACTATGAAAAGGACAAGGCCGATGGCTTGATCGATGATGAAGACGCGGTGTTCTATCTCTTCTGTCTGCTGCTCAACGATCCGCACTACTATCAGATCGGCGGACCCGACGCGAGCGGTGCCGACCAAACCTCCGCGCTGTCATATCTGATTCTACAGGCGGCGCGACTTCTGAAAAGCACCTGCAACATCACCATCCGCGTTCATGACGGCCTGCCGGAAAAGCTGTTCGACGAAGGCGTGCGCTGCCTCGTGGAAAACAGGCAAGCCTACCCGCGCTTCTCCGGCGATGCGGCATTGTGCCGCGGCTTCGTTAAAAACGGCTACCCCATCGAACTGGCCCGGCGGCGGATCGCATTGGGTTGCAACTGGATGAGTTTGCCGGGGCTGGAATACTGCATGAACGACCTGATAAAGGTGAACTTCGCTAAAGTGTTTGAGGTCGCATGGAAGGCCGCGCGGTACGAGTCTACGGAAGCGTTGTACCAGGCGTTTGCAGAGCATCTGCAAAAGGCCATCCAGATCACGGGGCAGGGCATCGCCTTCCACTTGGCGCACCAGTGGGAAAACGAACCGGAACTCTTGCTGAACCTGCTGTCGGTCGGCCCGATCGAGACCGGACTGGACGCCTCCCACGGCGGGGCGCAGTACTACAACATCGGGGTCGACGGCGCAGCGCTGGCGACCGTCGCGGATGCGTTCACCGCACTGGAACAGCGGGTGGAACGCGAGAAGCTTCTGACCTTCGACGATGTTTTCAAAGCAACGGAGGCCAACTTCAATGATGCGCCACAGGTGCAAAGGCTCTTGTCGCTATCTGAAAAGTTCGGCAATTCCGAACGCGGCGACGCCTGGGCGCAACGGATCGTGCGCGATTTTACCGACAAGCTCCGGGCAGAGGCGAAGAACATTCCATTCGTCAAACCGATCGTCCTGATCCCGGGGCTCTTCTCGTGGGCCGACACAGTGCGGCTCGGCAAGAGCGTGGGCGCACTGCCGAACGGCAGGTATGCAGGCGAACCGATCTCGCAGGGCGCGAACCCCAGTGTCGGCTTCCGGCGCGATGGAGCGGTCACGGCGATGGTCGCAGCCGTGGCAGCCGTACAACCGGGCTACGGCAATACCGCACCGTTGCAATTGGATGTGGACTTCGGAAGCCTAGACACCGAACAGGCGGTGTCCTGCCTGAAAACGCTGATCCGCACACACTTCGAACTGGGCGGGACGCTCATGAACATCAGCGTCGTTGACGAGCAACAGATTCTGGAAGCGAGCAAAAACCCCGAGGCCTATCCCGATCTGATTGTGCGCGTGACCGGCTTCACCGCCTACTTCGCCAACCTCTCGCCCGACTTCCGCAAACTCGTGCTCGAACGAATCGGATAGCCGTTTGAGGAACAGCATGCCAAAGATGAACTCCTCATACGGCTCTCCCGAAAAACAAAAACCCGCCAGATTTGAGCATGTCCCTTTCCCCGTCGCCGGGAAATCGAAAAATCTCCGCTCACCCTCTTGACGCCATCTAACCGAACGGTTAAACTGGTATACAACTTTAAAAAACTTGTGTTTTTAACCCGCCCGCCCGTCCGGGAAGAGCCGGGCGTCGTCTTGGAGGAGAGGATGACTTTTTTTCGTTCCGTTCTGACTGTTTCGGTCTTCTGTCTCATCGCCTTCGGTGCCCTGGCGCAACCCGCCCCCCGCCCCGCATCCGACGCCCCCATGCCCGTGATCATCAACATGGCGGCAGACGGGGTGGTCAACTTCATAACCGGCCACTTTCGTAAAGAGGGAACCAACCGCGCCGTGGCCGAGGCGGCGATCGACAAAGAGGTGGACCAGTATGTGGGAACTGGGGTCTCCCACCTTTTCTGGAATGTCAACTACCAGCGTGTCGGGTATGACAGCAAAGCCTGGCCGAGCTACTGGGACGTTCCGGACCCGGAAACCCAAGTCACCGAATGGCCCCGCGGGTACTACCTGCTTCACAAGTTGGGCATCAACGACGTTTTCGCGCGCCTGATTCCCCGTTCCCGCGCCAAGGGCATCTCGCCCTGGATCTCGCTGCGCATGAATGATCACCACTATTTCAACGATTTCTCCCGCGTCAGCCCCCTGCTCTTCAACCATCCCGAGTTGCGCGTCAACCGCACCGGGCTCTTCAACTATACCCATCCCGAGGTGCGCGATCACTACATGAAGCTGATCGTCGAGGTGCTGACCCGTTACGACATCGATGGGTTGGAACTGGACTGGATGCGGACCCCCAACAACTTCCCGGAGCAGGAGCTGGACGCGGGGCGTGAACTGCTCACCGCATTCGTCCGCGAGGCGCGCCGCCATGCGCAGGCCGCAACGCAACGCCGGGGACACCCGGTCCACCTCGCGGTGCGCGTTCCGGCCACGCCGGAGTTCGCTGTCGCCGAGGGTCTGGACGCGGTCCGTTGGGCCCGGGAGGGTCTTGTGGACATGATCGTGGTCAGCGACTTCTGGGGCGGTTGCGGCGACTTTCCGATTGAACGCTGGCGCGCGCAGATCGGTCCCGACGGCGCTGCCTGCAAGCTGATCGCCTGCACCCAATGCACCTACCTGTGTGTGCCTAAGGGGTTCCAGTTTGTCAACAATATCGCAGCGCAACGCGGGTTTACCGCATCGATGGCTGACCGCGGTGCGGAAGGCATCTATCTCTTTAACCATTTCCATGCCGTCACCGGCATCCAGCGTCTGCGCACCCCGGAAGGCAAATCTTTTGAGGAAGGCACGCTGGCCGATCTCTTTCGCGCCGCGGCCGACCGCAAGAGCGCCCCCGCCGGCCGCCGTATCCATCCTCTTGCAATCCACGATGGCCTGCCCGAAAAAACCGATTACCGTCCCGCGTTGCCTGCCCCGCTCGCCGTAAACAACCCGTCCGCATCCTTCCGGCTGCACATCGGTCCACGTCCTGCCGCAACCGCGGCCTGCCGCCTCTTCATCGGGTTGTACGCCACCAACGGTGTCGAAGCCGCACAGTTCGACGCGCGCGTCAACGGAACCGCATGCCAACCACTCCCCGACCTCCCCCGGCCCACGAAAGACGAATTTCTAAAACCCAAACCCGACAACTGGATGACGCCCCCCCGCCGCAACCTCAGCGAACTGGCCGGACGTGTCTTGGTTTTCGACGTGCCGACCGCATCCCTGACGCGTGGATACAACGCCATCGGGCTCACCCTGACCGGCGGCCTCCCCCAAAGCGTCACCTGGCTGGAACTCGTCATCGATCCTGAAGCGGGAAAACCCGTCGCACCCTGATTCGAGGTGTTCGTCAAAATGTGAACGTGCTACAATACTGCAAATAATGAAAGGAGTGGGTCATGACAAAGCGCATTCTGTTCGCCCTTGCCTTCACCGTGCAAAGCGCCTGGGCGATCGTGAACTGGGTCGCGAAAACCGACCCCGCACAAAACGATTTCTCAAACCTGGATAACTGGCCCGCAGCCATTGCCACGGACAAGGCGATTCAATTCTACACGCTGAATCCGGCCGCGCCGGAACTGTGGATGAGCGAGGACGCCACCTTCGCCCGGTTGGTTCTGGGCGGCACGAACATCGTCTTCAATCTGGGATCCGGCCGCACGCTTTCGGTGGGTCAGGAGGGCGAGACCAAACTCAACGCCGCCAAAACATTCGTCCGGCTGACCAGCGGAACGATCAACCAAACCGCCAACCGACTCGTCCTCGGACAAGATAAAAACTCTTCCAACTGCGTGTTTATCGCTGACGGCCCGACCACCCGATACCTAAATCCGCAACGCGGAATTCACATCGGGGCCGCATCGAACGCCGTAAGCTGCGGGATGGGCGTTTACAACGGCGCTGTTGTGGACGGCAATTTCTACATCGGCAACCATGCGTTCTCTTCAGGCAACTGGGTTGAGGCTGCCGGCACCGGAACGGTTGTCCTGGCGACAAACAACCATTTCTACGTCGGCGACACAGCGGCCAGCAGTTGGAACCGGCTCTCCCTTTCCGAATCCGCCGCACTCCAAATGATGGGCGCTAATTTCTGTATAGGGAACAACAGCGGCTCTGATTCCAATCAGGCGAAGATCCTGTCCGGCTCGTCCGTGACAGGCCAATCCGAGACGATCGTCGGCAACAAGGGTTCCGAAAACACGCTGGAGGCCGGGAACGCCACGCTCAAAATGTCCTCGCTGTTCACGATCGGTTATTATAGCGGATCCAATTCTGTCCGGCTCACGAACACGTTCGTGCAATCCAACGGAATCTATCTGGGCCGCGATCCGTCGAGCAGCGGCGAGAATACGCTGGAGGTCATCGGCGGCACGGTCACGAACACTGGCGGCGGCATCCGGGTCGGCATATATGGCAACCGGAACACGGTCGTCATCAGCAATGCGTACGTGTGTCCGGCCGGAAATCTTTCTGCCGGCGAATACGGTTCCGAGAACAGCTTGTCGCTGTATGGCGACGGGACCGAGACCCGTGTCGCCGGTTTGATTTTCGGCGGAAACGCGGAAGCGCACAAAAACACCCTGAGACTATCCGGATGCGTGATCACCAACACGGGAGGGTTCGGCAACAACGGCGCGGAAAACCGGATCGAGATCGCGAACGGTTCGAAAATCTGGTCCGGCGGCCACGTCGGTGGCACAGCGGCAGGCGTCTCGAATGTGCTGAACCTGACGGGCGGTTCGTTTTTCTCTGCGACCACCGCTTTCAATTTCGGTAATGTCTCCTCCTTCAACACCATGATCGTGGACAACAGCGCGTTCATCGCGAGTAACGTCACCTTTTGTCTGGGGTACACCGAAGGCACCGCCAACAGTAACACGCTTGCCGTCATCAACAACGGATATCTGTATGCCTATCGCCTCCGCATCGGAGACAGAGGATCATACAATACCCTGATCATCAGCAACAGCACGGTTCACGCCGGGAGTAACAACTGCACGATCCCTTACCAAAACGGAATCTCCACCAACAACCAGATGGTGTTCATCGGCACCAACTGCCTTTTAAAATCCGAAGCGGACATTTACATCCGCAGCGGAACCACGCTTACGTTCGTGATCCCGCGCGGCGGATACGCGGAGCCCCCGATTCAAACGCTTGCCGATACGGCAAAAAACATCAACATCGATCCCACGACCCGGATCGTTCTCGACCTCACCGAGTTCGCGCGCGGCGGTGGCGGGGAACAAGTTCTGGCGCGTACGGACAACAACTTCAGTATCAGTGAAACCACCCTGTCGTTGCTCAATGCGCAAATCGCACCGCAACAGTGCGCACTGGAGATCGTCGGCAAGGAACTGATCCTGCACACACCCCATACGGGCGGTACGGTCATTTCGCTATGGTGAGGGCCAACGTCCCGGCCGAAGAACGGAAACGAGAACCTTTATGAAAAAACGAATACCCTTTGCGGCTGTCCTCATTTTTGCGGGCGCCGCCATGCAGATCAGGGGCGCCGAGTTGGCGCCCCGCCTGATTATCAACGAGGACAACGACCACTACTTCAAACAGAAGTCTGAATTGATGACCGAGGCGGCGCTACGCGCCTATATCGACACCTTCGCTGACACACAGGTGACGCATTTCTTCATGTGCCCCCAAGGTCAGCGCACCAGTTACCGCTCCCGCGTGCACGAGGCGATCTGGGACCCGGTCAACGGTGTCACGCCGACCAACATCTGGTGCGTCAACTGTAAACTCCTTTTCGACAAAGGGATCGACCCTTACCATGTCTGGATCGAACAGTGCCGCAAGCGCGGGATTTCACCCTGGATCACCATGCGTATGAACGATGTGCACTTTGTGAACATCCCGGACTACTTCCGCAACACGACTTTCTGGCGCGAGCGCCGCGACCTCTGGCGCAACCCGGACACCACCACGAACAACTGGATGGAGTGTGCGTTCGACTACTCGAAGGAGGAGGCCTACGCCTATCACATGGCTGTCGTGCGGGAACTGTTCGAACGCTATGATTTCGACGGCTTTGAAACCGACTGGCTGCGCTTCCCCTATCACCTGACGCCCGGCAAGGCGTTCGCGCAACGCGATGTGCTGACCCGCTTCATGCGCGAGGTGCGCGCCTTGGCAGACCTCTGGGCGAAAAAACGCGGACACCCGATCCGCATTTCAGCGCGCGTGGCCTCGGATCCGGATGTGGCGGCCCATCTCGGCACCGACGCGGTGGCGTGGGCGCGCGACGGATTGATCGAACTGCTCGTCGCCTCCTGCTTTTTCTCCACTGCGGACTTCGACATCCCGATCGAACGCTGGCACGCGCGCCTCGGCGACCTCAAGGATCGCGTTCCGGTCATTCCCGGCACTGACAACGGATTCTCCCCCTACCCCGGGTCACCGCGTCAGTCATTGGATATCCATCTCTATCGCGGTTGGGCGGAAGCCTGCCGTTACCGTGGCGCGAACGCCTTCTATCTTTTCAATCTGGTGTACTTTTCCTTTGACCGCCCCCCTTTCCGTCCGATCATCGAAAAGGGGTTTCCGGCCCCAATCCTGGCACAAGAGCCTCGTCGGCACACGATCACCTACCGCGACGCGCTACCCTCGGAAGGCGGGTTTGAGTCTGGCGCGCAACTGCCGCAAACCACGGAGACGCCCTGTCGTTTTGTGATTCAGACCGGCCAGAAACCCCAATACGGAAAAGTCTCCGTGATCACCGGACTGGCCGCCCATCCGCAAGTCTCGAACACCGTGCTGACGGTTTCGCTCAATGGAACGCGCGCCACCAATCGGACGGTCGAACCCCAGGTGCGGCGTTATGGCAAGCTCACGGCGTATGCGGTGCGTCACACCTTCCCGCTCTCCGCCCTGCGAGACGGCTCCAACACGGTGGACGTTGCGTCCGCCCCACAGCCCCGGCAGCGGATCGAATGGGTTGAAATCGAGATCACACCCGCCACGCCGCTGGAGCATGTGGGCCCGCCGCTGCCCAGACACGCGGTGACCAACCGGGCCTTCACCGGTATCTCCAGTCTGGCGGTCGCACCCAACGGCCGTCTGTGGGTCACTTGGTACGCGGGACACACTCCCAACGAAGACAACAACAACTACGTTGTGCTCAGTACCAGCGGCGACCATGGCCGGACCTGGAAGGAAGTGTTGATTGCCGACCCCGACGGATCCGGTCCGCGCCGCACCTTCGATCCCGAAGTTTGGCTCGCACCGGACGGAAAACTGCGCTGGTTCTTCACGGACCGCAAGAACGGATTACCGGCAACCGATTTGCTCTGGATGATCGTGCTCGATGATCCCGGTTCCGAGTCTACGGCCTGGCATCCGCCCGCGCATATCGCTGACGGCGTCATGATGTGCAAGCCGATTGTGCTCTCTACAGGCGAGTGGGCGTTACCGGTCTGCACCTGGTATACGGAGAACAGTTCGAAGATGGTGGTCTCCACCGACAGCGGCAAGACGTGGTCCGTGCGCGGCGGTGCGAGTATGCCCAAGGAGGACCGCCTCTTTGACGAACACATGTTTGTGGAACGCAAAGATCGCTCGATCTGGTGCCTGACGCGTACCAAGTCCGGTATCCGCGAGGCGGTCTCGACCGACCGCGGTGCGACGTGGTCGCCGCTGGAGCCGTCGCCGATCCAGCACCCTTCGGCGCGCTTCTTCATCACGCGGCTGCTTTCCGGCAACCTGTTGCTGGTGAAGCATGGTCCGATCGGAAAGAAGACCGGCCGCTCGCATCTGACCGCCTTTGTTTCCAGAGACGACGGCAAGACGTGGGAAGGCGGCCTGATGCTTGATGAGCGCAACGGGGTCTCCTATCCGGACGGTCAACAGACCGCAGATGGCACGATTTACATCACCCATGACTTCGACCGCACCGGTAAACGCCACATTCTCTTCTCCACCTTCCGCGAGGAGGATGCGCTGGCCGGCAAGCCGGTTTCCGGCGCGGTGCGTCTGCGTCAGCTTGTGAGCGAGGGATCGGGGGGAAAAGAGCGCCCCCAAGCCACTAAATGATACCATGAAACACATGAAACTTCATGAAAAGCGGGGTGTGGTTAGTTCATTAGTGCGTTAGTTCATTAGTTCGTTAGTGCGTTAGTGCGTTAGTGCGTTAGTTTGGTTTCATCGAAATCGGTATCGGTATCGGGAGAAAGTGAGTAACGACTGATGAAAGGAGTCCTTGATTTCATGAAGTTTCATGTGTTTCATGGTTAAGAGACGTATGCAATTTTCAAGTTTCATGTGTTTCATGGTTTGGGGAGAGAAAGAATGGTGAGAGAAACAACGGGAATCGCGGCTGCAACGATCATCCTGTGCGGGCTGACATCGCTTCACGCACAGCCACGCGACACACCTTTGCCGGGGCGCGGTGCCGCGCTCTTCGTGCAGGGGTTTTTTGAGCAGGACACGTTCACCGAGGGTGCGCGGCTCTTTCCGGACCGCACTTACACGGTGGCTGAAGCACCCGCCTGGTTGCGCGGGTTGACCTTTCTGCGCGCAAACATTGATGGCAATCTTACCGTGACGGCCAAGCAGGCCGGTGTGCTGACCGTGATCACGGCTGATCCCGCCGATCCGTGCGCCACGCATTCGCAATGCGCGCGTCTGGAGAAGCTGGGGTTTGTCTGGATCAAAGCACCGGCGACCTTTCAGCTTTTCGGCAAAGCGGCTTACGACATCAGTCGCGTCTATCAGAAACAGGTCGCGCAGGACGAGACGTTCCGTTTCCCCAAGTGGACGGTGTTCGCCGGTTTCTCTGCGGTGACCGGACCACCGCCGCCGTTCGACCTTCAGCCTGGGCGCGGCGAGCGGCTTTACAACGGCATCGAACTTCCGACCAACTGGCCGCCGCGCACCGTGAACACCGCAGACTGGGCACCGATGGCCGTGCCGTATTTGGACGTGCCGCCGGAGTTGATCCATATCGATGTGGGGCGACAGTTGTTCGTGGATGATTTTCTGATCGCAACCAGCACGTTGCAGCGCGTCTTCGGCATGCCTGAGAAGTATAGCGGCAACCCAGTACTGCGTCCGGAGACCGAACTCGAGTTGAACGGCATCCGGAACGCAGCGGCCGTGCCGAAGGGCGGCGGGCTCTGGTGGGATCCCCACGAGCATCTTTTCAAACTCTGGTACGAAGCCGGCTGGATCCACACCATTTGTTACGCTACCAGCACCAACGGGTTGGATTGGGTTCGTCCCGAACTGGACGTGGTGCCGGAAACCAACCAAGTACTGCCGCCGGACCTCACCCCCGACTCCTGGACCGTGGTGCCCGATTGGGAGGCGACCGATCCGCTGCAGCGCTACAAAATGTTCATGCGCGGACCGGGTGGAAACATGTCGGGCGTGAGCATGACCTCAGCGGACGGCATCCACTGGGTGAACCGGGTGATTACCGGCAACACCGGCGACCGCAGTACCATGTTCTACAATCCCTTCCGCCGAAAATGGATCTACAGCCTGCGGAGTGGCTGGCGCGGACGGTCACGCGATTACAGGGAGAGCGACAACTTCCTGCGGGGTGCTTCTTGGAGCGCGGCGGAGACCGTGCGTTGGTTGGCCGTGGATGAGAAGGATCCCAAGGATCCGAAAATCCAGCGGGTGCCGCAACTCTACAACTTTGACGCGGTCGCCTACGAGAGCATCATGTTGGGTGCGTTTGAGATTCACCATGGACCAGAGAACGACGTCTGCATGAAAGTCGGCTTGCCGAAGATCACGGAGCTGAATTTCGCTTACAGCCGCGACGGGTTCCACTGGTCGCGCCCCGACCGCAGGGCGCATATCCGCGCGGAGCGTTGGGGCAGCGGCAAGTGGGATACCGGCTATGTGCAGTCGCTCGGGAATCTCTGCACGATTCAGGGCGACAAGCTCTGGTTCTATTACTCCGGATTTCAGGGCGACACCAACCGCCTCAGCAACAACTGGCTACAAAACGGGATGTACGATAACGGAGCGATGGGCATCGCCTTTCTGCGGCGCGACGGCTTCGCGGCCATGACGGCGACGAAGGACGGCGGCGAACTGACCACACGGCCCCTGCTCTTCAGCGGCGCGTGCGTGTTTGTGAATGTGGCGTGTCCACAGGGCGAGTTACGCGTGGAGGTGCAGGATGTCGAAAGCGAGACGGCCATCCCAGGGTTCGCGCTGGCCGAATGCCGCCCCGTCTCCGTCGACAGCACGCTGTATCGCATCATCTGGCAAGACGCCGACACCGTAAGGGCTTTACGCGGTCGGCCGGTCCGTTTCCGTTTCGCATTGTCCAATGGCGCGCTGTACGCCTTCTGGGTCAGTCGTGATGAAAGCGGCCGTAGCGACGGCTATGTGGCGGGCGGCGGGCCGGGATACACCGGGCCGACTGACACGGCGGGGGCTGCCGCGTTGTCGCAAGATGAACCATGAAACACATGAAACTTCATGAAAAGGCGGGGTGTGGTTAGGGAACCATGAAACACATGAAACTTCATGAAAAGGCGGGGTGTGGTTAGGACCATGAAACACATGAAACTTCATGAAAGGTGAGGGGTATGAAAGAAAAGAGCGTGATGGTTTATGAAGAGGAGTGTTATCAAATACGCGGGGCCTTGTATGAGGTATATACGGTGCTCGGGACTGGTTTCTCGGAAGAGGTTTACCAAGAGGCACTGGAGAGAGAGTTTGCTGTGCGCCATATCCCGTTTGTATCACAGCAAGTCCTGCGGATTTCATACAAAGGAGAATGGCTCTCAAAGACCTACAAAGCAGATCTGGTCTGTTACGACAAAATCATTCTCGAATTGAAGGCTGTCAAAACCCTGCTTCCTGAGCACGAGGCGCAACTCCTCAATTACCTTAAAGCAACCGGAATGCGTCTAGGTTTTCTCGTCAACTTTTGTTGTTTTCCCAAGGCGGACATACGCACGTATGTAAACTAATTTCATGAAGTTTCATGTGTTTCATGGTTGAAAAGTATGAAAAAAATTAAAAAGTTTCTTTCAATAGTCGGGCCCGGTATCTTTGCGATCGGTTACACGATCGGCACCGGCAGCGTCACCTCAATGGCCAAGGCCGGTAGTCAATACGGCTTGCAACTGCTTTGGGTACTCTTCCTAAGCTGCCTGTTTTCAGGCGTGTTGATGGAGGCGTACGGCCGCATGGCGGCAGTGACCGGCGACACCACGCTGCACGCCGTGAAACGTCATCTGCCATTCGGGCGCACGTTGGCCATCCTGATTCTGATCGGCGTGGCGACGGCCCAGTACACCTGTCTGGGCGGAATCTTGACGCTGTCGTCCGGCGCGATCTACGAGACGCTTGCCCTTTACGTTCCCTCCTTGCCGAAAGAAAACTACGCCGCGACGCTGGGCATTGCCGTGGTTCTGATCGCATTGATGTACAGCTTGCTCATGATCGGGCGCTACAGCTTCTTTGAAAAAGTGCTGGCTTTTTTCGTGATGCTGATGGGCATCACCTTCTTGATCTCGATGTTCGTGGTTTGGCCGTCGCCGGAAATCCTCAAGCAGGCGGTTGTCCCGACGATCCCCGACGAGCCTGGGGCGTTGTTGATGATCGCGGCGTTCGTGGGTACCACGATGGCGGCACCCACGTTCGTGACGCGTCCCCTGCTGCTGAAAGAGAAGGGGGTGGGCGTGGCTGACCTCAAGGAGCAAACGCTCGACTCTGTAGTCTCTGCGTCGCTGATGTTTTTGATCAGCGGCTCGATCATGGTTGTCGCGGCCGGCGCGCTCTACGCGCACGGCAAGGAGATCGTCAAGATCCTCGACATGGTTCACACGCTCGAACCGCTGGCTGGCCGGTTTGCGGTCGCGCTGTTCATGACAGGGACGCTGAGCGCCGGTCTCTCTTCGATCTTCCCGATCCTAATGGTCGCCCCGCTGCTGATCTCCGACTATCGCGTGGGCCGCATGGAACCGCGCAGCAAAACCTTCCGGGTGCTTTGTCTGGTGGCGGCGTGCGCAGGCTTGATCGTGCCGGCGCTGGGTGGCCGCAATCCGGTGGCGGTTACGATCATGGCACAGATCTCCAATGTTTTTGTGTTGCCGCTGACCGTCGCCGTGATCTTGGTGCTGGTGAACCGGCGCGATCTGATGGGAGAGCACCGCGCCGGTCCATTGCTGAACACCGGCTTGGCGCTGGCTGGTCTCTTCGCCTGTATCATCGCCGTGACCGGCCTGATTGCGCTACTTGATGCGTGGTTTTGACCGGAAAGGTGTCGTATGAAAGAGGACGTTGAGAAACTGGTACGTGAGTCGCGCATCATCGCGATCATCCGTGGTTTTTCGCCAGACATCTGCCTGAAGCTTGCTGAGGCCTATGCGAGGGGCGGCATCCGGATGGTTGAGATCACGTTCAACCAAGCGTCCCCCGAGACGTGGGCGGATACTGCCGCAGCGATTCGGGTGATCCGCGAACATTTTTCCGGAGATATCCGGGTCGGCGCGGGCACGGTTCTCACTGAAGAGCAACTGACGATGATGGAGGATGCGGGCGGCGAGTATATGGTCACGCCGAATGTTAACCCGTCTCTCATCCGCGAGTGTGTCCGCCGCGGGTGCGCCGCGATACCCGGGGCGCTCACGCCGAGTGAGGTTGTAGACGCTTGGGAGGCGGGCGCGAGTTTCGTGAAAATCTTCCCGGCGGGTTCGCTCGGTGTAGGCTACGTCAAGGCATTAAGCACACCGTTGTCGCATATTCCATTTCTCGCGGTTGGCGGGGTGGGGCCTGGCAATGTCAGGGACTTTATGGCGGCTGGTTGCGTTGGCGCGGGTATCAGCGGGAGTCTTACGAACAGGGAGTGGATTACTGCGGGCGAGTGGGACAAGATCACCTCCGTTGCCAAATCCCTGATCGACAATTCCCGTATTTAAATCAATCCTGCAACAAAGGAGAACCAGACAATGAAAATCGTTACTTTTGGCGAAATCATGATGCGCCTTAATCCGGAGGGTTACCGTCGGTTCACGCAAGCGGACAAGTTTGAGGTGAGTTATGCGGGCGGCGAGGTGAACGTTGCCGTGTCGCTCGCGAACTACGGCATGGGGGTGTCCTTCGTGACGAAACTCCCTGATAATCCGCTGGGCGAGGCGGCACGGAATGCCGTGCGCCGTTTCGGCGTTGAAACGAAGGATATCGTCTGGGGCGGCCCTCGGCTCGGCACCTACTTTGTGGAAAAGGGGGCTTCGCAGCGCGCGTCGAAGGTCGTTTATGATCGCGCCGGATCATCGATTGCGCTCGCAAAACGCACGGACTTCGATTGGGCGAAGATCCTGCGGGGCGTAAAAGGGTTCCACTTTACCGGCATCACGCCTGCGCTTGGCGGCGAGTTGCCTGCGATCTGCCTGGATGCGCTTGAGTATTGCAAGGCGCACAAGATCACGGTTTCCTGCGATCTTAATTATCGCGGCAAGCTTTGGACCCAGGCTGAGGCTGAGGCATGCATGTCGAAGCTCGTTCCGTATGTCGATGCCCTCATCGCAAACGAGGCGGACGCGGCGGATGTTTTTGGGATCGTCGGCAAGGGCACCGATGTCGAGAGCGGAAAACTCGACAAGGAGGGGTATGTCTCCGTAGCCGAGCAGTTGGTGGAGCGTTTTGGCGTGAAGAAAGTTGCGATCACGCTTCGCACTTCGCTTTCCGCCTCTGACAACCTCTGGGCGGGCATGCTTTACGACGCAAAGACGAAAAAGCCCGTGTTTTCGACAGAATACAAACTCCACATCGTCGACCGCGTCGGCGGCGGGGACAGCTTTGGCGGGGGACTCATCTATGCGCTGGCCACAGGTAAGAACCCGCAGGCGGCGATTGATTTCGCGGTTGCGGCAAGCGCCCTTAAACACTCGATCGAGCACGACTTCAATCTTGTTTCCGTCAAAGAAGTGGAGGCACTGGCCGCAGGCGGCGGAACAGGACGCATTCAGCGGTAAGAGGGCGTGATATGGGGCTACCGCGCCAGCCGCACCCAACGGCGGCAAACCGTCGGGCTCACGTCTTTTTTCTGGTCTGCGGCGGCAACCGCTTTCAGTACGCACTCCCCCTCGGTATCCGGCATATCCAAGGCGATCGCAACCGAAGCCGTACCGGCTGGCTTAATCTGAAACGGCTGTTCCGCACGGACCAGAACGCTGCTTTTACCGCGGCGGATCAGTTCAAGCGTGATCTGTCCGCTCAGCGGAATCGACTCGTCGTTGACCAGCATGACTTTGAAAACACGCGTCTCGCCCGCCTTCAGCGTGGGCTGGAAGAAATTCACGTAGACGCCCAACGGTTTGAATGCCTCGCTCATGTAGTCAGCGAAGGCCGGGTCCAACTTGAGCCGGGTCACATCCGCGAAGTGGTCCGCCGTATAGACACCCGGGTAACCGCACGTCAGGTAGACGAAGTGGATAATGCCGGCGTACTGGCGGTGCGCGCGCCAGAACTCGGTCTTGCCCGCCAGCAGATATGCGTAGAGGTCGAGCCGTTCGCGGGCGGTGCTGTTCGTCCCGCAGAGCTGCGCGTACACGTTCTCCGTGAGGAGTGTCGGCGTGCCGTCGCGGTCGAGCCAGAGCCAGCCGTATTCGTTGATGATCTTCGGGTTCGTGTCCGAAGGCAGCTTGTCCAGCGGTTTGCCGTCCATCGTCTCCAGGTCGCTCATCTTGAACTTCAGCGGTTTGTGCCGGCCGCCGATCATGAGATACGGGTGATCTTCCACGGGATCGTCCGGCGCAACCGGCTTGTTGTAGCTGTTCTCCCAGGGACGGTTTGACAGGTCGAGCGGACGCACGGCCGGAATGATGATGTCGCCGAAACTTGCGTCCATGGTCTCGTTGTTCGCGTCCCAGACCACGACGCTGGGATGGTTCCAGTGGTCGCGCATCCAGTCCGTGTACTGCCGGATCATCTCGGCGTTGTCATGCGTGCGCGAGTACCTTTTGTCCCAGCCCGGCGCGCCGGTCCAGACGAAAAACTCGTTCTGGATCAGCAGGCCGACCTCGTCGCAGATGTCGAACCAGCGGTCAGGCACCGGACCGATGCAGAACCGGAAATAATTCCAGTGCATCTTCTTCGGGACTTCACCGAGGAGTTTGCGCACCCACTTCTCATTCCACGGCAGCGCCTTGCACAACGGGTCTTCGAAGAACCGATGCAGGGTGATGTTCGAGCCGCGCAGAAAGTAGACCCTGCCGTTCAGATATGCGCGTCCGGTGGCGGCGTCAAAACGGAACTCGCGCATGCCGAAGCGCGTCGCGACCGAATCGCCGCCCGTGTGCGTCTCGACGACGTACAGGAACGGATCCTCCGGCGACCAGAGACGCGCGTCGGGAATTTGGATTGTCTGCGTCAGCACCCGTTCCCCGCCGGGCGGCAGCGTGACGGCGACCGCTTCACCCATTGCGACCGGTTTCGCCCGCTTCCAGGTCTTCACGGTGTGAAACACGGATGCGTTGACCGGCGCGTCGGAGTGGTTTTTCACGCGGGTCTGAACCAGCGCCTCACCCGAGGCGATGCGCGGCGCGATCTGGATGGATTCGATCACGGGGTTGTCGCAGAAACTCACCGACACGCTGTCGTAGATGCCCGGCGACCATGTGTTCTTTTCGAAATCCGAACCGGTCGGGAAGGTGTCCGGCAACACGGCCGGATGCGCGCCAATGCGGACCACAAGCGTGTTTTCGGCATTCCAGCGGATCGCCTTGCCGAGCGCGAAAACACTGGCCGTGAAACAACCGGGGGACTCGCCCACCTTCAACCCGTTCAGCCAGACGGCGGTGCCGAACTGCGCCTTGTTGATCTTGAGCAGGGCCGCGGCGCGTTCCTTCGGCGCGCGGAAGGTCCGTCGGCACCAAAAATAGTTGCGGTCCTGCTCCACCTTGCCCACCCAGTACTTTTCCAGCCAATCGTCAGGGACAAGCTTATGGAGAATACGGCGGGACAGGTTTTCGCGGCTGATGAACCGGTCCACATCCGGGAAGGCCGGTTTGGCCAAATTGGCCAAACCGGGCACAGGCACCGTGTGCGGGAACGCCGCGGGGATCACCTCCGGTAGCAGGCTGTCAGCGATCTCCCATTCACCATCCAGCGACAACGTCTGCCGCTCAGACGCGAAAATCCCGCGAGACCCCAACAATACAACGCCCAACACGCCGAGACGCGACATCCGACACAGCACGTTTTTATCCTTAGTTAAGCCTTATCACCGTTCCTTTGACCGGTATCATATGTAAAAACTCGTCCGGCGTCAACACGCGGTCACTGAGCCGCACCTCGTCGATCCAGCCGTCGAACGAGCGCGTGCGGCCCCCGCTGGACCCTCCAAACCGGATGTCGCCGCTATCCAGCCACATCGGATTGGTCGTGGTGCTCTCGAGCACTTTCTCGTAGTCCTTGTACAGCCTGACGGTTTTCGAGGGATAGTCGTAGGTGATGGCCACATGATGCCACAGGCCATCGCCGACGAACGCCGTCGTCTCGAACGTCTGGTTGTCGCCGCTCGTGCCGGGCGGGATAAACGTGTCGAAACGAGCCATCAGGTTGCTGTCCGAATTCATGCCCAGCCACCAGCACACGCCGCTGACACCCGTAGAGCCAACATCCAGACGCGCCTTGCCCATGATCTGCGAAAAGGCGACAAAACGGTTGACCCGCATGAAGGCCTCGGCGGTGAAGTTGGTCACCTGCGCCGGCGAGACGGAGCCGGACACTGTGACAGCGCCTCCCTTGTCCAACGACGTGGCACCGGGCAATCCTCCATTCACAAACAGTAACGAAGCGGAGTTCTCGTTCACCTGCGGACCGTCCTTGCCGTCGGAAATGCGCCATGTGGGCGCGGGCGGTCTCTCAAGGGAGAACGCCGGTTTGACGGTCGCTCCGTTGATGGCCGAAGCCGTACCGTGCATGAAGGGCGCGTTGAAGGTGTTGGTCAGAATATCGGCCGTGAGCGCATCAGCCCCGTCGTCGAACGTCCAGTAACCGCGCGTGGAGGTATCCTCGTTTTTCGCCTCGGGGTACATGAACTGATCCGGGAGCAACACCTGATCCGAAATCCGGATCTCGTCGATCCAGCCGTCGAAGGCACGCCCCCCGGCCGGATTTTGCCCGATCGTGAGCGGACTGGTGTCGTAGACCAAGTTGCTGAACGCCTTCCCGTTGATAACCCGGACATAATCCACATACGCCTTCACCGCCCGATCGGTATGCGAATAGGTGAAGGCCACATGGTGCCACCGGCCGTCCTCCAGACTCGTCGTTCCTGACCAGGTTTCATTATATCCGGAGCCGCTGCCGGTTCCTAGAGGCTGGGTGTCGAGCCGGACCATGATCTGGCCTTTGTTGTCGAGAAGAAGGCACCACGTCGTTCCGTTGTCGGCTCGCTGCTTGGCGGCGATCAGCGGCCAGTTGACGTGCCGGTCGACCTTGATGAAGGCTTCGACCGTCACGTTCGAGGCCCGCAACAACGGGTCGTTGTCCGTGACCGTGACCACGCCGCCATTCTTCGAATTCGGATCCGCCGGCAGACCCGCGTTCACGAAACGGAGCGAAGCCGAATTCGACGTGTTGAGCAGAGTACCGCCGTAGTGGCGCCAAATTCGGGTACTGGGCCGGTCATCAGAGTGGACCGGAATGGATGATCCCGTCCCGACTTTAGACGCCGTGCCGTTCAGCGTAGGGGCATTGGTCTCTGTGACCAACGTCGTTGCCGTCACCGACGGCACAGCGTCATCGAATTGCCAGAGCGCCGTCGTTTCGGCGCGGGCGGGACATACCGCGAAGCCGCCCAACAGGAACACAATCGTTTTCCTCATAACGCACTCCTTTCTGGTTATCCGTTCAGTAACATCATCCCTCCCCCGTCACCTCGTCGTTTCTTTCCGCTCCGCGGTCAACGCGGGGATCTTGACCTTGCTGTTCATAAAAGCACCGTCACGCTTCCTGTACGACTTTCCAGCCCATGGCGTCGGCCAGCGCAAAAACCGGTTCTTTGAGATCGCCGAAAACGGTCACGCGGTGCCATCCCCATCGGTTCCAATGGGTGAACAGTTTCTCCATGTCGCCGACCGGCTCGGCGGCCAGTTTCGTGCGGCAGGCACGGTCATCGTCCACATTGGCCACCGCCTTGGCCTGATGAAAAAGGACCGTTTTCCGGTTCGCATCGAACTCGACCGTCGTGGTCATGTACCCCACCGGGAACAGCGACCGCACCGCCGCGCCTTTGCGGTCCTCCGAATGCGTCATGATCTCAAAGGGGTTGGAAGGCCCCTGCGGCCCGAAGGGTTTGTTCGAGGCGACACAATGGGCGTAGATGATCTGCCGCTTTGACGTGTCGATCACCGGATCGGAAATGAAACCGGGGCGCCCCTGGGTCAACGTGGTCATGGCGATCATGGAAACCGCCGAGCGCACGTCGGCCTCGCACCCTCCGATCAACCCCTCATTGACCAACTCGTGAAAGCCCATGCAGGGGTAGGCGTGGATGTGGCCGCCGTAAAAGCCGCCGAGGCAATTGACGGTGAGCCCGTTCGCCCCATGCTTTTTCAGCAGGGCCTTTTGACCCAGATACATCGCCGCCGAGTTTTCAAGCGTCTCCCGCGAAACGCCGATAATCGCGCGCGCGTCCTTCTGCCAGCGGTCGGCAACGGCGCGCGCCTGATCCTTGTCGGCTGCCTTCCATGCCGTGTTCAGTTCCTCAAACGGTATCTGAACGACCTCGATCCCCATTTGCTCTTTGATCGCCGGATAGGGTCCGACCGACTTGTTTGTCACCACCAGCAGTTTGGCTTCCCGCATCTTCGCCAGGCAATCCTTGGCCGAAAGCACCTCGACCGGATCATTCACACAACTGAGGTCGCCCGCCTGCGGCGTCAACTTCCGCCGGCACGCCGCAGTCAACGTCGCGAAATCCGTGCCGCCACGTTTGACCTGCGCGAAACATTGGACCGCCGCCGCGACATCCTCGAACCGGGAGGAAGAGACAAAACCGACATTCGGCACCTTGTAGATCAGAAAACCGGAGGTGTACACCAGCATTCCGCCGCTGCCGCCGTAGGCGAAATCGACGAACAAGGTCGGCTTGCCCGTGGCTATGGCCGGCTGCACCACCCTGTTCCAGCAGTTCAACTGATAGACGATATACCCGTCGATCCGGCTGCCTTGATCCGCGGCGACAATCGCTTTCGCCTCCTCCTCATTGGCCGCCATCGACGTGACGAAATCGAACCCCGGGCAATGGGTCCGCAACCCCTCCACAAATTGGTCCATAACCGGCTGGAAATTAAATCCGATGTTCGGCCAGTCCGGTTTTGGCTGCACAGGCGCATGGAGGGCAAACAGGATGCGGATACGCAAATCGGGCGCCTTTTCCGCCGCTCTCGCCGGAGCGGCCGCCATCACACGTCCCAACGTTGCGGCACAGGCCGTACAGCCTGCGGCCGCCAAGAAATCGCGACGTTCCAGACGACAACCTGAACAGGGTGTTTTCCCCATAAACATACTCATTCTCAGCCTCCTTTTTCTGATGACTCACTTTTCCGATCAGCCTTGCGAAGCCGGGTGAACCCGGCTTTCCCGCTCTTCCATTGGAACATACCCAATGTCACATTTCCTTTTTAATATACCCCTTTTCGCAAGCTTAGTGAATACCCCTAATCCAAAATAACATATCCGCCGTCACAAAACGTCTTGCAAAAGTCCGTTCTTCTCTGCTATGTTCGATCCGCTCATGGAAAGTCTTCTCCCTAACTATGATGGTGTCAACATCGAGTGGGATCAGCGCAGTATCCACTCAGAACAGGTCACGTTCGGCCAGGTTCGTTACCAGCCCGGCGGATATTGCGGCCCACGCGTCCAACGTGATTTCGAACTGGCGCTGCTTTACTCGGGGTCCTGCTGCGTTCGGCTTGACGGGCAACCGCGGGAGTTGCGCGTCGGGCACGTCTATCTGTTCAAACCCCGGCGCCGCGAACACTTCCTGTTCGATCCCCAGACCCCGACGCACCACTTCTGGTGTTCCGTGACGCCCGGTTACCTGCCCCCGGCGCTCCGCCATGCCCTTGAGGCGACGCCAGATGAGGGGCATCTCCCCTCGGAATGTTTCAACCGTCTGATTTCCGCCGCTTTCCTGTTGCGCACGGTCCAATCGCCGACCTCGCTGCAAGTTGTTGACACTTTGGCGCTCACGCTCTTTTGGGAGTTCCTGAATCTCGCAGACCACGATACCCTGATGATCCGTGAGGACGCCTGCGTGACCCGGGCGCTGCGTTACATGGAAGAGCATCTGGGAGAATCCGATTGTTTTGTTGGCGCGCAGCGTGCGGCGCGCTGCTCGGAAAACGCGCTGATCTACAAGTTCCGCAGGGCACTCGGCACCACACCGGCACGCCACCTGTGGCGGCTCCGTACTGAAAAAGGCTTGGCGTTGCTGGCGGAGACCGGCCTGTCGGTGACAGAGATCGCCGACCAGTGCGGGTTCAAGAACCCGTTCCACTTTTCGCGCTGCGTTCGGCGCATGCAGGGCCAGCCGCCGCGCGAAATCCGCCGTCGCGCCTGGTCCTGACCCCGGCCCGATGCAGGGTATCGAAATTGCGTGCCCTTTACGAAACTCCTTGCCTATAAATTGACAGGATTACAGGATTAACGTGATTTTTTTAATCCTGAAAATCCTGTCATCCCGTCATAAAAACGCATCCCAAAGTTTTCTCGCGGCTCCGGCGCACGGCGGGCTTGCCTATAACTTACACCCAAAGTTATCCTCATTTGCATTCCCGTGCGAAGCGCGGGCGGCGGGCTAATCAC
Source organism: Kiritimatiellia bacterium (assembly GCA_033812795.1). Classification (GTDB taxonomy): domain Bacteria; phylum Verrucomicrobiota; class Kiritimatiellia; order RFP12; family UBA1067; genus JAPXSY01. Next base: position 25,847 of record JAPXSY010000009.1, read on the forward strand.
CCGGGAACCGTCATACCCCGTTGACAGCGTCACGGGAAGATGGGACACTGCACACCACACGACCTCACAATTAGGAGACCGGAACCATGCAAAAGTTATTTCTGCTCGCCCTCGCCTTAACCTGTGCCGTCACCGTCCGCAGCGAAATGCTTGTCAAATCGGAGCCCATTCGGCCCGACCGGAAAATCACGCTGTTCAACGGCCGCGATCTCTCCGGATGGACCAAGGTCATCACCGCTGAACCGGGCGCCTGCCCGGACGCCACGTGGTCCGTGGCGGACGGCGTGATCCGTTGCACAGGGAAGCCGTTCGGCTACCTGATGACGCAGCAGAGTTATGCCGACTACCGGCTGCATGTTGAATACCGCTGGTACGGGACTTCGGACCAGATGAACAGCGGCATCTTCATCCATAAAACCGGCCCGGACACCTTCTTCCTGCCTAAGGCCATTGAGACGCAACTTAAAAAAGACAACGCGGGGGACTTCGTGCTGCTCTCGCAAGCCACCTTGAATAACCTGACCAACCCCAAGAACCTGCGCGTCGAAAAAATCGCCCCATGCTCCGAGAAACCGGTCGGTGAATGGAACCGCGTTGAAATCACGGTCCGGGGCAATACCCTCTCTTCATACATCAACGGCGTCTTGCAGAACAGCGGCAACGCGATATATACCGACGCCGGCCAGATCTGCCTCCAGAGTGAGGGCGGCCCCATCGAGTTCCGCAACATCACGATCGAGCCGATCCCCTGATCCGGCACCCCTCCCGATATTGTGGCTGGGCGGGACGAGCGTCTGCCCGTCCCGTCCGACGATTGTCCCGGTCTGAGGCATCGTTATCGGGATCAGCGCCCGTCCTCCTCCTCGTTCTCGTACTCGGTTTCGTGTATGTGTGCCGGTCGCGGCGTCCGGGAGAGGCAAATGTCTGTTTGACGGTGAGGGCGGTTCTGCGAGCCGAACAAAGTACGGACGGTCAGGGGGTCAGGAATGCGTTCGCACAAACGTTTCTTGTGACGCAAGGGGGGGGTGTGTTATGGTTTTACACAGTTAATGGAAAAGGGGGGCTTTTAGCATAGGGGGAAATTATCATGCGGACCGTTCTTATCGTTTCGGTAGCACTCGGCGTCATCGGGGCATTCGCTGACGATCAATGGACGCTCAACTCCGACACGCCGACATGGTGGTTCGAGCCGGCCGCGTGGTCGAACGGCACCTACCCGCAAAGCGGGGAGTCCGTGATAATCGGCGCATCGTCGGACAACGCGAAAGCGAATGTCTATCTCCAATCCGGTGACGTGGTTTCCGGCATAGCCGACCTGACTTTCGGCAAGAACACCGGAGCGCAGACCCACCTCACGATTCCGACCGGCGCCTCGCTGACCTTCACGAACACGATGAGACTCATGGGGCAGTCTGTCCAGAAAGCGACGGGGCTGGTTGAAATTACCGGCGGCACGCTCAAGGGCAAAGCGTTCAACTGGGGCGGACACACATCGTCGAAGGGTACCGTCCGAATCACAAACAACGGCCGCGCGGAGTTCACCTCCTGCACGTCGGGATGGCTCGGTCCGTCGGACTTCGAAATCGACACCGGTCACCTGTGTGTCGGATCCGGCAATTTCCTTTTCGGCAATCGTACCGATGCGTATGCCCGGTTGTTTGGCAGGAACGCGACCATTGAAACCACGGCGGGGATATTCTCTATCGGCGCCAACGTATCGGGGGCTCTTGGAGCGTGGTTTCTGGAAGATTCTGCTGTCACCGTCTCGGGGAGTGGCGGCATCGTGCTCGGGCGCGCTTCGCAATCCTGCCTCCGCATCACCAACACCGTAGTCCGCTTTACACATGCGTCCGCGCCCTTCACCCTCGGACAGGACACCAACAATACGGTGACCGCGGGCGTGTGGTCCGACTTCGAGATGGTCGGCGAGAATGCGATGGTCTCGAATTCGTACCGGCTGAAACTGTTCAACAACGCGCGGTACATTCAGCGCGGGGGGCAGACGATCCTCCGGGCAAACAACACCGGCGATCAGATCGAGATAAACGGCGTCCCCGGCACGGAACAACTTGTCGAGGTGCACGGCGGCACGTTTTCGCTCACCAACGCGAATCCGAACGGCGACGCGCGCATCATCTTGGGCGGCAGCGCTCGGGCGATGTTCCGCCAGACGGACGGCACGGTGACCGCACCGGGAATCCTTTTCAAGCCCTGCGGCCCGGACAACGCGCGGTACGAGATGACCGGCGGCACGCTCGAACTCGACGACTCCAAGGGGGGCAATGGCGGCATCCGCACCTCGGACAAATCCACGCGCGCAGGCACGTTCTCGATCATCGGCGGTTCGCCGAACATCCGGATGACGCGCATCGGCACGTACAACTCGACCGACTACCAGCCGATGATCGAATACGTCATTTGCACCAACTTCGTCGCGCCGATCTGTTTCTCGCGTCCGTCGCAATCTTATTACAGTTGGGTGAGCGGCATCTACACGATCGTGCCGCAGGGCGGCATGCAACTCATCCATACCAATACGGTGATGCTGTTGGACGGACGCGACGGCGAGTTCGGCATCTTGCCGCAAAACCCCGGTTCCGGCGGCACGTTCCTGCCGAACCCCGCGTTATGGGAGTCCGGCACGACAGACCTCTACGGCGGCAGCAAGGCCGATCGGCTCGGTTCGCGCCTTCTCGCTTCGGCGGCGTTCGAATCGGGCGCCGCGCCCGCCACACCGGTCTCGTGCGGGTTTTTAAAACTGCCGAAGACGTCTCAAAAAGGCTACACGGTCTGGCTGAACCTGCTGCCGCAGAACGAAGTCACGATCGCGGAACTGGTTGCTGATTTGACTGCGGCCGGATATCCCGCCCAAGCGGATGCGTCCCGCGAAGGGTACAACGTCCGGGCGGCGATTCCGGAAAACCTTGTCGCGCACGGTTCCGACGACGAATACCTTGTCTTCGACTTCGCCCGCCATATGACGCCGGAAGACGTCCGGAACGGCACGCCAACTGTCCGCGCGCTCGTCGGACGCGTTTTGGCCGAAAAGCGGACTGGGGGATTCGCCATCCTTATAAATTGAGGAAGCAAACATGACACCCTCCCGTAAAAGCATCGTGTTGCTGTCCGCTGCCCTTGCCGTATGGGCAGCATTCGCGCAATCGGTTATCGAGATCGAAATGCCTTGGCCAAAGGAGGGGACGGGCTTCCCGTGCGGACACCCCGTCGACGTATCGATACGCCACACCCTTGACGGCAAGGCGACCGCCGCCAAAGGCGTCAAGATCGCCTTTGACAACTTCGGGCCGAAAACCGTGCGTGCGGAAGAAACCTGTGATCTTCCCGAACAAGGTCTTCGCGTCAAGGGTCTCACGCTGAACGAGCCCGGCTTTCTGCGATGCCGGGTCACGGTCGGCGGTAAAAATTATGTGCAGTCCGTGCCGTTCGAGCCGGAACGGATCGTGAAGGGATCGCCAACGCCGCCGGATTTCATGACGTACTGGCAACGTGAGATCGCCAAACTGGACGCGGAGTCGTCAGACGAGCCGGAGTTGAAACCGTGGCGCGGTCCGGACACCAATCAATGGGACGCCTGGCGGGTCAGCTTCGCGACGGCAGGCGGGAAGCGCGTCTACGGACTGTTGTCCGTGCCGAAAAACCTTTCGGAAGGCCCGTTCCCCGTGCATGTGAGCGTTCCCGGCGCGGGCCAGCCCTCAAAGACGTATTCGGCGAGCTGGATATACAGCCAGACGCCGGAGCGGAATACGGTGCGCCTCACGATGTTTGCGCATTGCGCACCGATCGACGACGCCAAGGAACGCGAAGCGTATTTCACGCGCATCCGGGCCGAGCACGCCGAAAAGTATGGGGTCGGATATTATCCGCAGGCCGGCATCTCCGAATCGCGCGAAGCGTATCATTTCCATCCGATCATTCTCGGCGCCAACCGCGCCGTGAACTGGCTGGCGCGGCAGTCCTATTGCGACACGAATCGCTTCACCTACTCCGGAAGTTCGCAGGGGGGGGGCTTCGGCATCATCCTCGCAGGCCTCAACCGCCATTTCACACGCGTCTTTGCTGATGTTCCGGCGATGGCGGATACGATGGGGGCACGCGCGGGACGACAAAGCGGCTGGCCGCAACCCGTCGAAACGCAGCGCCCCGAGAACCGTTCCGCCGCAGAGAGGTTCGCCCCGTACTTCGACGGGGCCAATTTCGCGCGCTACGTCACCTGCCCGATCCGCGTCACCTGCGGTTGCAAAGACACGAGCTGCGCGCCACCGGCCGTTTACGCCGCCTATAACGAGATTCCATCTCAGGACAAACAGATCTTCGTCATGCCCCATAACGGGCATGAGAGCAATGGCAAGATCAAGAATCAGGCGCATGCCTGGCGACAAGGCACAGGGGAACGTGGACTGGCGCCGTTCGACACGCTCACATGCGAGGTGACCGGCGTCGCGTTCGGATCCGGCGCCAACACGGATCCGACGTTCAAAGTGCCAAAGCTCGTGGCAGCGATCCGGCGGACGGATGGTGTCATCGAGGACGTTCCGCTGCGGGCCGTCAATTGGATGGGAGCGTATCTGGTGGACCGGCGGTTCTCGAAGTCGGAACGCGAGCGTTTTGGAACAAAGGCCGAACTGGTGGGTGTGCGGCTCGAAGGCGGCGCGCCGGAAACGAACGCCAAGATCAAGATTGAAAACGCCACGATGTTCAAGGAGGTGCTGAATCCGTTGTCGATTCAGGTGACGCCGCGTGACGCGCTGCCGTTCCCGAACCGTGCGGACACCATTGTTCCCGACACGCCCGAACCGGCGGCGGGCGATCTGCTCGCGGAATGGAACGCCTCGCTGCCGCCGGGCTGCGCGGTGTCGAAACGGCGCGTCGGGAAATCACTCGTGATCGACATCACGGCTCCAGCGGGCAAAGTCACGGAAATCCCGCTGGGCGTTGCACGCGAAGCGAAAAAGGTGAAAAGCTTCGCCATCCCCTATCTGACCTGGGGCGAGCGAAACGGACGCGTGCACGCAGACCTGCTCGAAGGCGGCTGGTTCCGGCTGGCGGAGTTCGACTGGTACGCCTCGAACGCGAGCGACGTGTACGCGCGGGAGACGGAAGGCGGCCGCGAACTCGTGGCGCGTTACAAACCGAAGACGGACGGGACGTTCAACCCCGTGCGTGAGCGGATCGTGATCACGCTTTCGAACGTTTTCGAAGAGATCCTGCCGGAGATCCCCAATCCGGCGTCCCCTTGGAAACACGTCACCGGGATGCACGTGTGGCGTTCACACCCATCGTACGACCGTGCGGAAGATCTGGCGCTCTGGCGGCAGGTAAAGGCCGCCGGAATCAAGCACGTCGCCGTGACGGACCATGAGACGATGTGGCGGGACGGCGGCGAACCGTTCACCTTCTGCACCGACGCGGCAAAGGGGAAGGGCGGCGACGAGGCACAGAAGGCCTACACGCGCGCGATGATCGATGAACTCGGCTTCCTTTATGGTCCGTACAACAACTTCACGGACCTCGCGACGCAGAGCGAATTCTTCAATCGCGACACGGTGGGACGATGGTCGGACGGATCGTTCCACAACGCCTGGATGCGGTGCTACGGTCCGAAACCCGTGCTCGCACCGCTCGCCTGCGACCGGTTCGCTGGCGCGATCCAGCGTAAGTTCGGTTTCAACACAGCGTACTGCGACGTGCACACTTCGATGTTGCCGTGGCAGCGCACGGACTACGACCACCGTGTTCCCGGCGCGGCAACCTACGCGCAGACCTATTATTCGTGGGGCGAGACGCTCTTGAAACAGAAGAAGATCTGGAACGGTCCCGTCTATTCCGAAGGGGCGCACCACTTCATGTGGGCCGGTCTTGCGGATGGCTCCTACGCGCAGGACCGGAGCTACGATTTCCGTAATGAACCATGGATCGTCGAGTTCGAACTGCTCCGCACACAGCGTCTTTGCACCGACTTCGGCATGGGAACGCTCTCGATGTTTTCGCCTGCGCGAACTCTTCACGAACGGCTGTATTATCTGCCGTACCAGCCCCAAGGTCGTGACGAACTCGTGAACCGTTTCCTCGCCGCGACAATCGCGTTCGGCCATTCCGGTTACCTGATCCTCGACAAATGCTGGGAGCCGGATAAGCCGTTCGGGCGCGCATACGGGGTAAAAAGCAAACCGGTCTGGCAGGAAAAGGGCCTTCCCGCCGAGACGCTCCGCAGTTACTTCATGATTCAGGCGCTCGCGGCCCGGTACACGCAATCGCACGCCGTCGAGATCCGGTACGTGGACGCCGAGGGGCGGTTACATGCCGCCTCCGAGGCGATCCGGAATGGAACCGTGGCCCGCAATCAGATCGTCACACGTTATGCGGACGGCACGGTCACCGCAGTGAACGGCAGCGACACTTTGCCGATGAAGACGTCCGCGCACGGACGCAAGATCGAGCTTGCGCCCAACGGTTTCGCGGGATGGTCCAGCGGCGTCACCGTGCTCTCCACCGATACCGACGGACGCCGCGTCCATTACGCCGAAGGTCCCGACTATGTCTATCGCGAGATCGAAGGCCGAAAGCCGTGCGTCTCGCTCACGTCGCGGCATGAAACAAAGCCGTGACTTTCCGTGTGTTCTTGTGTCCCGTGGTGGAAGAATCGATCCCGATAGCGATCCCGACCCCGACCCCGATTTGGATGAAACCCTGAAACCAGAAACCCTGAAACCCTGAAACCCTGAAACCCAAGAAAGTGTCCCGTGGTGGAAGAATCGATCCCGATAGCGATCCCGACCCCGACCCCGATTTGGATGAAACCCTGAAACCCTGAAACCCTGAAACCAGAAACCCTGAAACCAGAAACCCAAGAAAGTGTCCCGTGGTGGAAGAATCGATCCCGATAGCGATCCCGATAGCGATCCCGACCCCGACCCCGATTTGGATGAAACCCTGAAACCAGAAACCCTGAAACCCTGAAACCTGAAACCCTGAAACCCAAGAAAGTGTCCCGTGGTGGAATAATCGATCCCGATAGCGATCCCGACCCCGACCCCGATTTGGATGAAACCCTGAAACCAGAAACCCTGAAACCAGAAACCTGAAACCCAGAAGCAATGCACGCTATTTCTTTTTGGCCGCGGCCATCACCTGCATCAACAGGCGTTTGTCCTGCCAGGTGTCGCGCAGGGAACCGATGCGGAGGATCTGGCGGAAGGCGTCGAGCTTCATCCGGGTGGCCGGGATAACGCGGACACGGAATGGCTTGTCCGGTTCAAGCGAGAAAAAGTTGTCATCCATCCGCGCGTCCATGCCGTCGAGCGAAATCCAGACCCACAGGGCAGGATGGTGACTGGTGAGCGTCACGGCGAAGCTGTTGTCATCCCAGGCACGGATTTCAGCCCGCATACGCGGTGCCTGCAGTTTCAGCGCGCGCGGCTCGCAGAACAGCACCGTATTCCACGCCACCTGATTGCCCTGCTCATCCAGCAGATAGATCCACATGATCAGGTTGTCCGCGCCACAGCGTTTCAGGATGTCTGCCACTTTGACGCGAACCGATTCATCACGGGACAACGGGGCCACCGACACCTTTTTCGTGCCCTCGGCAACCACGATTCCCTCCATCTGGGTCACCCGCCACTGCATCTCACCCTTGAACGTCGGCCGGAGCCCGTCATGAAACACATTCAGCGTGACCGTGCCCGATTCCCGGCAGTAAACCCCGCACAGCGAGATCGGCGCGAAAAAACGGCGGGCCAGATACTGCAACGCTTTCCACCGTCCCGCGTAATCCACGGCGGACGGGCTGCACGTGGGCCAGCAGTCATTGAAATGCCAATAGAGAAATCCGGGTGAAGCCTCCTTCGCGGTCCGCACCCGCTCATAGGCCCGCCGCAACAGCACCGCCTGCTGGATCTGGCTGAGCCAAGCGACATGATCGAAACTGGAGGGAACCAGAAAATGGTCGAGGAACCCGTGATAGATGCGGCGCGCGCCATCGGAAGGCGACATGTGAAACGCGCAGGCCGGATGTCCGGCATTCCGCTCCCCCTCATCCAGATATTCCGCGATCACGCGCGGCTCGGGGAACGAAGGCATCGTCATGTACCCGGCCGGTTCCGTCAGGGAGAACGGCTGGTGCGGGATCGGCGGCAGACAGGGCGTGTCCGGATCCGCCGCACGCACACCGTCGACCGCGATCTTGGTGTACGCGGAATCGATCGCTTTCCCGCCACCGTCCCCGCCGCACCAAAGCGCCAGACACGGATGGTGGCGCAACGCCATGACCGTGCTCCGCACTTCCCGCTCGAACGAGGCCCGTTCCCCTTTTGCGGGCGGCGCGCCCCGGCTGCCCCCGAGCATCAGATCCTGCCACACGCAAATGCCGTACTCATCGCACAGATCATAAAAAGCATCGTTTTCGTAAAGCCCCCCACCCCAGACGCGCAGACAGTTCATGTTCGCGACCGCCACGGCTTTCACCAGCCGGGCATACTCCACCCGCGTCAAGCGCGCCGGATACAGGTCGGCCGGCACCCAACTGGCCCCCTTGAGGAAAACCGACTGGCCGTTCACTTTCACACGGCCGAAGGCCCTGCCGCGGACCGGTTCCATCTCCACCTGACGGAGCCCGATCCGCCGCGCGACGTGCTCGTAGCAGGTCCGGCCCGACAAAACGTCAACCGTCACTTCGTACAGCGGTTGCTCACCCAGACCGGCCGGCCACCAAAGCTGGGGGTTCTTGACCGTCAGGGAGAGTGTCATCCGGTCCCGGTTAAGCAGGTCGCGCGCCTCATGCAGGATGTTGCCCTTATAGCAGACCCGCACCAGCAACTCCAAATGCATCGCGGGGTCATATCGCTCTGACGCCACCGCCACATGCAGCTTGACCACGCCCGCTGTCGCAAAGTCCTGCCGGATATGCACCTCGCTGACCCGGACATGCGTGAAGGCCAGCAGCGAAACCGTGCGCCCGATCCCCACGGTGGGCGACAGGGAGATGAAATCCTGATTCGGCCCCTCCTCCGCCCCCGGCACGGTTGACGTCGGGGGGGAGAAGGTTACCCGCAGACGGTTCTTCCCCGCCTTCAACAAGGGTTTAACCTCGAATTCAACCGTTTCAAAGGGGTTGGTGACCTGACCCAGTTCGGCATCGTTCAATCGGATCGCCGCACACCCGTTCAACCCGCCGAAACACAAAACCACCCGGTCATAGGCCGAAACATCCTCCTGCACAAAGGTTTTTTCATATACCCACTCCTCACCCATAACCCAACGCGCCGCCTCAAGCCGGGTTCCGCGCACCAGATCCTCCATCTCGCCCGCAGCCATCAAATCGGCATGCACACACCCCGGCACGTGTGCCGGAATGCTTTTTTTAGAGCCGCGCTTGTAGAGATTCCACTCGCCAGAGAGATCAGTCTTCCTCATTCGCCTCAAATCCTTTTCGGTATAGATACAGAACGTTTCATAACCGCTCGTTTCGTGACGGTTCATATTCTGTCCGAAAAAGAGCTCTTTCGTCAACTTGATTTCCTCCATAATCAGAACCTTCAAAGGCATCGGGCCCGCTCCAATTCCGGGAAAAAATCTAAAAATCGCACTTGCATTCCCTCTTTTTTTCTGCTACATATTTCTTTGCTGTTCGAGAACAGTTTGTTGTTTCAAGGCTGTTTCTCCATGTGTACTCCTATGTATCCCCCCAAGACCGGCTTGCAAAAGCCGGTCTTCTATTTCATATTCATACGTCGGCATCGCGACGGAAAGGATGGATCATCCATTCCGCACCACGCCGTTGGTTTTGTAACAAGAAGTTCGTGCCTTGACCCCTGAACTCCTAGCTCCCGCAGGCGGTTTCGAGGCCGCGTGCGCCGCCTTCCAATACGGCGCGGACGCGGTGTATCTCGGCTTGCCGCGCTTCTCCGCCCGCGCCGACGCAGAGCACCTCACCCCGGACCGGCTGCGCCTGCTGAAGGCCTATGCGCAGAGCTTCACTCCCGCCAAACGGGTGTACGTCACCTTCAACACTCTGGTGACCGAGTCGGAGTGGGAGCCGGCACTCGACCTGCTGGCCGTCTTGGACGACCTGACGCCGGACGGCGTGATCGTGCAGGACCTGGGCGTGGCCCGGCTGATCCGCGACCACTTCCCCCGGCTGGCCCTCCATGCCAGCACGCAATTGGCGACGCACAATCTGGAGGGAGCGCTCGCACTCCGGGAACTCGGGTTCACGCGGGTGGTGCTGGCGCGCGAACTGACCCTTGACGAAATCCGCCGCATTTCGCAAGAAAGCGGCATGCAGACCGAGATTTTCATTCACGGCGCGCTTTGTTACAGCTACAGCGGTCTCTGCCTCTTTTCCTCTCTCGCCACCGGGCGGAGCGGCAACCGCGGACGGTGCGCCTATTGCTGCCGCGAACCCTTCACCGCAGCGGAATGCGCGTCCGACAACGCCGCGCCACATTTCCCCTTCTCGATGCGCGACCTGTGCCTCGCGCCGCTGCTTGACGACGTGACGGGCAGCGGCGCGCACGCGCTGAAGATCGAAGGCCGCATGAAGAGTCCGCTCTATGTGGCCTGCGTCACCGATTACTACCGCCGTAAGTTGGACCGCACCCTCTCCCCCGAGACGGAACGCGAACGGCTTCAGGATCTCCAGACGATCTTCAGCCGCTCCGGAACACAACTCTACGCCCAAGACCCACACGCGCAACCCGAAACGATCATTGATCCGTTGACGGTCGGCCACCGCGGCGCACGGATCGGGGAGGTCGAGGCTGTGATCCGCGACCGTGACGGCACACGGTGGCTGCGTTTCCGTTCCGACCGTGCCCTAGAGAAACATGACGGCTTGCAGCTCGAATTCCCCGGGGAGGGCCGTCCCCCGGGTTTTGCGGTTATGCGCCTGCGGCAGGCCGGAACGCGGCGTCCGGCCCTCTCGCTGGCCGCGGGCGAACGCGTCGAAGTGGCGCTACCGGAAGGCCCGTTCCCGCCCATCGTGCGCGGCACACCGGTGTTCTGCTCCGCCTCGCAAGCCGTCCGCCGCCGCTACGGAATCCAGAGTGTGCGCGAGTCTGGTCTCACCACAGGGCGTCCGGTGGATTTCGAGGTGCGACTCGATCCCGGGGGAATTGCCGTCCGGGCCTCGACCCCCTGCGAACCCTGCGGACAGGTCACAGCCGAAACGCAAATCGCCCTGCCCCTTTCCCCTTCGCGCCAACCCGAGCAAAGTCCGGCCGCCGTTCAGAAAGCCTTCAGCCGCCTCGGTGACTCTGCGTGGCGTCTGGGCACCCTCACTTTCCACGATCCAGACGGGCGCTATGCGCCCCCCTCGCAACTGAACGCGTGCCGGCGCGACGTGCTCGTCCGCCTCAACGGGGCGTGGGACCAACATGCCGCAACGCGCCGAGAGGCGATCCTGCGGAAGTGGCGGCCGGAGCCCGCCATTCCGTCTCCCTCACCTGACGCCGCGCCGCTCCCGCATTGGACCCTGAAACACCGCGCCGACGCGCAACCCCTGCCGACTGCGGCGCTGTCGGGCCTGTCAACCTTGATCCTGCGGATCGGCCACGCCCCCGCCGATGCGCTGAAGCGACAGTTGGAGGCGTGGCGCGAAGCCGTCCCCCAGACCGCGATCTGCCCCGCGCTGCCGGTCATCACGCGCGCGTGCGCTACACGGGAAATGCGGGACGCCCTCCGTGTCCTTGCACGCGAGGGATGGGAGCGCTGGGAGTGCGCAGATCTCTCGGGCTGGCGCATGTTGACAGAGGAAGGACTCAGCCCGTACTCCGCCGACTGGAGTTTGTACGCCCTGAACCGGGCCGCCTGCGCGGAATACGCCCGTCTCGGTTTCGCGGTGCAGGTGCTTTCCCCGGAGAACGGACTGGACAATATCCGTGCGCTCTGCCACATCCCGGCGTGCGCGGGGCACCGACCCGAAGCCGAAATGCCCGTTTATCTGCACCCCCCTCTCTTTCTCTCTGAAACCGCCCCCCTGACGGGCGGACGCCCGCCCCCCGATAAAGGGCGGACGCGGGACATCCGGATCGCCAACCGCCGCGGCAAGACCTTCACCGTTCTCGTCCGGGATCGTCTATGGGTAACCACCGCCGACGAGCCCTACTGTCTGGCCGACCGGCTTCCGGAACTCCGCGCCGCAGGCGTAGGTCGTTTCCGTATCGACCTTTCCTGGTCACCGGAAACCATTGATGCGGAGCGAACGATCCGAAACGTGATGGCCGGGAAGCTGCCGCAAAGTCATGTTCTGCGGGGTAATTTCGACCGCGGCCTCGCCTGAGTCCACACCATGAAACTCCTGTTGCCCCTCGTTTTCGCCCGGCCCTCGGAGGGGGGTCAACGGACTCCAAACACCGTGCCGTCGGGAGGAACCGGTGGCGGCGCGGAGACCCCCAATCCGCGCACATCATCCACATACCATCCCTCACTGGCCGTGCTGTTGTCCGTACCCAAACGCCAGCGCACGCGCAACTGGCGGCCCGCGTACCGTGCCGTATCGGTCAGGGACAACGTAACCGGGACAAACCCTCCGCTTGTGCCCACCCAGGCAGAACGCCCTACCAGCGGATTCAGCGAATTCGGCGCACCCTTGCCCGCCACCGTCCCGGTATACCCGTTCTGGGAAAAAACAACCCCCGAACCGATATCCGTCACGTCATACCAATCGCCATTATCCAGCGAAAACTCCAGCACCCCCGCGTCATTGGCGCTAAACGAGAAATCATGCCAGAAGCTCAGTTGCAAAGCCGTTTGATCCAACGGGATCTCGATAGGAGGGGAAACCAGACTTGTGTCAGATCGTGTGTCCACACCCAACGAAAAGGCGGAGTTCGACGGCGAGACGCTCTTAACCGTCGAGAGCTCCCACTGATTGGTCCCCAGCGTCTGCAGAAACGACCAGCCGCGGGATAAAAGGTCGTTTGTTTCGAATGTTTCACTCCAGAACAGTTCCGGCACGACAAAGGCATTATACAACGTCGCCCGTCCGCCGTCCGGATTGGCCAGCGTGAGATTCCACCATCCGCTGGACATGCCCACGGTGTTCACGCGCGCATAGGCCACATCCCCCAGGACCTGCATGTTCATCGCCAGGGCATCCGGTTGCCCTAACCGGCGCAATCGCGCCGTAGCCCCCAACAGGAAATGATCCCCTGTGAAGGTGAACGGCAAAACCCCCTCTCCCGAACCCGGCGAAGAGGAAATCAAAACCGGTCTCGGCGCCTGCTGTTCCGGCACGCCTCCGCTCACGATCAGAGAAAAGGGCTGTTGTCCGTTTGTGAGAGTGCCCGCAAACGTGACACGGACCGTATACGTCCCCTCGACAACCGGCGCCGCGATCAGAACCTGCTCGACATTATCCGTGGTGTTCGAACCGGTTATCGCGGGATACGCGCAGGAGGCCACGCTCCATTCCCCCACAAACGGCATGACCCATGGCTCGTGGACGGTTCCGTCGGGAGCGATCACCCGCAGGTCGAGATTGTTGACCAGACGGGGCTGGCGGGAATCCCCTATCCCGGTCGCCACACCCGGCGGATCGGTCCAGCAAAGCGTCGCGCGGACCGGACTTGCCCCATCCCAAATCATTTCAAAACTGATTGCATTCCGATCGGTACTCACGCGGTTTTCGATCACCTGCCGCCTACCGGCCTGCGCACGGTAGTCGAGCAGCAGATCCGCAGCGGCCTTGCCGTTGAGCAGTCCCCAACCGTAAACATAATCCGGACCGGGATTCCCCAGATCGTCCGCTGTGTGGATCAGCAACGCCTTGAGCGTACTCGCACGCATGACCTGATTACTGAAGAGATTCGCGAAGAGGTGGACAAGTTGTTGCGCCGTGCCAGCCGCATTCGGACAGGCCATGCTCGTCCCGCTCGAGTAACTGTACGAGGAATCCCCGCCATACGAAGTTGACTTCAAACGATCCCCGTTGGCAACCAGATCCGGTTTGATGCGCCCATCGTCAGCCGGTCCCCATGAGGAAAAAATCGTCATGTTCGCGTTGGCGACACTCCGCATGCCCCCACTGACCGCGTCGGTGACGGCACCGACCGTCACGACGTTTTTCGCCAACGCACTGTATCCAAGCGTGTCATACCCGTTTCGATAAACATGATCTGCGGGCGGATGCAGGGACGAATCATAGGTGACGGGGATGCCGCCGGCGCTGAGTGCCACCGTATCGCCGTTCACCGGGTTTTCCGAGGGGCCGCGATCATTCCCGGCCGCCCAGAAGACCAGATAATAAGGCAGGTCGAAAGCCAACTTGTCCATCTCGTGGGCATACGTGTTATATTTGCCAAAATCGTCTTCGATCGCGGACGCCGTGAATCCGGTCCCGTACCAAGTGAATTTCGGATTCCCGCTATACCCCCATCCCGCGACCATCCCATAACTGTGATTCGAAACCTTGATCTTGTCCGCTTCACCGGGATAGGCCGCACCGCGCATGGTCATCTCACCCTGGTCGTCATTCCAATCATAGCTGTCCACAAGCACAGCCGGAGCCATTCCCTTCGCCAAGCTGTCAATCCCCGCGGCACAGATCGTGCCGACCACATGCGTCGAGTGATCGTGCACGACACCCGCACCGTCCCGGGAAACCACCCGTCCCCCGAATTCCCTGTGGGTGGTCCGCGCTGAACAGGCATCCCATACGCCGACCGTATCCCCGGCTCCGTCCGCACCGTAGGGAGCGAGACGCAGAATATTCGCTCCCGTGGAAATCGCGGCGTTCGCATTCAGCGTCATGCGGTATATCGGCTTCCCCCCTTCGATCGCCGCCAGTTCCCATGCACCGCCATTGGGACGCTGCCCCCGCACCGGAATCCCGAAGGAACGCGCGAACGCCTCAGCTTCTTCGCGCCGCATCCGCTCGACACGCATCCGCTCCTTCACCTTGTTCCGCCTGACAACCGGGTTGCCCATGTCTTCCATGTTCGCGGCAACCGCTGAAGCCTGTTGTGCGGCCACCCGACCGGACAGGACGAAAAGTCCCGTAAGGAATAACCAGACAATGGGTTTCACAAAAAGCCTCCTCGCTTGAGCAGGAAGATCGTACCACCTTGCTTGAGGGAGTGTCAAAAAAGCGAAAACAACGGCATCGGCGCTGCTGTTGAGGTGCCGTCGGGAAGGCCCCGCGGCCCGCGCCTGGTCACGGATAAATCCGAACGTGCAGCACCCGGTTGGAGACAACACTGTGGATGCGGCTGTTTGGTTCCGCCTCGCACGGGATTCGAATGCGCCGCATGAGCACCTTTCCGGTGCCGGGATCGGTCAGGGCGAGTGTGAGCAGGCTTCCGGATGAAGTAACCCGCACGTTGTCGCGGTCCACACCCGAGGGCAGCGAAAAAAGAATCTCATAGGCCTGCCCGTTCTCCCGCATGTCCAAGGCCGGGCTCGCCGGCAGACGGTCCCAGTCCGATGCGGCCATGGATTGCGCGATCACGTCGAGCCGTTGACGCCCCGCCGAAACCCGCAGACCCTCGACCACGCGGGACTTGAACGGTCGAACCCGTTCAACCGGTTCCGTTCCGCCTGAAATCTCACCGTTTCCGTCTGCCGCGGCCTCCCCCACAGAACGTCCCAAGAAGGCAAGCGTGACCAACAATCCCAAAACGGCAACCAACAAAAAGTAGTCCAGCGCCGCCCATGCCCTTCCAATGAACTTCGCATTCCGCATGGTCATTCCTCAATTTGCTCCGTATTAACCCAAGCAATTCATATGCCACACACCTAACGCGGACGAAGCCCGCAACTCAATTTAGGCTCATACAAAGAAGACACAGGTTTTTCATGACACCCCATTCCCCTTTTTACCCTTTGTGTGAAAAACAACTGTTCCTTTTGGAGTCGAACGGTTGAAATGATCCCATCGATCCTGCACGGCGCATCCATCCGGGTGGCGGACCCAAACCATCCAAGATTTGACCGCACGCGACAATCTGACGCGATGCACGCGTCAATTTGTCGCATTCCGCTTGTCTTCCTCCGCGTGAACCCTTATAATCCGGCAATTTTTTTTCAGGAACCGGAAACGGTCAGGCGGCGCGGCACATGCCGCACCCCGACCCCGGCACGTTCCCTGCTGAGGCAAAAACCGCATGAGACAGAGCGATAGACCCGTCAATCGGGGCGCACGGGGAGGATGGCGTTTGGAACTCATCCTCTTAAGCGCGCTTTTGACCTCGGCGTTTGCCGCAGGATGCGTGCTGGTCTTGCTCAAAGGCCGGCACGACCGGCAGGCGCATCTGGCGGCGACTGCCACCGTGCTGCAGGAGGGGGAAGCGCTGCTGCAGGCGTTGTGCGATCTGGGCGATTGCTCTTCAACCCATCCCTCGCCAGCGGAATGGCGGCGGTTCTCAACCGTTGTGGACAGTGCCTTCGCGGTCCGCAAGGACGTCCAGTCCGTTTCGGTTTCGCGCAACGGCATCACCGTTTTCCAACGCCAGGCAGGCGGACTCCATCCCCCGCAAGGGGAGAGCGCGGAATCCCGTGCCCGGGAAAAAGAGCGGCGGGTCGAGACCGAGATCGCTCCCGGCACCCTGGAAATCAACGGCGAGCCGCAGTCGGTTTTCGTCATCACACGCACCCAGACGCTGGATGATGGCGGCCGGGTGGTCACCGAAGCCACCTTCCGCCGCGAGGCGGTCGGGGCAGAGGAACGGACCGCGCGTTCGCTGGTCTCTTCGCTCTTCTGGTTTTCGCTGGCGGTGGTGTTTCTCTCCTTCGCGCTCTGTGCAGCGGTGCTGGTGTTCTTTGTCGCGCGCGACCGGCGGCGCGAACAGCGAGCCCGCCGTGAAGAACACCTCGCCTTTTCAGGCGTTCTGGCCAACGGAATCCTGCACGACTTCCGCAACCCGATGTCCGCCGTGCGTCTCGACGCCCAAATGCTGGGACGGGAAATGGCCCGCGCCGACGGGTTCCGCGCGGAGCGTGTGCGTGATCTGGCGGAGCGTATCGCCCGCACCATGGCGCGGATGGACAAGGTGTTTCAGGAGTTCCTTTTCCTCGCCAAGCCGGCCGACGAGCAACCGGAAACCGTGCGGATCGAGCAGGTTGTGCGGGAGTGCGTAGACACCCTCGCCCCGCGCCTCGAACAGGCCGGGGTCCATGTCGCGATCCACGCTCCGGACACGATGCCAGCCGTCTCCGCATTCCCCTTCGCACTGCGACGGGCGCTGCTGAATGTCCTGATGAACGCGATTCAGTTCGCCCCGGAGGGCAGTGAAATCACGGCAACCATCGAGGAGCGCGGGCGGCACATCGTGCTGGATGTGCTGGACCGCGGTCCGGGCATTCCGCCGTCCGAGCGTGAAAAGGTCTTCGAGATGTTTTTCTCGGGACGTCCCGGCGGAACCGGGTTGGGGCTCTTTCTGGCACGGACCGCAGTGCGACGCTGCGGCGGCGACATACAAGTCCTTACGCGTGAGGGCGGAGGGGCCGATCTGCGCATCACCTTGCCTGTGGCACCCCCGTCCTCCCCACCCCCCTCCGATGTGTAATCCTCTTATGAATACCAAACCCAACCTTCTGATCATTGAAGACGATCCGGATAACGCCCGTTCCGTGACCGAGGCCGCGGAGGATGCGGGGTTTGCCACGGTCTGCGTCGCCAACGGCAAGGCCGGCGTGGCGGCGTTCCGGAACCAAATCCCCGACTTGGTGCTCAGCGATTTGGTCCTGCCGGACATGGACGGCCTGGAAGTTTTGGCCCGCCTGCGCAAGATCGACGACATGGTCCCCGTGATGATCATGACCGCCTACGGTTCGGTCGAGTCCGGTGTGCGGGCCATGCGCGAGGGCGCCTACGATTACGTCACCAAACCACTCGATCTGGACGACATCCAATCGAAACTGCGGCGCGCCTGCGAAATCTCGCGCCTCCGTCGGCAGGTCGACAAGCTGTCCCGGTCGGTCCGCGAAAAATACGCCTCCACCGCGATCCTCGCCGAATCGCCCGGCATGAAAAAGGTCATCCGGCAAATCGAGGCGCTGGCCGACACCTCCGCCACCGTGCTGATCTGCGGCGAGAGCGGCACCGGCAAAGAGCTGGTCGCCCGCGCCCTGCATGTCGACTCCAAGCGTGCGGACGGACCGTTCGTAGCCGTGAACTGCGGCGCCTTCGCGGAAAACCTCCTCGAATCCGAACTCTTCGGCCATGAGAAGGGAGCCTTCACGGGCGCGATCGGCATGTACAAAGGCGCGTTCGAGCGCGCGGACGGCGGCACGCTCTTTCTGGACGAGATCGGCGACGCGCCCGCATCCGTGCAGGTCAAGTTGTTGCGCGCCCTGGAGGAGAAGGAGGTGCGGCGCGTGGGCGGCAAAGAGGTGTTCAGCGTGAATGTCCGGCTGGTCTCCGCCACCAACCGCGATCTCGATGCCCTGGTACGCGAAGGGACCTTCCGCGAAGACCTGTTCTACCGCCTCAACGTCGTGACCCTGCGCATACCGCCGTTGCGCGAACGGCGCGAGGACATCCGCCCGATGACCGACCGTTTCATCGCGCGGGCGGCCGTGGAGAACAACAAGACCATCACTTGCGTCCGCCCGGAATTTTACGCGGCTCTCGAAGCCTTCTCCTGGCCCGGCAATGTACGGCAACTCCGCAACGTCGTGGAATCCGCCGTGCTGCTCTCGCCCGATGGTGAACTTGACGCGGACTCCGCGGCTTTGCCCGACGAGAAGGCGCGTGCGGATCCCGATGGCGCGGCACCGCAAGGCCTAACGTTTCCCCAGGACATGACGCTCGAACAGATCGAGCGCGCGGCGCTGGAGGAGGGCCTCCGCCGCAACAACGGCAACCGCACGCTGACCGCAGACCAACTCGGCCTCTCGCGCCGCACCATCCAGCGTAAAATCAAGGAGCACAATCTCCCGTACTGAGCGTGTACCCCATGAAGTGGAAAAAATGGCACACTTTCTGCTACTTTCGACGTGATTTTTTGTCATCCCTCTGCTCTGGCAAGGGATCCTGTTTCAACCAACAACCCAAGACGAAGAGGAGTCAGGATGCTGACCGTAAGTAACCTTAAAAAGAACTTCGGCCCGATCCAGGCGGTGAAGGATGTATCGTTCACTGTCGAAAAAGGCGAAGTTCTTGGTTTTCTCGGGCCGAACGGCGCGGGCAAATCCACAACGATGCGGATGATAACCGGGTTCATCCCGCCAACAGCGGGAACCGCAACGATCTGCGGTCATGATATCTTGACCGAACCGGTTGCCGCCAAAGCCTGTATCGGCTATCTCCCCGAGAATGCGCCAAGTTATCACACCATGACTGTGACAGATTTTCTCACTTTCATCGGCAAGGTGCGGGGATACACGGGTCAGGAACTGAAAGATCAGGTTGAGTCGGTGATCAAGAAGAGCCGTCTGGAGACGGTCCGCAACCAGACCATCGAGACGCTTTCGAAGGGGTATCGGCAGCGCACCTGTTTCGCTCAGGCGATTTTACATGACCCCCCGGTGCTGATCATGGACGAGCCTACGGACGGGCTGGACCCGAATCAGAAATTCGTGGTGCGCGAGATGATCAAGGAGATGGCCGCAGACAAGGCGATCATTGTTTCGACCCACATTCTGGAGGAGGTGGACGCGGTCTGCACGCGGGTGATTGTGATCGCGGACGGCGAGGTGGTCGCCAATGCCACACCCGCTGAGTTGCGCGCGCAAGATCCCCAGGGACGCCTTGACGTGGTGTTCCGCAACCTGACCATGACGGAGGGTGTTTCCCATGTGTAATGTTAAAAACATCAAGTCCATTTTCGAACGCGAGTTCAAATCCTATTTCGACTCGCCGGTGGCCTATGTGTTTCTGGTCGCCTTTCTCGTGCTGATCGGATTCCTGACCTTCGGCGTGGCCATGTTTTACGAGCGGCGCCAGGCCAACCTGATGCCCTTCTTTTTCTGGCATCCCTGGGTTTATCTGCTGCTGGTGCCTGCGGCCACCATGGGGCTCTGGGCCGAGGAGCGCCGTACCGGCACGATCGAGCTGCTGCTCACCTTGCCGGTGACGCTGGCGGAGACCCTCGTGGCCAAGTTTCTCGCGGCCTGGGCCTTTATCGGCATCGCGCTGGCGTTGACCTTCCCGATCGTGCTGACGACGGCATGGTTGGGTAACCCCGACATGGGGGCGATCTTCTGCGGCTACCTCGGGTCGCTGCTGCTTTCGGGGGCCTGTGTCGCCATCGGGGTCTTCGCCTCGGCCCTTTCGCGTAGCCAGGTCATCGGCTTCGTGATCGCCTTGGCGATCTGCCTGTTTATGCTGATCATCGGGTTCGACCCCGTGATCAACGCCGTCGCCGGTTGGGGCGTACCCGCCGGGCTGGTCGATGCCGTCGCGTCGTGCAGCCTGATGCGGCATTTTGATGCCATGCGGCGCGGGGTCATCGACTTCCATGACATCGGCTACTACGTCAGCGTGATCCTCTTCATGCTGGCCGCCGCACATGTCGTCACCGACAACCGCAAGGCCTCGTAAGCCCATCGAAATCGTAACACAGCCATCACGTATTGGGAGCGTACAGCTATGTCTGACAAGCAAACAAAAGGATTTTCACGCATCGGCACCGGTGCCGCGGGTCTCGCCGCCCTGCTGGTGATTCTCGGCGCCGCCAACCTCATCATCGCGAACCTGCGCCTGCGGGTGGATCTCACCGCTGAGAAGCTCTATACCCTCTCGCAGGGTTCGCGGCAGGTGCTGGGCAAACTGGAGAACGATGTGGTGCTGAAATTCTACTTCAGCGCAAGTTCCGCCGATATGCCCATGGGCCTCAAAACGTATGCCACGCAAGTGCAGGATCTGCTCAAAGAGTATGAGATCGCGGGACGGGGACGCATCACGCTGGAGGCCTATGACCCGAAACCCGACTCGGACTCCGAGGAGTGGGCGCAGCGTTACGGCATCGAGCCGCAACAGACCAACCCCTTCGGCCAACCGGTGTATTTCGGGCTGGTCGCGGTCAGCGGGGATCAGGAACAGGTGATACCCGGCTTCAACCCGCGTACGGAAGCCACGCTGGAATATGATATCACGCGCCTCATCACCCGGGCGGCCTGGCCGGAAAAACCGGTGCTCGGCGTACTGAGCAGCCTGAGCGTGCTCGGTTCCCCCCAGAACCCCATGATGATGATGCAGCGCCGCCAGCAGCAGGATCAGGGCTGGATGGCTTTTCGCGAACTGCGCAAGGACTATGTCGTCCGGGAGGTTCGTCCCGACACGGAAACGATCGACAACGATGTCAAAACCCTCATCGTGGTCCATCCGAAGGACCTCTCCGATCAGACGCTCTTCGCGATCGACCAGTTCGTGTTGCGGGGCGGACGGCTCGTGGTCTGCGTCGACCCCTTCAGCATCGCGGACTTCGAGGCTAACCAGCAGCAGAATCCGATGATGATGCAGATGGGCGGCGGACAGGCCGGTCCCTCCACCCTCGGCAAACTGTTTGACGCCTGGGGCGTCAGCTTCGACACCTCCAAGGTCGTGGCCGACTTGAGTTGTGCAACGAAACTCAATGCAGGCAACGGGCGCATCGAGGAAAATCCGGCCTTTCTCTCGCTGGGCACCGCGAACATGGCCAAGGACGATCTTCTGACCGCGCAACTGTCCCAAGTGATGATGCCCTTTGCGGGCGCGCTGTCCGCCAACACGCCCAAGGAGATCATCTTCACGCCGCTCATCACCACCTCCCGCGATCACGCCTGTCTGGTGGATCAGATGAACGCCCAGTTCGGCATGGGTGCCATGCGCGCCCAGCTCAAACCCGATGGCGCGCAACGCGTGCTGGCAGCACGCCTCCACGGCACCTTCAAGACGGCCTTCCCCCAAGGGGTCGGCACGAACGGCACGGACCAAGCTGCCGCCACCAATGCCGCGCCGAATCATCTGACTTCGGGAACCAGCACGGTGATGGTTTTCGGCGACACCGATTTCCTGAACGACCGTTTCTGCGTGCAGATCATCAACTCGCTGTTCGGCTCCATCGCGCAACCGATCAATGACAACCTGACCCTTTTCGGCAACACGGTTGAACAGTTCGCCGGACGGGAGGAGCTGATCGGCGTGCGGTCGCGTGGCCAGTTCAATCGCCCGTTCGTCAAGGTGGATCAACTCGAAGTGAAGGCCATGCGGCAGTGGCAGGCCGAGGAGGAGCGTCTTGAGGCCGCGTTGCAGGAGACGCAGCAGCGTCTGACCGAACTGCAACAGAGAAAGAGCGGCAATGAGCGCCTGATCCTCTCGAAAGAGCAGCAGGCCGAACTGGAGCAGTTCCGCAAAACGCAGGTCGAGACGCGCAAGCAGCTCAAAAAGGTGCGCAAAAACCTGAACAGCGAAATCGAGCGTCTGGGCCTGTTCCTGAAAGTCCTGAACATCGCCCTGGTGCCGTTGCTGGTAATCGGCTTCGGAGTCCAGCGCGGACTGCGCCGTAGAGGGCGCCGCTGATCCGACGGGGCCGGGGCGGCACAGCCGTCCCGGCTTCCCGACGCATCCCTTTTGTCCCGTAACCTCTCCAACAAGGATTCGTATCATGACACAAAAGAAACTCGTCACCCTCATCATTACGGCGGTCGTGCTGGTCGGACTCGCCTACCTCACCAGCTCCAGCAGAAAAATGAAAACCCCTTCGCTGGTGGGCAAGCCTGTGGTCCGAACCTTTGATCTCAGCGAAGTCGCGAAGATCGAGGCCGGTTCCCAGAATGGCGCGAAGCTGATGCTCGAAAGCACGGACACCGGCTGGGTGATCCGCTCGCTCTTCGGATATCCCGCCGACATCGCCAAAATCCGAGAGAACCTGCTGAAACTTAAGGACCTTAAGGCGGGACATGTGGCTGTCGGCAAAAAGCTGGAGAACCCGGTGCTGGTCGATCTGCAGAACGCTTCCGGCAAATCGCTCGCCAGCCTGCGTCTCGGCGATAAACACATGCGCCAGCCCTCAGGCGAGATGTCGCAATTCGGCGGCGGCGGATATCCGGACGGACGCTACGTCGCCGGAGAGACCGATGACACCGTTGTTCTGGTTAAGGAAACGCTCGATGCGTTTGACGGTGATGTCAAGAGCTGGACCGACACGCAGATTGCCTCGGTGCCATCGGCTGACGTGACGGCCGCCGAAATGACGCGCGATGGCAAAACCGTTAAGCTCGCCAGAAAAGACGGCACCTGGACGTTGGAAGGCCTCGGAGCCAAGGAGGAACTCGACACCTCCAAGACCTACAGCGTCGAGTCGGCGCTCAGCTATCTGAATTTCAACGCCGTTGTCGATCCCGCCCTCACCGACGAGCAACTCGGCCTGACCACCGGCGCGGTCTTTACCGTCGCCCTCAAGAACGGCGAACGCTACACCGCCAAGATCGGCGGCGTCGCTGAAGGCGGCACCGACCGCTACATCCGCCTGAACGCGGCCTTCACGCCGGTCGGCACGAACGAGACCGAAAACGCCGCACTCACCAAGAAGGTGGACGACTTCAACGCCAAGTCCGGCAAGTGGGTCTACGCGATCTCCTCCTACAACGCGGAGAACATGACCAAGGGCCGCGCCGATTTCGTCAAACCGAAGGAGGAGCCCAAGGAAGAGGAAGCGCCCAAAGACGAGGCGAAGAAAGAGGAAGCGCCTAAGAAAGAAGAGAAACCCAACGCGGGCGAAGCCCGCAGCCCAAGTTAATTAGTGCATTAGCGCGTTAGTGCATTAGTTTGTCCGGGAGCGCGTTACCCCAAAAAACCTCTGCGTCTCTGCGCCTCTGCGTTAAACAAACAACTTGTTTTTTATCGCGCTTGTTGAGCCGTAAGGCACTAAAGACGCGCCCAAAGACGAGACCAAGCAAGAAGACAAAAAAGCAGACAAATGAACTTAGAAAACACCACCAACCGGATCGCCGCGCAAGCGGAAACGTTGTCGGCCATCCGACAGGAAGTCAACACGGTGATCGTCGGCCAGGAAAAACTGATCGACCGTTTGATCATCGCCCTGATCACCGGCGGGCACATCCTGCTCGAAGGTGTGCCGGGACTCGCCAAGACCCTTGCGGTCAAGACGTTGGCCGATGCCCTCGGACTGCACTTTCAGCGCATCTCGTTCACACCGGATCTATTACCTGCGGATGTGGTCGGCACCCTGATCTACAACCCAAAGGACGCGACCTTCACACCCAAAAAAGGACCGGTCTTCACCAACCTGCTGCTCGCGGATGAGATCAACCGCGCCCCCGCCAAAGTGCAGAGCGCGCTGCTCGAAGCCATGCAGGAACGTCAGGTCACCATCGGCGACAACACCTATCCCCTACCCGCCCCCTTTCTGGTGATGGCCACGCAAAACCCGATCGAGCAGGAAGGCACCTACCCGCTACCTGAAGCGCAGGTCGACCGTTTCATGCTCAAATGCGTCATCACCTATCCGTCGCGGGATGATGAACGACGCATCATGAACCGCTTCACCCAAAAACCGCCCGCGCCGGCCAAGGCGGTGGTCACCGCCGCCGACATCCAAACGTTGCGTGACACGCTTGATCAGGTGTATTGCGACGAAAAGGTGGGCGACTACATCCTCGACATTGTCTTTGCCACGCGCGACCCCGCAACGCATAAACTCGATAAGCTCACGCACCAGATTCAGATGGGCGCTTCGCCGCGCGCGACGCTCTGCCTCAATCTGGCCGCGCGCGCCAACGCGATGATGCACGGCCGTGCTTACGCCACGCCGCAGGACGTCAAGGAGATCGCCCACGATGTGCTGCGCCACCGCATCATGCTCACCTACGAAGCCGAAGCCGAGGAAGTCACCACCGATACGATCATCACGCAAATACTTAGCGAGATTCCCGTCCCGTGAGAGAAAGTAATAAGTAGTAGGTAATAAGTAGTAGGTAATAGGTAATAAGTGATAGGTAGTAAGTGAGAAGGAGAGGAGGAGACGGTTATGCGCCAGGCAGATGATCCTGTTACGGAAAAGGCGAAGTTGTTTGCGATTCGCATTATCCGACTGTATCAGCACCTGACAGAAGAAAAACGGGAGTTTGTTCTTTCTAAACAAGTGCTACGCAGTGGCACGAGTGTTGGTGCCAATCGAACAGAGGCTGTCTATGCTTGCAGTGACAAAGACTTTCTCTATAAAAACAAGGTCGCGCTGAGCGAGTGCGCCGAAACCCTTTATTGGCTCGGGTTGTTGCAGGCTACCGGATATATCACTGACGAACGGTTTTCCACTATCTTTAATGACTGTGAGGAACTCATCAAAATCCTCACATCGATAGTCAAGACGCTCGAATCGAAAAAAGACTCACTATCGGGCCAAGTGCGAGAAGTCCCCTTAGACGAAATGTATCCCCTTCCCGACGAGTTACTCTGATCTTTCACTTACCACTCCTTACCTCTTACCCATTACCTCTTACCTCTTACCCATTACCTCTTACCTATTACCTATTACTTATTACCTATTACCTATGGCGATTGACACGACAGAATTGATGAAGCAAGTCAGGAGGATCAAGATCCTGACGACGCATTTGATCGACGACCGCCTTTCGGGTGACTACCAATCGGTCTTCAAAGGGCAGGGCGTCGAGTTCGACGAGGTGCGTGCTTACGTGCCCGGCGACGACGTGCGGTCGATCGACTGGAACGTCACGGCGCGTACCGGCCTGCCGCATGTGAAGCGCTATTCGGAAGAGCGCGAACTCACCGTCGTTTTTCTGGTCGACGTCTCGGGCTCGCAGATTTTCGGTTCCGGCACACGCTCCAAATCAGAACTTGCCGCCGAGATCACCTGCCTGCTGGCCATGACCGCAATCCGCAATCAAGACAAGATCGGACTGATCCTGTTCAGCGACCGTATCCTCAAATCCATTCCGCCGCGCAAAGGCCGCACGGCGGTCATGCGCCTCGTGCGTGAAGTGTTAGCGGCGGACGAAACCCGCGAACGTACCGACATCACCGTTGCCCTGCGTTTTCTGAACAATGTGCAGAAACGCAAAGCTGTGGTTTTTCTCGTCTCGGACTTCCAAGACACCGGCTACGAACGTGAATTACGCGTCACGGCACGCCGCCATGATGTCATCGCCTGCCCTATCGCCGACCCCTGCGAAATCGCGTTGCCCGATGTCGGGCTGATCGAGATGCAGGATCCCGAAACCGGTGAGCTGCTGCTGGTCGACACCGCATCCGCCATGGTGCGCGAGGCGTTTCGCACGCAGGCCGCCACTGAAAACGATGAGCTTCGGCGTTTCCTGCGGCGCACCGGCGTTGATTTCATCCGACTCTCCACCGATGCCCCGTACATCGATGATGTGCGCGCGCTCTTCCGCCGCCGCGCACGGAAAAGATAGAGGATAGTGAATTTTTTGACATGATTGACATGGTTGACATGAT
The DNA here is from genome assembly GCA_033812795.1 of Kiritimatiellia bacterium. Taxonomy (GTDB): domain Bacteria; phylum Verrucomicrobiota; class Kiritimatiellia; order RFP12; family UBA1067; genus JAPXSY01. The sequence goes on from JAPXSY010000009.1 coordinate 52,224, forward strand.
TGACGTGCCGCGAAATTTGGAGTGCGGTGACAAGAGCCGCGCTACGCGCGGGTCGCGGCACCGCTTTCTCTCCGCGCTGTGCGCGAAGACACGCTTAGTCGCAACACTTAGTCCCACACACTTAGTCCCCACACTTAGTCCCATACACTTAGTCCCCACACTTAGTCCCATACACTTAGTCCCCACACTTAGTCTACCTCTTACCCGTTACCTCTTACCTCTTACCTCTTACCTCTTTACCTCTTACCTCTTTACCTCTTACCTCTTACCTATTACTTATTACCTCCTACTTATTACCTGTTACCTGTTACCTCTTACTTCTCTCTTCGCTTTTACCGCCGACCTCTCGCATGGCGAGGTCGCGATCAAGCTTGAGTCCGCGCCCGAGCGCGTTTCCCCCGCCCGGGATTTCATGCTGACCGTCACGGTCGAGGCGCCGGAACATCTTGAGGTCACGCTGCCGGATCTGCGCGACCGCTTCGCCGGATTCAGCATGGCTGAAGATTTCGCCGCCCAGCCCGTCGCTGCCAACGGACGCAAGCGTCAGACCTACCGCTGGCGGTTAGTGCCTGAGCCTGCCGCCAAGCGTTACCGCTTGGCACCCTTCGCGGTCACTGTGACCGACGCCTCTCACTCCTCGACCTTTGCCACGCGGCCAGTGATTTTCCCAGACGAGGGCGCGCGTCCGCCGGTGACCGGCGATCCGGAGGTTAATCCCGAACCGCTTTACGTTCCGCCCACCGCGCGTACGGTCGCGCTCTGGATCGTCGCGGTGCTGGCCGGAGTTGCCGCGCTCGCGGCCGCACTCTTCGGCCTCACCCGGCTCAGCCGGCGTGTGCGCGAATTCCGCATGCCGCCTGCTGACCGCGCCATGCTCGAACTGCAACGCCTGCTGGGACGCAACCTGCCGGCCCGCGGGCTCTTCAAAGAGTTTTACATTGAGCTGACCATGGTGGTGCGCCGCTACATCGAACGCACGCGCGGCATCCGCGCCCCCGGACAAACCACACAGGAATTTCTCGCCGTCGCCGTCGATCATCCCTCTTTCACGCCCGAAGTTGTGGCCAAGCTCAAAACGTTCCTCGAATCTGCTGACCTTGTAAAGTTCGCCGGCCAAAAGGCCACGACCGAGATGACCGATGCCGCCACCGACCGCGCCCGCACCTACATCCGCGAAGACGCCGAACGCACCCAAGAGGGAGTTAGAAGTTAGGATTTAGGATTTAGGAATTTTAAGGAATGAATCATGTACGCAACACCTTTTACTCTTTTCACCTCTCGCCTCTTTTTTCGCACCCCACCTCTCACTTCTGTCTCCAAGTCCCAACTCCAACTCCTAAATCCTAAATCCTAAATCCTCAATCACTCATGTTGTCCTTCGCCACACCTTTAGCCTTCCTACTGCTGCTGCCTTGGGCCGCTGCCGTCTGGTTCCTGTACCGTACCGGACGGCGCACAGGTGTGCTTTTTGCCGCGACGCATCGGTTGCCCGCTCGAACCGCCGGCTGGCGCGTCGCCGTTGCCGCGCTTGTGCCCCCGCTCTTCCTGTTGGGCACGTTTCTGTTGATTATTGCCGCCGCGCGTCCACGCACCGCGCTTTCCCGTGCGCGTCGTTCAGTCAATGCCATTGCCATCGGCATGGTGGTCGACGTTTCAGGTTCCATGGAGGCGCTGGATCTTTCGCCGTCTCAAAATGACTGGAAGACGCGCCTCGAAGTGGTGAAAGAGACATTCGCGAAATTTGTCGAGGCGCGACCCGATGATCTGATCGGGCTGGTCACTTTCGGCGGGTACGCCTCGACGCGCGCACCGCTCACGGCTGACCACCGTGCGCTTGTGCATGTCTTGAAGGGCGTGGAGATCCCGCGTGCGCAGACCGATGCCCAAGGACGACCGATCGATCAAGAAGAGACGCTTACCGCGATCGGCGACGGACTCGCCACCGGCGTTGCGCGTCTGGTTGATGCCGAGCCTGAAACGCGCATCATCATCCTGCTTTCCGATGGCGAATCGAACACCGGCATCATCACGCCCGAACAGGCTGCCGACGCGGCCGCCAAGCTCGGTATCCGCGTCTACGCCATCGGCGTCGGCTCGAACGCCCGCACTCCTTTCAAGACGCGCGACCTCTTTGGTCGCGAGACTATCGCCTACGCCAACGCCACCTTCGACGAGACGCAACTTAAGTCCATCGCATCCAAAACCTCCGGTCGCTACTTCAGCGTGCGCGATCACGATGGGCTCGAGGCCGCGCTTGATGAGATCAACTCTCTCGAAACCACCCGCATCGACCGCGAAATCTACCAGCGTTTTGACGAACACTTTGTCCGTTACCTCCTCTGGGGCGCCGCCCTCGTGGCTCTCGCCCTCACCCTCAATATGAGCCTCACACGGAGGCTCATATGAGGGGAATAAGGAGTTGCCATGAGAGACACGCCGATAAAGACGAAGAGCTATGCGTTCGCCATTCGGATTGTCAGACTTTTCCAGTGGCTGTGTAAGGAACGGAATGAGTACGTTTTGTCCAAGCAGATCCTGCGTTGCGGCACTTCGATTGGTGCCAATATCGAAGAGGCCGGCGGCGCATACTCCAGAAAGGATTTCGCGGCGAAGATTCAAATCGCCTTCAAAGAATCTTTGGAGACCCGGTATTGGCTACGTCTTTTGCATGATACCGATTACATCCCGACCGCTACCTTTGACTCCTTGTTGAAAGATTGTGACGAACTCGTGCGCATCCTCTCGGCCACAACCAAGACCCTTCGTGAGAAAGACAATTCCTTGCGTGAATCCCCGGACTTCGACCCCGAATCCCTTTACACAACTCCTAACTTCCTAAATCCCAACTCCTAAATCCTAACTCCTAAATCCTAACTGATCTGCGATGCGTTTTGTTTATCCATTTTTACTGCTTCTGCTTTCGCTCGTCCCGCTGATCGGGATGTTGTGGCTCTGGCTGTACCGGCGCGCGCAGCGGCGGCTGGCGATGCTGATCGCGCCGACGTTGCAACCCAAGCTGGTGCCCGCGCACTCGACGAGTGCCTTCTATGCGCAATTCTCGCTGGTGATGATCGGCCTGACCTTGCTGGTGTTCGCCGCCGCCCGGCCGCAATGGGGGCGCAAGGATGAGAAGGTCTTCACGCGCGGCCGAAATCTGATGATCGCGCTTGATGTCTCGCGCTCAATGCTCGCCACCGATGTTCACCCCAACCGGCTGGAGCGCGCCAAGGCCGATATCATGGATCTGATCGATGATCTGAAGGGCGATCGCGCCGCGCTGCTTGCCTTCCGCAGTAAAGGCAGTCTGCTCTGTCCGCTCACCACCGATTACGCTTTCCTGCGCCAGGCACTCGATGGCGTCTCGCCGGAGTCAGCCCCGCGCGGCGAGACCAATCTCGGCGATGCCATCCGTAAATCGCTGGAGGCGCTCGATCCTGCGTTCGACGAGTACAACGCCATCCTGCTCATTTCAGACGGCGAGGATCTCAAAGGCGATGCGCTGGAGGCCGCCGCCGAATCCGCCCGTCGCAATATCCCCATTTTTACGGTCGGTATCGGCGATGAAACCGGTGCCACCATTCCCGGCGAGGGCGGGCAGGGGGTTCAGCAATTCAAGGGCAGCGCCGTCAAGACGCGCCTGATGAGCGAAACGCTTACCGCAATTGCCGACGCTTCCGGTGGCCGCTACGTCCCGCTCGGCACGGCCGGCACGGCGCACACCACGCTCGGTGCGATCTACCGCCGTTATCTGTTGCCTCATATCGCTGCCAAAGATCAGCAAGAGCAGATCGAGAATCGCTATCAGGAGCGTTATCAGCTCTTTCTCATTCCCGCGTTGCTCTGCCTGCTGGCCGCCGCTTGCTTCAGTCGTGGACGGTTTAGCGGCAGCCGTACGCGCACCGCTCCTGCTTCTGTAACAACAGCCGCCGCAATCATTGTTTTGTTGGTCGTTTCGGCTGGCCGTGCCCAAACGGATGCGACGCCAGATCCGTCCCCTGAATCTTCTGCCACCAACCGCCCGCCGGTCGTGGTTGCGCCCGGTCGCGCTGGTGCGCGCGAAGCCCAGGCACTATTGCGTAAAGGACGCCACACAGAGGCGGCGGAAGCCTTTCTCTCCGCCGCGCGCGGCGCGGACTTGCAAGAGGCCGAGGAGTACCGCTACAACGCGGCGTACGTCTATTATACCGCGCAGGACATGACCAACGCGGTGCAGACCCTGCGCCCGTTGCTCGCCTCGCGCAAGAGCGGCGCGCGGGCGGGCGAGCTGCTCGGCCTGATTCTGATGGAACAGGCGAGTGCCGAAGGTGCGGGAGAAGATCCGCAAGCCAAGGCCAAGGCATTGGAAGAGGCCGCCGTCGCCTTTCAACGTGCGTTGCGCGACACGCCGCAGGACGAGCGTCGTGACCGCAACTTGACGCGCGCGGTCGCGCCGCTGGCCGAGGCGCGCGAGAACGCTCATATCGCGGAGGTGATGGGGAAACACGGCCAGACTCCGCCAGACCAACTGCTAGGAACCCTGCTGGCAGAGCAGCGTGCGTTGCTTGAAGAGTCGGCTACTCTCCACACCAATGACGCCCCGGTGCTGATCGCCAAGGCCGAAGCGTTGGCCGAGCGCCAGCAGCAGCAAGCCGACCTCTGGATTCCGCTCAAGCAACAGATGCTTCAGGCGGTCACCAACGCGCAGCAACAGGCGATGGTCGCGCAGCAGATTGAGCTGGCGCGCGACAGCATGAAGGGTGCGGCTGTGGCGCTTGAGGATCTCCTGCCTGAAGCCGCAAACGACACCGCTCAAATCGAGCCGCTTGTGTACGCGTTCTGGAAGGCCGTCGCGCCGCCTAATGCTACGATCGACGAGGATATTCTCTGCCAGAGCAACGCGCTTCACAACTTAAATCTCAAGTACTTGGAAACGCGCGACTCACAGGCCGAAGCCCTGCAACTCACTCGCCTTTTCCGTGAACGCTTTCCTGCGTGGGCCGATCAGTACATACAGCAGGCGCAGACCGACACCAACATGCCGCCCTTTACTGCCGAAGACAAAGCCAAGATCGAGAAGATCGCCGAGCACGCCGATAAACTTCAAACTGAAGTCGTCGAGAAGAAACCGCCCGAGACCGAACGCCGCGTGTTGCAAGAGCAGGCGCTTAAAGATTTGCTGGAGATTCGCGAACTGCTGCCCAAACAGCCGAACCAACAGCAACAGCAACAGCAGCAGCAACAGGATCAGCAGCAACAAAACCAAGAGCAGCAGCAACAGGAACAACAGCAGGAGCAGCAAGAGCAGGAGCAGCAGCCTGAGCCGCAGGAGCAGAAGTCCGAGCCGCCGCAAGACGTGCAGGAAATCCTGCGTAAGGCGCTCGAACGCGAAAAAGAGCACGAAGAGGAAAAGAAAGAGCGCATGCGCAAGATGCCGATGGTGCCGGGTGAGAGGGACTGGTAAACGCAGATGTTCGGGCGAAAGACAAAAGCGATGGGGTCGATGGGAACGACGGAATCGAGAAAATCGAATCAGTCGATTCTTTCGATTCTCTCGATCCTTTTCCTTTGCGCATTTCCTGCCTATGCCGAGGTCACCCTCAAGGTCACACCCAGCCGCCAGAACATCTATCTGGGCGAAAGTTTCAACCTGACTATCGAGGTCGGCGGCGCGGACCGCGGACTGGAAGCGCCCGATCTCTCGGGACTTCCTCCCTCGGATGTCCAGTTTCTCGGACAGCACAGCAACAGCCGCTCCAGCATCTCGATCATCAATGGCCGCATGACGCGCGAAGTCTATGAGGGCCGCGTCTTCGCCTATCAGATCAAACCCCACGCGGAAGGCGCGTTCCGCGCCGGTCCGGTTCGGATCAAGGCGGGGGATAAAATCATCACAACCCCCGGCCCTCTCGTGCAGGTCAAAGGCATCGAGGCGCAAGAGAGCGTGCTGGTTTCGCTCCGTGCCTCCTCCACCTCCGTACTGGTCGAGGAGCCGCTCACCCTCACCCTCGCCGTGGCTGTGACCGAACTGCCCGAGCCGTATGCCGCGGAAAACGAACCGCTACACCCCAACCGGTTGCCGCACCTCTCCGCCGAATTCCTTGAACTCCGGCAAAACACTGCCGGGCTCAAAGGCCCTGACCTGAACCAGATTCTGAACGGTCTGATCGATCAGAGCGGACAGCAACCCGCCTTCGCGATCAACGAATACACCACACAGGGCATGGGGAGCGGCTTCGGCCGTCTCTTCGACCCCGACCCCTTCCGTCCGCGCCCGATCCGGTTCCGCCTCCCGCACACGCGCGAGACGATCAACGGCCGGAAATACCGCGTCTACACGCTCACGCTCAACTACACCCCGACGCAAGAGGGCGAGTTCACCTTCGGACCGGTCCTCTTCAAAGGTGAGGTGATTGTGGATGTCAGCGCCGACCGGAAGGCGATCACCCGCGACATCTACACCATCGGTCCGGCGGTCACCGTGCGTGTGGTGCCGCCGCCGGATGAGGGACGCCCCGAAACATTCATCGGGGCGGTCGGACGATCCATGCAGGTCTCCGCAGCCTTGGACGCGACAGTCTGTAAGGTCGGCGACCCCCTCACGCTCACGCTGGAAATCTCCGGCGCGATCAGCGTTTCCAACCTGCGCACACCGATCCTCAATCTGCAACCGGAACTCACGCGCGATTTCCGTATCTACGATGAGAACGTAAAAGCCGATACCCTGCCCAACGGCAAACGCTTCAAATACCGCGTGCGTCCGACCCGCGAGGGTACGCTGGAGTTCCCGCCGATCCGCCTGACCTATTATGACACGGAGGCGCGCGAATACCGTACCCTCACCACCGCGCCGATCCCCCTGCAGGCGCGTCCCACCACACAAATCGCCACACCGGATCCTGACCGGACGGACGTCGGTCTGACCGGCACGCTGGAGAGTCACACACGGCCGTTGCCCGCCGGGATCACACTTGATACCCAAGGCACACGGCCCGATCCGCTGTTACCACCTGGCCGCGTCATCCTGCTGTTGATGACCGCCGGACCGGCTCTCTGTCTGCTCGCCTTTTCCGCATCCCCGCTCGCCGCCTGTGCCGCAGCGGTCCGTACCCGCCGTCGTCACGCGGGTGCCCTGCGCCGCGCCCTCGCGGCTTTGGGCCGGACACATACACCGGATCGCGCGGCGCGGACCGTGCGCCGATATCTGACTGACCGTCTGGACGTGGCAGGCGGCGCCCTGACGCCCGACGAGATCGCAGACCTGCTGCAACAGCGCGGGGTGCCGGTAAACTCCGCCACCGCATGCCGCGATTTGTTGGCGCGGCTGGACGAAGCGATTTACCGGCCTGACGCCCCGATCCCGGACACAACCCTGCACCGGGACCTGATCGCATTGTTACCCGAAATCGACGCCGCACTCGCGGAGACGTGCCGCGTCCCGACCAAAGACGAACTGTGATGAGCGCTTTTTTCAACATCATTCTTGCGCGCGCGGATGCCGTGTCCGGCATGCGTCGCCGCGCATTGGTCACGATCAGTTGTTCGCTCTTCGCATGTCACGGCGTTTTCGCCCTCCCGGGAGACGACACGGCCCGCGTTTTCATCTGGGAACAGGCCAACGCGCAAATCGCCGTTGCGACAACGCCGGAGGCCTATCAAAAAGCCGCTGAAACCTACAACCGGCTGGTGGCCGACAACGTGTGCAACGGGCCGCTCTTCCTGAACCTCGGCAACGCTCTGGTGATGGCGGGAGACGGCATCAACGCCGCAGCCGCCTTCAGCCGCGCCGAACGGCATCTCGGCACCACCCCTGAAACGCGGCAGGGGCTGGCCGCCGCGTTCGCGCTTCAAAGCGGCCGCGCCTCGAACGATCTCCCGTGGGACCGGATCGCGTTTGTCTGGCACTATGCGTTCCCCTGCCGCATCCGCGCATATGCCGCATTGTGCGGATGGTGCCTGCTCTGGTTCGGCGTGTTGTGCCTGATTCGCGGGCGGCATCGCGACCGGCACACCTTTCTGCGCAGCCTCGCCGAAACCTGCACGCTGACCGGCGGACTTCTCGCCACTGTGTTTGCGGCCTCGGTGCTGATCACCCTAGCGCAGGAGCGTCATGATGCGACCACCTGGGGTGCGCGTGTCTTTCTGGCTTCAACCCCGGAAACGGAGGGCTCGCCATGACCGCACCTTGCACCGGACGACGCATCCGGCATATGAAAACCTCCCTCCGCACCCTCGCGGCAACGGTTGTGCTTCTGTTTGGCACGGGTCTTCCGCTACACGCCGGCGAGTTGGTCTCCGGCCGCCTGTACACCGTTCCCGAAACGATTTACGTCAATCAAGCGTTCGAGATCTATTTTGAATTGGAGGTCACGTTCGGCAGCGAGGTGGAAGACCTCCGCATCCGTGACTTCCCGAACCAGCCCGACCTCCTCACGGTCGGGAGGTTGGTGAGTTCCTCCCGTAACCGGACTTCGCGCGACGGCAAGACTCTGGACACCCTGCAGTATAAAGCCACCGCCCGCTGCCACAAACCGTTCCACCAAACTTTCACGCCGCTGGTGCAGTGCATGCTGGTCGAACGCCGGAACACCGGCTTCTTCTCGCATTGGCAGTCCTTCCCCAAGCAGATGCGGCTTGACCCCTTCACCCTCGCGGTGCGCGATCTGCCTGATCAGGGACGACCGGAAGCCTTTAGCGGCGCGATCGGGACATTCCGTCTGACCGGGCGTCTCTCCCAAACCGAGGCCCATCCCGGCGACATCATCACGTTGACGCTGAACCTCAAAGGCAAAGGTTGGCTCGGCGAACAGACCGTTATGCCGGCACCGGCCGTTGGTCCGATGTTCAAGCGGTATCCGGTCAAAGAACTCCTGCGCGAGGATGCGCATCTCCGTACCGAGCAGATTTTCATTCCGCAAACCACCAACGCCACCGAGATCGCCGCCGTGCGCTTCCATTATTTCAACCCCGCGACCGGACAGTACGAAGCGAGCGTTGCCGGGCCGTTCCGGCTGACATTGCGCGACGCACCTGCGGAACCGGTCGCGCAGACGATCCGGATGATCGACACCGTACGCCCGACAACCGCATCGGAACCGCCGCAGACCATTTCGATCCGTCAGGTCAACCGTTCGGTGCGGCACGCATTGCCGTTGCTGATCGGCGGCGCGGGTGCGCTGGCCGCTTTCTTCATCATGTTCCTGCTGGGTGCCGGGCGCAGGCGGATCGCTATTCCGCTCGCGCTGTTGGCACTGGGAGTGAGTCTGGGCGCCGCATACCGGATCCACATCCGCGCAGACGCCGCCACACGTAACCTGACCGAGCAGGTTGACGTGCGTCTCGCCCCGGCGCGAGCCGCCTTCCAACTCTTCTCCCTGCCTGCGGGCACGGAGGTCATTCCGTTGGAAACTTCGGCGTCGTGGGTGCGCATCGATGCGGACGGACGGCGCGGGTGGATCCGCGCCGAGGCGTTGGGCGATCCGACAACCGTTCCGAAAGGCGCGCCATGAAAGAACGGCTCGACACCCTGATGGTCCGTGCGGGACTGGCGGAGAGCAAAGAGCGGGCGCAACGTCTGATTCTGGCAGGCGAGGTGTTTGCCGCCGGCCAGCTTGCCACCAAGGCCGGACACAAGTATCCGGTTGATATCGAGTTAACCGTCAAAGCGCAGCCGCGTTTCGTCAGCCGGGGTGGCGAGAAGCTCGAAGGCGCGTTTTGCGCATTCCCCGAGTTCAACGTCACCGGTCGGGTCTGCCTCGACGTGGGGGCCTCCACCGGCGGGTTCACCGACTGCCTGTTGCAGCACGGCGCGGCGCGCGTAATCGCGCTGGATGTCGGGAAAGGACAGTTGCACTGGTCCCTGCGTCAGGATCCGCGGGTGCAGGTCATGGAATCCTTCAACGCCCGGTATCTGCGTTTGAGCGATCTGCCCGAGCAACCGCAAATCGGGGTGACGGACGTCTCCTTCATCTCCCTGAGACACATCCTGCCGCCGATGAGCGACGTCCTGCCTTCGGGCGGCGAGATCATTTCGCTCATCAAACCGCAATTCGAGGCGGGGCGCGAGAACGTTCCGGGCGGCGTGGTACGAGACCCCGCAGTACGGGAAGCCGTGGTGGAATCCATTCGAGCCTTCGGCACGGAGTTGCTCCACCTGAACTGGCTCGGCTGCGTCGCCTCGCCCCTGCGCGGTCCCGAAGGTAACGTCGAATACCTCGCCTGGTGGCGCAAGCCGTAGCTTGCCGAAGGCGGTCACAGAGTCCGGGCGCAGCAGGCACGGGTGCGTAAAAAGCGCAACGGCCATGCCGATCACGATCCGCGGAAAGAAAGGTCCGGCGCCTCGCTGACCGGCACAGCCGCGCCGGGCTTCACTTCTTCCGCAACATGGAAAGAGACACCCCCACAAAAAGGAGGACGGCAACCGTCAGTCCGGCGGTTCCCAACGTGCTTCGCAGTGTACCTCCGCCGTCCGGCTGCAAGGCAAGGATCAAGGCCGACCCCAGAAAAAGAGCGCCGCCCATAATGCTGAGCGCCAGTTGCGCCGTCATGCGGCTTACCTGTCGAACATGTTTTTCCAACCCCTCATGTCGATAGGCAACCACCTGCTTGCCCTCGCTCAGGTTCGTCATGATCGTGCCGATTGCCGTGGGCAGGGCTTTGATCGTATCCGCGCTGTCCATCGCGAATTGACTGATCCCGCCGCTCAGATTGGAAAAGGTAACACGGGACCGGATCGCCTCGCGGACATACGGCGCGAGCGCTTTGACAAAGTTTATGCGCGGCGACAGCATCAGCACAATGCTTTCCGTCATGACGGTGGTCCGGCAAAGCATGATCAACTGCTGCGGAATGATCAGCTTGTGCGTGGCGAGGAGATTTATGCCCGTTTCCAGCAGGACGTCGAGACGCAGATCCTCCATGGGGAGATCATAGTAGAACACGATCAGTTCGTGCAGTTCCCGGGCCAACTGCTTGACATCGACCTGAGAGCCGGGTTCGGCATAGGCCGCAAGAAGCTTGCTGAGCCGAACGGCATCCTTCGTCATCACGGCGACGAACATGTCCGTCATCAGTTGCCGGGTTTCCGGATCAATCGTCCGCACCATCCCGAAATCGAACAAACCCAAAACATGGTCCGGTAAAACGATGATGTTGCCCGCATGCACATCGGCGTTGAATAAACCATGCCGGAAGATTTGCTTGGCCATTAAGGAGACCAGATGCTTCGACAGTGTGTCACGGTCAACCCCCTGTCGGACTAACTCGTCGAGTTGATCGATCTTGACCCCATCGAGCTTTTCCAGCACAAGCAGTTTGTCGGTGCACAGGTCCTTATACATGACCGGGATCCGAACGGTCGGGTCTCCCGCGAAAATGGTTTTGAACTTCAAACCATTATGCATTTCGCGGTGGAAATCCATTTCCATCAGAATCGTCTTATGGAACTCGTTGACCATGCTGCGCAGATTCAAGCGCCGGAACTCCTCCACATATCGCTCAAGCAGAGGCAGAAACCGGGTTAGAATCTCGATGTCGGTTGCGACAATGGTCTGGATTCCGGGGCGCTGTATCTTGACGACAACGGATTCGCCGGTTGACGCCAAGCGGGCCTCATGTACCTGCGAGAGGGAGGCGGCCCCGATCGGCACGGTCGAAAACTCCGAAAACACATCCCGCAGCGGGCACCCGTATTCGGTCTCGACGACACAGATAGCGTCCTGCGCGGGAATGGCGGCGACATTGTCTTGCAGACGGGCAAGCTCAAGGGCGATACCGTCTGGGAGAATATCGCGCCGGGTGCTCAGGATTTGACCCAACTTGACGAAGGTCGGCCCCAGCGACTCGAGCGCTTTGCGCAGATTTTCCCCGATACGGGCGTTCAAGTCAGCGGGTGCGCCACCCGCCCTGACGGACCGGCGAGCCTGGATTTTGGCCTTCAGGCAAGCCCATCCGCATCGCGCGAACACGACAAAAATCTGCCGCATGCGCTTCGCGTTCCGATAGGGACGGATCATCATCAGCCGAGTCAAACGCATACAAATCCCCATCGCGCGCGAGGGTGATGCGCCCCCGAAGGGGCACCGCTAGCGCAGCGATTCTGCCTGACATCGCTGAACGGGCCGCCCGCCGCCATGCCGCCAGCGAAATTCATAACGCGATCAGGCCTTTGTTGCGGCGCGGGGTGCTTTCATCGCCGCCTTCAACCCGCTGATCTCTTTGTGAATTTTGGCGAGATCGTCCGCCGTCACGAGTCCTAACTCGCCCAAGACTTTCTTCGCCGAATCCCGAAATTGATCTCCGACTTTCTTTTTGCATGCGGCACCCTCGGATTGCACCTCACGCAGAAAAGCCTGCGACTGCTGTTTGCTCAACTCGCCTTTTTTCACAAGCGATTCGACTGCCGCAACCAGTTTCTTCTGGCCCGTCACAGCCAAGCCCAGCACAATCTCGACTGCACACACGCCCTCTTTTTTCATATCAAACACTCCTCTGTTACTGCCTATCCGTCTCGGTATGGAAAATCCGGAAAACTCCGGTCCCAACAATGAGATTATGGAGGGAACGGATGAAAAGAGTCAACCCCGAAAAGTGCGCAAAAATCCAACGCTCCAACGCGGCGGGCACATTCGTTTGCTGGAACTTGAAGCGCCTCACCGTTTCTGGCAAAATACGCCACCAAATGGTCCGAGCAGGTTCCGCCATCACGATTGAAGCCCCGGCCAAGATCAACCTGACCCTGGAGATCCTCGGCAAGCGGCCTGACGGGTATCACGAGTTGCGCAGCATCGTGATGCCGGTCAGCCTGTCGGATACGTTGCGCCTGACCACCACCTACGCGCAGATCGCCATGACCATGACGGTCAGTCCCGGCGTGGACCTCACGAAGATCGGCACCGTGGACCAGAACCTCGTGGTGCGCACCGCCCGGCTGATGCAATCACGCTACCGGGTCAATGCCGGCGCGCGCATCCACATCCACAAACGCATCCCGATCGGCGGCGGTCTGGGAGGGGGCAGCGCCGACGCCGCAGGCGTGATCCGCGGGCTGGACCGGCTCTGGTGCCTAAACCGGCCGCGCGAGGAACTCATGGCGTTGGCCGGCGAGTTGGGTAGCGACGTGCCGGCCCTGTTCCATGGCGGAGTCGTGCTCATGGAGGGGCGGGGCGAACGGGTGCGGGCCCTTTTTGACAGTACCGACCCAATATGCGGCGACGGTTTCTGGCTGGTGATCGCCAACCCCGGAGTCATGTGCCCCACCTCAGAGGTTTACAAGAAGTGGAGAGGGGGCTTGACGGCAGGGCCTTCGATTCTTCATAATATGATTTCTTCGATCCGGACCAGCAATGTGGAAACTGCGGCGGATGCGCTTTATAACGGATTGCAGGCCGGGGTATTTGAAGGTTACCCCGGCGTCGCTCAGACAGCCGTGAAACTGCGTGAGGCAGGTTGTCTGGGTGTTTTGCTTTCCGGTAGCGGCGCGTCGGTCTTCGGGTTAGTCCGGGACGAAGCACATGGGCGGGAGATCAGCCAGAGGCTGGATAACGACGTGTGGCACGTATTGGCGCGCACCTTGCCCGGTGGTGTAATGGCAGCACAAGAGACTTTGACTCTCTCAGAGGTGGTTCGAGTCCACCCCGGGCAACCAGTTTTGAGGAAAGAATGATCGTATTTTCCGGAACAGCGAATCGGCCGTTGGCCGAAAAGATAATGACCTATCTGGAGGGGCGGCTGGGGGATATCCACATCCGGCGTTTCCCCGACGGCGAGACGCACGTGAAGATCGTGGACAACGTGCGCGGCATGGATGTGTTCATCGTCCAGCCCATCTGCGGGCAGCCCAACGAAATGCTGATGGAGCTGTTGATCATGATCGACGCCGCGCGCCGGGGTTCGGCGGCGCGCATCACCGCCGTGCTCCCCTATTACGGCTATGCGCGCCAAGACCGCAAAGACCAGCCGCGCGTGCCGATCACCGCGAAACTCGTGGCCAACCTGCTGGTGGCCGCCGGTGCCAACCGTGTGCTGACCATGGACCTGCACGCCCAGCAAATCCAAGGATTTTTTGATATTCCCGTCGACCACCTGCACGCCGCGCCGGTAATGGTGAAATACCTGCGCGAAATCGAGCTCAAAAAGCCGCTGGTCGTGTCGCCCGATACCGGAGGGGCAAAAGCGGCTTACGCTTATTCACAAATGCTGGGCACCGGCCTGGCGATTGTGGCGAAGCAGAGGCTGGGAGACGCGGAAGTGGACGCCTTTAGCGTCGTGGGTGACGTGAAAGGGTGTGACGTGATCATGGTTGATGACATGACCACGACCTGCGGCACGCTGTGTGCGGCAGCGAAAATCCTGAAGGAGCAGGGGGCCGCGTCCATCCGGGCGGCGGTGACCCACATGCCCCTGACGGATAAAGGTGTACAGCGGCTTCAAGCCGACACCGGGCTGACGGAACTGGTGGTCACGGACACGGTCCCCCTGCGGGAAGGTCTGGACTCCGCCGCCATACCGGTCAAGCTCACGGTGCTGTCTGTCGCCGACCTGCTGGGCGAAGCGATTCGCAGGATCCACAATGACCAGTCCGTCAGCTCGCTTTTCAGGTATTGACGGGCTTTTTTCACACTGACAGAGGAAATCATGGCGAACGAAAAGATCAGAATGAAAGCCGAGTTGCGCACGGAGCAGGGTTCCGGCGCGGCCGGCCGTTTACGCCGTGCCGGGAGCGTTCCCGGTGCGGTGAACCGGATCGAGGGCGGCACGACGCTGGTCAAGATTGATGCGCATGCGTTTAAAACCATGCTGCGTCATCATGGCCGGGAGCAGATGCTGGTCACACTCGAGATGGACGACAAGGAAGTGTCCGCGCTGATGCGCGAGGTGCAGTACGATGCGATCACCGGGTATCCGATCCATGTGGATTTCGGTGAAGTCTCCCTGACGGAGAAGATCCGCGTGGCGCTCCCGCTGCAACTGACGGGCGAGCCCGAGGGCGTCAAGATGGGCGGCGGCGTTCTGCAGCAGATGCTCCGCACGATCGACGTCGAGTGCCTGCCTACCGATTTGGTCGAGCATTTCGAGGTGGATGTCTCCGGCATAAAACTGGGGCAGTCGCTTTTCGTGCGCGACCTGAAACTCGGCGACGCCTACACGCTTTTCACCAGTAGGGACGGTGTGGTGGCCACAGTTGCCGCGCCGGAGGAAGAGGAGGAGGCGACGGCCGCGACGCCGGAAGCTGCTGCGGCCGCGACGCCGGAAGTGATCACCAAGGGCAAGAAGGAGGAGGATGGCGAGGCCTCCGCTCCGGCGGCCAAGAAGTAATCCGGAGGACACGACCGCGTGAAAATGATTGCGGGCTTGGGTAACCCCGGCGAGATGTACGCGAACACGCCGCACAATGTCGGTTTCGACGTTGTCGACCTGTTGGCTGAACGGCTCGGTTGCGGATGGAAACGCAGTGCCCGGTTTCACGCCTTCGTCTCGCGGACCCGTTGCGCGGAGGAGCCGATCCTGCTGGTCAAACCTCAGACTTTTATGAATCTGAGTGGAACCAGCGTGGTTCCGTTGCTTCGCTACTACGGGGGTGAGCCGGATGACCTGATTGTGGTGCTGGATGACGCTGACTTGCCGTTGGGCATGTTGCGCATCCGGGCGGCAGGAGGCACCGGAGGACACCGCGGACTGACTTCCGTGATTGAGGCGCTGGGAAGCGACGCCTTCACGCGGGTCCGTCTGGGTGTGGGACGCGAAGGACGCGGAAGTCTGGCCGATCATGTGCTGGGCAAGTTTGACGAAGCCCGCCAAGAGAAGGCCCGGGCGGTTGTCGAAGCCGCCGCCGACGCGGTGCAGTGTCTGACCGAAAAGGGATTGAACGAAGCGATGAACCGGTACAACGGCTGGCGGGCGGATGCGCCGCTGCCGCCGGACGACCGGAAGTGAGATGGGAAACCAATGATGAAGAAATACGAAGGCTTGTATATCTTCGCCGGCTCGGCGAAAGATGACGTGCTGGATAAGCAGGTCGAAAAAGTGCTCGGAGAGATCACGCGCCTGTCTGGCAACGTGATCAGTACGGATGTGCTGGGCAAACGCACCTTTGCCCGCCCGATGAACAAACGCGAAAACGGCGTGTACGTGAAGATCCGTTTTGAGCTGGACCCCCAGCACGTCACGGATCTGAAAAACCGCTACCGGTTGCTTGAAGACCTCTTCCGCGTGCAGATTCTGGTGGTCGACGAACGCCGCGAGAGCGTGCTCGCCCAGCAGGAGGAGGCGCACAAGGCCCGTGCCGCAGCTCGCGCAGCGGCAGCGGAAGCGGAGGCAGAAGCGGCAGCGGAAGCAGAAGCGGCAGCGGAAGCGGCAGCGGAAGCTGCAGAGGAAGAGGAAGAAGAGGTGGAATCTCAAGACGAGCGCGATGCGTAAACGCGACGCGCGGCGGAAAGGACGGTGAGACATGGCATCCTTCAACAAAGTCATCCTGATGGGCAACCTCACGCGGGACCCCGAACTGCGGCAGACTCCGACCGGCGCGAAAGTCGCCGAACTGCGTCTAGCCGTTTCAGAGACCTGGCGCGACAAAAGCGGACAGTCCAAAGAGGTGACCTGTTTTGTGGATGTCGTGGTCTGGGAAAAACTGGCGGAACTCTGCCACCGGTACCTCTCCAAAGGCAGGCCGGTGCTCGTCGAAGGGCGCTTGCAGTTGGACGAGTGGAAAAATCAGCAAGGGGAAACCCGAAGCAAATTGCGTGTGCGCGCCGATACGGTTAAATTCGTCGGCCCACCGCCCGCCCGTTCCGGAGAGACGCCAACCGCGGCACAGCCAGCAGCCCCTGACGCGTCCGTACCCGTTGCGGACCGTACGGATTACAACGTCCCGGACGACCTCACCGAAGATGATGAGCACATCCCGTTCTAAACCACACGAGCGATTAACCAAAGGATCATGTCTATGGCCATGCAAAGAAAATCAACTTCTCACCGCGGAAACCGCGAAAGCCGTGACCGCGACAGCGGCCCGGCGCGCAAGCGCGCGCGGCTTCTGGACCCGAACGACATCATCGATGTGAACGATGTCGAATTCCTGCGCCGGTTCACCACCGAATACGGCAAAATCCTGCCTGCACGCCTGACCGGCGTGACAGCTGCACAGCAACGCCAGATCAAACTGGGCGTGCGGCGCGCGCGCAACATGGGCTTACTGGCCTAGCCCGGAAAGGAACGTTACATTATGTCAACTGAACTGTTACTGCTTTCCGACATCCCTGACCTCGGTCAGGCCGGTGATGTCGTTAAAGTGGCGCCCGGGTACGCGCGCAATTATCTGTTGCCGAAAGATCTGGCCGCCCCGGTTTCCCCCCAGGCTCTGCGCCGCTTGGAAAAGTTGCGTAAGGAGCGTGAGGAACAGACACGCCTCCGACTGGCCGAGGCGAACGCCAAGGCCGCCAAACTGACGAACGCCTCCGTCACCCTCCGCGCCAAAACCGTGGACGGCACGCGTCTGTACGGCTCGATTTCTGCCGCCGACATCGCGGCCGCCATCGAGACGGAGAACAAGGTGACTGTGGACAAGTCGCAGATAGAACTGCCCGAGCCGATCAAAGAGACCGGCACCTTTGACATTTCCATCGTCCTGCATGACGATGTGAAGCCTGTCATCAAGGTCTGGGTAGTCGAAGACTGAGGCCTCCGCAACACACAAAAAGGAGTCAGGCGTGAGGCATCAGGGATACCCACCGGTTCCGTGAGCCTCACGTCTGCTTTTTTCGATCATGTCCCCCACCCCGCCCACCCCAAAGCCGTCCTCACGTATCCCGCCCCATAGCATGGAGGCGGAGCGCGGTGTGCTCGGCTCCATTCTGCTCGATGCGGCCACGGACAACCGTGTGCTTGATCTGTGCATCGAGAGCGGGATCACGGCGGATTCGTTTTTCTCCCTCCCCAACCGG
>JAPXSY010000010.1:0-59544 GCA_033812795.1 Kiritimatiellia bacterium
ACGCCGCACTCCAGCGTCGGGAACACTTTATACCTGTCGGCGGATGGAACGCAAGCCTCAAAAACGCCTTCGAGGCTTACGGCATGCCGCTCCGGATCTACGTCGTCCACGCGGCGCTCTTCAAGTCTCCGCTTGAGGATGACGCCACGAAACTCAAGAACCGCCCCGCCTTCTACGGCGTCTCTTTCATCTACGCCAACTCCCCTGAGGCCAAGGGGAAGATCGGACGCCTCCATCAGGTCCGGCAGGACAGGCGCCCGCCGTTCTTCGCGAAAAACGGCGTGCCCCCGGACCTCGGCGACGGCTTCCGGCGTCGGGGCGGTCGCGCTATGCGCACCTAGCGGGCCGGCAATGCAGAGTGCGGGAATCGCAAGGTTTTTCATTCGGCGCTCCAGTAAAAACAAGGTGTTTCTCATAGAGAATGACGTGAAGGGGAATGGGGTGTCATGGAAACCGTTGTGTCTTTTGTGTGTGACTAAATTGGGTCGCGGGCGCTGCCTACATTGGATGATGGCTCATGCCGCAGACGGATGCAACCCGAATCGAAGCTCGTAACCGGTTGAGTTGGCGGGGACGCCCGCTCCAACTCTCTTTGGTTTCATGGTTTCATGGTTTCAGGGTTTCAAGGTTTCAAGGTTTCAGGGTTTCAGGGTTTCATCCAAATCGGGGTCGGAATCGGGATCGCTATCGGGATCGGGATCGATCATTTAACCACGGAATACCACCGCCTCACAGCCTAACAGCCTCACAGTCTCACAGCCTTTGAGATTGCGGGCTCTGCCCGCATCTCAATACGGTGTGGCGGGGACCGCGACAAAACCCAATGTTTACAGGGCTTTGCTAGAATTCTACCCGTTCAACTACTCCTTTTGGGTTTAGGGGACACGCCCGGAATTGCTGTGGCGCAGAACCGGCACTTGACCGCAAGTGAGGGGAACGGGTACACTAAACGGCATTTTGATAAATCAAGAGGCAAAAAGTGAGGAGTCGAGAAGATGAGTCATTCCCAAGCCGCTCAATTGCCGCGCGGTCTGATTGTCGAAATGGATTTTGCGGTGCTTCCCGGCCATGCGCTGATGCAGGATATCTGCCGCGAGCGATTGGCCGCAGAGGGTGTCGCGTTTGATGTCAAGCGCGCGGCTAAAGCATTCTGCGGCAGATCGTTCACCTCCGGGTTGAACGCGCTGTGCGTCAAGGCGCAGAAAACAGTGGACGCGGCAGCACTGGCAGCAGACTGCAACGCACGGTTTGAAGAGGCGCTGTCCGCCGCTCTGTCGGAGATGCCGTCCGGATTCGTGGCGTTCGTCAAGGCGGTACTGGCGAAAGGGGTGAAGGTGGTCTTGATGACGCGGGCCGACGTCGAGGCGGTGCGGGCGCGGTTCGGCGACTGTGATCCGGAGAAGTTGATCGTTTCGCACGAGACGATGCCGGGCTTCTGCTGTTGCGGATGGGAAGGCTGGCGTCGCGTGGCGCGCAAGCACGATCTGCATGAGCGGCTGTGCGTGGCCGTTGCGGGGAGCGGGCTCTCGGTCAAGGGCGCGCTGACCTCGGGATTGGGCGTAATGGCCAAACTCCATCCGCTGGTCGAGCATCAGGACATTAGCGGCAGTGATGCGCTGATCACCGAATATTCGGCCGGACTGGTCTCCGAGGTCTGCCGGATTCTGCGCATCTGAAGTGCGTGACAGTGCGGAGCGCTGTCAGATCGAGAGAGCCCCGTTTGGATGCCGAACGGGGCCATGTCTTTTTTCCGGGGAGGAAGTATGGAGCGGACATTCAGCGGGATCGCCCGATTAGATGAGGTGATGCGCCGGTTGCGCGCGTCCGACGGATGCCCGTGGGATCGTGAGCAGACGCTGAAGACGCTGAAGCCCTGCCTGCTTGAAGAGACCTACGAACTGCTGGAGGCGATGGACAACGGAGATCCCGAGCACCATCGCGAGGAGTTGGGCGATGTGCTGTTGCAGGTGGTGTTCCAGTGCGCGATCCGGGAGGAGGAGGGATGCTTCACCTTCGACGAGGTGGCGCAGGTTTTGGCCGACAAACTGATCCGGCGGCACCCGCATGTGTTTGGTGAGGTACGGGTCGATTCGTCCAGCCAGGTCCTGCGGAACTGGGAGGCGATCAAGCTGACCGAGCCGGACAAGCCGGCAAACCGCTCCGCGCTGGACGGGGTGCCCCGGAGTTTACCGGCCCTGCTCAAGGCGCAGCGCATGCAGGCCAAAGCCGCGCGTGTGGGTTTTGACTGGGCAAACGCCGCGGGCGCGATGACCAAGGTTGGGGAAGAGCTGGCCGAGTTGCAGGAGGCCGCCACCTCCGGTGATCTGCGGCGCGTCACAGAGGAGATGGGTGATCTGCTGTTCTCGCTGGTCAACACCTGTCGTTTTTTGGATGTGGACGCCGAACAGGCGTTGGAGGCCGCGAACCGCAAATTTGAACGGCGTTTCCGCGAAGTCGAGCGGCGTCTCCGTGCGCAAGGCCGGATGCTCAAGGACTGCACACTGGAGGAACTTGATGCCGTGTGGGAGGTCGTCAAGGAGGAGGAAACGTGCAACGATCCGGTTTAGGCAAGCGGCATTCCGCAGGGCGCAAGGGAGTCGCGGATCGTTTTCGCGCGACCTTGCGCCAGCCAGACAAACATGGCACACTACATTTTTCGTGCGGAACCGGGGCGGCTGAACCCTCAAGGGGACGACACGGGCGAAGGATGAGGAGACGATATGTCTGATGAGGAGAAGAACGCCAATCCGCAAGGCAGGCCGCGTCCCGTAATCGACGCGGACGAGTGCAAAAGTTGCGGACGGTGTGTGAATGCGTGCCCCCGGAAATGCCTGCGGCTTGCCGCGGATCGGCTCAACCGTCGCGGCGTGAAGCCTGCGGAATACACGGGCGAGGGGTGCACGGGGTGCGCCATCTGTTTTTACAACTGTCCGGAGCCGTATGCGATCCGGATCGAGAAACCTTGAATAACGTGAGCGGACGGGGCTGCGGGGCCCGTCCCGGGAGTGAACCAGCATGACCCGATTTGTGAAAGGCAACGAGGCGGTGGTGATCGGCGCCCTGTATGCCGGGTGCGATGTCTATTTCGGCTATCCGATTACGCCGGCCAGCGAGATCGCGCACGCCGCGGCGAAGGTCTTCCCTTCGGTGGGGCGGGAGTTTCTGCAGGCCGAGTGCGAGACCGCCTCGATCAACATGGTCTACGGCGCGGCGGCGGCGGGCACGCTGGCCATGACCGCGACATCGGGTCCCGGCATGAGCCTGATGCAGGAGGGGCTCTCCTATATGGCGGGCGCGAATCTTCCCGGCGTGGTCGTCAACGTGATGCGCGCTGGCCCGGGGTTGGGTAACGTCTATCCCGAACAGGGGGACTACAATCAGGCAGTCAAAGGCGGCGGTCATGGCAATTACGCCTGCGCGGTGGTGGCCCCGGCGAGCGTGCAGGAGATGTGCGACCTGACTATGCGCGCGTTTGGGTTGGCCTTCGCCTACCGCACGCCAGCGATTGTGCTGGCGGATGGGCTGTTGGGCCAAATGATGGAGGCGCTGGTTCTGCCGGAACGCGAATCACCGCGGCCGGACACCTCTGATTGGGCGTTGCACGGCACCGCCGCGACGCGTTCACATCTCGTCACCTCGATTTATTTGGACGCCGCCGCACAGGAGGCGCACAATCTGCGTTTGCAGGCCAAATATGCGGCGATGCGTTCGGAGGCGCGTCATGAAACCTACCTGTGCGACGATGCCGAACTGGTGCTGCTCGCTTACGGGATTTGCAGCCGGATCTGTCGGACCGCCGCTGAAATGCTGCGTGCAGAGGGAATCCGCGCGGGCGTGTTCCGCCCCATCACGCTGAACCCGTTTCCGGCCGAGGCGCTTTGCGCCGTGCTCGAAGGACGCCGGGGCATGGTCGTCGAACTGAGCGCGGGACAGTTTCGGGATGATGTGCTGCTGCACCTTGCCAAAGAAGGCGGGCGCACTCAGCCCATCACGCTTTGTAACCGCTTGGGCGGCATGGTGATGACAGTGGAAGATGTGGTGCAAGCCGCGCGCGCGGTCGCGAAACGATAGGGTTGGCGCATGACAGAAAAGAAGACAGTCGGAATGTACGAAACCTTTGTCCGTAGTGGCAAAGAGACGCGGTCGACGCACTATTGCGCCGGATGCGGGCATGGGATTATCCACAAACTGATCACCGAGGCGCTGACCGAACTCGGGATTCAAGACCGCACGATCATCGTGAACCCGATCGGGTGCGCGGTGTTCGGATATTACTACTGGGATTGCGGCAACGTCGGGGCGGCGCACGGGCGCGCGCCGTCGGTTGGCACGGCGATTAACCGTGTGCGGCGCAATGCGGTGGTCATCTCGTACCAAGGGGACGGCGATTTGGGCGCCATTGGTTTCAACAACACGTTTCAGGCGGCGAGCCGCGGCGAGCACATGGCGGTCTTTTTCGTCAACAACGCGATTTACGGTATGACCGGCGGACAGATGGCGCCGACCACGCTGGAGGGGATGAAGACCGCCACCTCGCCGTTCGGGCGCGATCCGCTGACCGCCGGGTATCCGCTGCACGTCTGCGAAGTGCTCGATCAACTGAAGGCCCCGGTCTACATCGAGCGTGTATCGGTGGCGGACACCAAGCGGATCATGCAAGCCAAACGTGCCGTGCGTAAGGCGCTGGAGATCCAGCGCGACGGGAAGGGGTACGCGTTTGTCGAGTTCCTCTCGCCGTGCCCCACCAATCTGGGCATGGATGCGAACGCGGCCGCGCTTTTCTGTGTGGAGCAGATGGAGCGGGAATATCCGCTGGGATGCCTGCGCGACCTGCAGGCCACGGCGCAGCCCCGCCCAGCCGCGGGCGCCGCGCCCTCGGTCGAAGCCTATTTCGGCGCGTCCACGCAGCAGTCGGTGCCGGAGGCGGTGATCGACGAGACATTCGGCGAATTACGCCTCAAGTTCACGGGCTACGGTGGTCAAGGCATTCTGAGCCTCGGTGTCTGTGTGGCTGAAGCCGCACGGCTCGAACGGCGTTTCACGACGTGGTTCCCCACGTACGGGCCGGAACAGCGCGGCGGTTCGGCCGCCTGTTCAGTGGTCCTCTCCGGACGGCCGATCGGGTCACCCGCAGTAGATCATCCGGATGTGCTGGTGTGCATGAATCAACCCTCTTTTGAACGGTTTGCGAAGGATGTGAAACCCGGCGGGACGGTGATCGTGGATGCGACGGTGCCGCAGCAGGTTCCGGTGCCGGAGGGGGTGCGTGTGGTCACCATGCCTGCGATCGATCTGGCAATCAAAATGGGTGTGCCCAAGGCCGCGAACACCATGATGCTCGCGGCTCTGGCCCGGACGGGCGTGACCCGTCTGCAAGACGCACATCTGTTGGCGGCGCTCGATGCGAGTTTCAAGAACAAGCCGGCGCTGGTCGAGAAGAACCGTCTGTTGATGCGTGAAGCCGAGGCCTGGCTGGATAAAAATGCGGCGTTGTAACGGTGCCGCAGAATGGGGGGGGGTATGATAAACGAGGGGCATGAGATCGCGGTGCGGATCCGGGGGTTGAGGGAGGCATCGGGGCATTCGTGTCAGGAGGTCGCCACCGAAACGGGGGTCACGCTCGCAACCTATATGCGATATGAGACCGGGGCGGAAGACGCGCCCCTGAGCTACCTTTCGGTGCTGGCCGCATTTTACAAGGTCGAGGTCACAGCCCTGCTCACCGGCGGCGACGCGCACGCACGGATGTTCCATGTGACGCGCAAGGGCGGCGGTCCGGTGGTCGAGCGGCGGCACGTCTACCATTATGAGGCGTTGGGCGCACGGTTCGCGGGTAAAGCCATGGAGCCGTTTATCGTGACGGTGGGACCGGCGCTGGAGACCCTGCATCTCAACACCCATCCCGGTCAGGAGTTCAATTATGTGCTGAACGGCCGGTTACGGGTTTCGGTGGGCGGTCGTGAAACGGTGCTGGAACCGGGGGACAGCATCTATTTTGACGCTTCGGTGCCGCACGGCATGCGGGCTGAGGACGGTGTGGAGGCCACGTTTCTGGCGGTGATCACCGCATAAGCGGAGGGGAGACGTATGCGGGAAGCGTGGCTCAATCAGACAACGTTCAATTCGTATGAGGCGTTCTACCGGGAGTTTCACCTCAATGTGCCCGAATGTTTCAATTTCGCCTTTGATGTGGTGGATGCGATCGCGGCGGAGGATCCGGAACGACGCGCGATGGTCTGGTGCGATGATCAAGGGGGTGAGCGGGTCTTCACGATGAGCGACATCGCGCGCGCCAGCAACCAGGCGGCCCGTGCGTTCGCGACAGCGGGCATCCGCCGCGGGGATGCCGTGATGCTGATCCTGAAACGGCGGTATGAGTATTGGTTCGCGTTGATGGGACTGTGCCGCTTGGGGGCCGTGGCGATCCCGGCCACCAACCAACTGACCCAGAAGGATGTCGTGTACCGCATTCGCTCGGCCGGAGTCAGCATGATCCTATGCGTCAACGAACCCGCGATCCGCGCGGCGGTGGATGCGGCGGTCACAGAAGCGCCGGTACGTGTACGGGCATTGGTGAATGGTGGGGACGACGGCACAGGCTGGATGGATTTCAATGCCGCATGCGATCAGGCTTCGCCGGAGCCGCTGGAGGCGGCGCTCTGTGCGCGGGACACCGGGGCTTGTGATCCGATGCTGCTCTACTTTACCTCCGGCACGACCGGCATGCCGAAAATGGTGCAGCACGATTTCCTGTATCCCTTTGGACATGTTGTGACGGCCCGGTATTGGCAGGGTTGCACACCGGGCGGCTTGCACCTGACTCTGGCGGAAACCGGATGGGCCAAAGCCGCGTGGGGTAAGATCTACGGTCAGTGGATGTGCGGTTGCGCGGTCATGGTATATGACATGGACCGTTTTCATGCTGAGGCGGTATTGCGGATCGTCGAACGCTACCGGGTCACCACATTCTGTGCGCCGCCCACCATATACCGGTATCTCATCAAAGAGGATCTGAAACGCTGCGATTTGTCGGCGCTCACCCGGTGCGTGGTGGCCGGTGAGCCGCTTAACCCCGAAGTCTATCAACAGTTTTTGGATGCCACGGGGCTGAAACTGTATGAGGGGTACGGTCAGACAGAGGTGACCGTGGCGGCAGGCACCTTCCCGTGGATGAAGCCCAAGCCCGGGTCCATGGGCTGTGCCGCGCCGGGGTATGACTTAGACCTCATTCGTCATGACGGCCGACCGTGCGAAGTGGGCGAGGAAGGGCAACTGGTGATCCGCACGGAACGCTCCAAGCCGCTCGGTATGTTCAATGGCTACTATCGCGATCCTGAACTGACGCATCAGATGTGGCGGGACGGGGTCTATTACACCGGCGACATGGCTTGGCGCGATGAGGACGGGTACTTCTGGTTTGTAGGACGGGCGGATGATGTGATCAAGAGTTCCGGGTATCGCATCGGACCCTTTGAGGTGGAAAGCGCGCTGTTGGAGCATCCCGCTGTACTGGAATGCGCGGTGACGGGTGTGCCGGATCCGGACCGCGGTCAGGTGGTGAAGGCCACGGTCGTGCTTGCCAAAGGATTTGAGGCTTCCGACGCGCTGGCTAGCGCGTTGCAGGAGCATGTCAAACGCATCACGGCGCCATACAAATATCCGCGCCGCGTCGAGTTTGTTTCGGAGTTGCCGAAAACGATCAGCGGCAAGATCCGCCGCGTACAGATTCGGGAACAGGATCAACGCAACGCGGAATAGCCGAGGCAAGCTTCCGCCAAGTTTATCGCCATTGCCGTCCGCTATGGCGCGGGCGATCCGTGGGAGATTATGGAAGGGCGCGCGGCGCTCACGGAGCGCATGGCCGAGGCAGTCCTCGATCTCGGCGCACAAGAGGTTGCCGGGATTATTCGGCTGGCGCGCTGACTTCGGGGTCGGGGGCGGCGTCGTCCCCGCTCTTCTTTTTGCGGCCGCGCCGCCGACTCCGCGGCGGCGGCTCTTCTACGGCCGAAACCGCGTTCGCCGCATCCTCGGAGACGCCCAGTTCCAGCGGTTTGATCCCGATCTCCTTGAGACGCATCGAGACGATCTTCGAGATGCCCTTCTCCTGCTGTGTCACGCCGTAAACGATATCCGAACTGGCGATGGTGTGCTGGTTGTGCGTGATGATCAGGAACTGCGAGTGTTTCAAGAAGTCTTTCAGGGTCTGCACGAAACGTCCGATGTTGCTGTCATCCAGCGCGGCGTCCAGTTCGTCGAGCATGCAGAACGGGGCCGGTTTGATCATGAAAATCGCGAAGAGCAGACTCACCGCGGTCATGGTGCGTTCGCCGCCCGAGAGCAGGGTGATCGACTGTGGTCGTTTGCCGGGCGGACGGGCGATGATGTCGATACCGCATTCAAGCGGGTCTTCGGCGTTTTCCAGCAACACGAGTTTTGCTTGGCCACCATTGAAGAGCCGAGTGAACATCGTGCTGAAATGGGCGTTGGCCTGATCGAAGGTGGATTGGAACATCTCGCTCGACTTCTTGTTGATCATGGCGATCAGTTCCAGAATCTGCTCTTTGGACTTGAGGAGATCCTCCTCCTGAGCCTTGAGGAAGGAGTAACGTTCCTCCAGTTCCTTGTGTTCCTCGATGGCCACCAGATTTACAGGGCCGAGCGCCTGAATGTCGGCATTGAGGGAAGTCGTGCGCGCCTCGATTTCGGAGATCGGCGGCGGTCCGCCCTCCTTCCAGGCGGGATCCGCATGGGCGACCAGTTCCTCGGGCGAGAGTCCGTATTCGTTGTAGACGTGGTCCAGATGGTTCTGGCGTCGTATCCGCGATTCGGCGAGATCAATCTCCGCGCGGCTGCGTTGTTCGCGCACAGTTTCAAGTTCGCGGCGGCGCTCGGTCAAGGTGGCGTCCGTCTTCTCCAGATCACTCTGGCGGGCGGCGCGTTCGCGGCGCGTCTCCTCGATCTTTTGATGAAGCGTTTCGGCCGTGATCCGCATGGGGTCGAGGTTCGCTTCCAGGGAGGCGATCTCCTGCGCGAGGCGCTCGATGCTTTCATCGTATGACATCACGCCGCGGTTCCGGCCCTGCACCGTGCGCTCCAACTCGTCCATCCGTGTCTGGATGGCTTCTCGCTGGCCCACCGCGTGCTCGATCTGCTGCGACACGCTGGAAACTCGGATCCGGCACTCGGTGAGGGTGTGGCTGAGTTCGCTAAAAACGCCCTCCCGTTCCTGCAGCAGGGTCGAGTTTTCGGCAATGCGTTCCAACAAGCTTGCGCGCATCACCGTGAGTTCGTCCAATTCGTTTGTGTGCGCGGCACGGATTTCCTCGTCCCCGGAAGTCTGCTCGTTGAGTGCGCCCAACTCACGGGATACGTGATCCAGACGGGCGCGGGCCCGTTCCGCGTCACGGGAAACGCTCTGATGCTCACCTTCCGCCTGCGCGGCGCGGCGCCGGTTTTCATCCAGCGTTTTCCGCATCTGCGTCAGGTTGAGGCTCAGTTCAGCCGAACGCGCCGCCAACTGCTCTTGGCGGGTCCGGGTGGTCCTGAACGTTGTTTCCAGCACAGCGAGCTGGTCGGCAGCTTCTGCGGCGAGCAGTTTGCGGGCGAGCGGACTGGAGACCGGGCTGTCCGGCATCCACAACTCCGCACATCCGTCGGCATGCGCGATCACGCCATCACGCGTGACGACACGGCACCCGGCGGGCAGAACCGCAGGTACGGCATCCAGCGACTCCGCCAAAAAGACGGTGCCCAACAGGCGGCGCGCCGCTTCGGAAAACGGTTCTTCAACGGTGACGCGATCCAGCAGTGGCGTGAGGCCCGGGCTGGGCGGAGACAACGGCGCATCCGGATCCACGCCGCCGGATAGGCCTTGGGACGAAGCCGCGATGACACGCGCGGCTGCGGGGGTACCGCGTGCGAGCAGCAGCGCGAAGATCTGGCGCGCGGACTCGGCGTCGCGCACGATCACGGCATCGAGCCAAGCGCGCAGGGCGGCTTCCAGCGCAAGGCGCAGGTCCGGCGGCGCGTTGAACATCTCTGCCAGCGGGCCGAGCACGGTTTGTGGTTCGAGGCCCAGCGGATTGGCGGGGTCCAGCAAGAGTTGCGAGCCTGGCGCATAGTCGTCGCGGGCCTCGCCCGCGTCTTTTAGCAACTCGATCTGCGCCCGCTTGGCCGCGGCCTCGGATTGGAGGCGCGCGGATTCGGCTTGCAGCGTGTTCAGTTCTTCGGCTACGGCCGCCTGTTCGGCGTTGCGTGCTTCAAACCGTTCGTCTGTTGCGGCGACCTCGGCCGTCAACGTGTCGAGACGAGCCTGGACTTCAGCGCAAGCTTGTTCCGTGGCCGCCAACGTCTCTTGCATCTGGCCGTGTTCGGCGGCAAGGCGGTCCCGCTTCATGAGCAGCTCGCGTTGCCGCGCCTCCATGTCCGCCAGTTCCTGCTGGATCTGGGCGGTGCGGCGTTCGCATTCTACCGACTTCTGCCGATCCTGCTGGAGCTGTGCGCGCGTTTGTTCGATCTGAAGCCGGTGCGCGTCGAATTGGGTTTGCGCCTCTTTTAGAGCTTTCTGTTCGACTTCCTCATTCTGCTGCAAGAGCAAGCGTTTTTGCGTGAGCGATTCCTGCTGCAAGCGGAGTTGTTCGATCTGCGTCCGGGTCTCGGAAATCTCGCGGTTGTCGCGTTCCGCCCAAGCGCGGTATTCGGCGATGCGCTGCTCGTTGACCTTGATGACTTCCTGGGCGCGGAGGTAACGGTTGTCGGCCTGTGTCGCTTGTTCCGTCAGGTTCGCGATCCGCTCTTCGGTCTCATGGATCAATCCGTGGATTCGGGAGGACTCCGCCTCGGCCTCCGCCACGAACTCCTGATGTGAACTCCACTGCTCGTGCAACGCATGGATCGTGGTGTCCAACTCACGGATGCGGATATCAAGCGCGGCGAGACGCCGACGCGTCAGGAAAATGTCGAGGCCGCGCAATTCATCGCGCAGCTCTTTGTATTTTTGGGCTTTACCGGCCTGGCGCTGAAGCGTGCCGATCTGGCGCTTCACCTCCCGGATTACATCGGCGAGCCGCAGCAGGTTGGCATCGGTCTGATCAATCTTGCGCATCGCCTCTTTGCGGTCAGCCTTGAATTTCGTGATGCCGGCCGCCTCCTCGAAAACGATGCGGCGGTCTTCCGGCCGCGAGGAGAGGATGATGTCGATCTGTCCCTGGGCCATCACCGAATAGGAGGTCGTGCCGATGCCCGTCCCCATGAAGAGCCGTTGAACGTCTTTCAGGCGGCAGGGGGTCTTGTTGATGAAGTACTGGCCTTCTCCGGACCGGAAGACGCGGCGTGTGACAGTCACCTCGTTGAATTCGGTTTCGAGGAACCCTTCGCAATCCGCGAAGGTGATGGAGACCTCCGCCATGCCGAGCGGCTTGCGCGAATCCGTGCCGTTGAACACCACATCCGCCATTTTTGCGCAACGCAAGGCGGTGGGACGCTGTTCACCCAGCACCCAGCGGATCGCGTCCGAGATATTACTTTTGCCGCAGCCGTTGGGTCCAACGATCGCGATCATGCCGGGTTCGAACTGCAGACGGGTCTTTTCCGCAAAGCTCTTGAAACCAATCAGTTCAATCTGTTTTAGATACACGAAAAACCTCAGGGAGCCAGATTGACGGCGGGATGCCTGTCAGCCGTCACAGAAAGAGATACTTATATCAAAACAGGGGGCCGGATTCAAAGCCTAAAGCAGTTTTTCACCTGCTTGTTGGGAGAGGTGTGTCCAACGCTTGCTTTTTCGGATTAAATTGCAATACTGTTCATTTTCTTGCTTAATTGATTGTCGAGGAAAATTGTGGACGTCAAGGTCCGTCTGTTTTAATAATAGAGGAAGGAGTGACGTGAATAGGTGTTGGGTACTGTTGGGTCTCGTCGTTGTGCTTGGACATGCGGCGAACGGGGCGATTGAGATTGCGTGCGACTATCCCGGCGGGAACGTGCGCGTCATTGACATCGACGAGAAGTCCGGCGTGGTGAAGGTCGCTCCTGACTTGCGGGACACCGTGGGCAATTGGTTCCATTTCGATTTCACCGTGACGGGCGCGGATGGGAGGAAGCTGAGTTTTCGCTTTCCGGAAGGTGGCTTCCCGTACATCTCCTCACTGGGACCGGCGATCAGCGCTGATGGTGGACGCAGTTGGCGCTGGTTGAACCAAGACGGACGGCGACATGAGCCGGCAAACAGGTTCGATTACGTCTTCGACGAAAAAGAATCGTCGGTGCGTTTCGCGATGTCGATTCCGTATTCCCAGAAGGACTGGGATGACTTCATGAAGGCCTATCGCGAGAATCCGGACGTGAAGTTCGAGACGCTTTGCAAGTCGCAGAGTGGTCAACGGGATGTTGAATTGGTGCGGGTTCCCTGTCGCGGGAAGGCCCGCTATCTGATGGTGCTGACCGCGCGCCACCATGCCTGCGAGACCACGGGGAATCCGCCGATGGAGGGAGCGTTTGCCGAACTGATGTCCGGATCCAAAGACGGGAACTGGCTGCGCGATCATGCCGACTGCGTATTCGTGCCCTTCATGGACAAGGACGGTGTCGAGGCGGGCGACCAAGGCAAGAATCGCAAGCCGTGGGATTACAATCGGGACTATTTGAAGGGGCGCTACACGTCCGTGCGGGCGCTTAAGGATCTGATTGTCAGGGATTCTGTCGGCAAACGCATTGTCTTTCTCGATCTCCATTCGCCGTTCGTGCGGAGCTTCAAGGAGTGTCCCGAGCAGGATCAGGTATTCTCATTCGGCCTCACCCATGCGTTACAGAACGCCCGCTGGAACGACTTCCGGCGCAACTGGATCGAGACGCAGAAGGGCGGGGGACTGAGGTATACCGGCGCCTACGACATTCAGGCTGGCACCGGCCATGCGGCTATAACCGAGAAGGCCGTTCGCGAGGGGTTCGCCGGTTCGCATCATTGGGTCTCGATGCTTGAAAATTGCTGCCTCTCGACATGCGTCGAGTTTGGCTATTCGCTCTGCGGCGGCGTGAACTCGATCGCCGGTATGCGCGAACTCGGCATGAACATGATGAAGGCTGTGGCGCGGACGGTATCCATTGAACCCCAAAGGAGCAATTGAACGGGTAGAATTCTAGCAAAGCCCCGTAAACATTGGGTTTTGTTGAGAACCCCGCCGCACCGTATTGAGATGCGGGCAGAGCCCGCAATCTCAAAGGCTGTGAGACTGTGAGGCTGTTAGGCTGTGAGGTGGTGGTATTCCGTAGTTAAATGATCGATCCCGATCCCGATAGCGATCCCGACCCCGATTTGGATGAAACCCTGAAACCATGAAACCAAAGAGAGTTGAAGGTTCAACTGCTCTTTTTAAGTTGAAAGAGCGGACTGAAGTGCAATGAAAAGAACGAATGACAGACTTTCCGTTTTCAGATATTCTTGACCGTGATTTTTTGATTGAACAGGGTTTGTTCTTCAGGCAAGGAGGCAGGGTATGGCTAACGTAAAGGGGTTCACCCGCAAAATCTGGAATTCAGTCCCGGAATTCGGACGGAAGATCATGGCGTTTGTTCTGATGGCGGGCTCGCTTTCGGCTGCGGACGGCGTGTGGATTGCGCCCGGGGACGGAGCGTGGGGCGACACGGCCAACTGGGAAGGCGGTGCCTATGCCTCGGGTGCCGGCTTTACGGCGTTTTTCACCAACGGGGTGCCTGCGTGGATCGACCAGAACATTACGGGGCTGACGCTTGGCGGGCTGTATGCCGCTGGCGCGGACACCTTGTTTACCAACAGCACCGTGACCCTCAACAACAACGGGAATCCCGCAACCGTGACGGTCGATGGACCTGACGTCACCGCCACGGTGGCGCTGACCCTCGATCCCGTTGCCGGTACCGCCATAACCAAAGCGGGGTCAGGCACGTTGCGGCTGGATCGATATTTGAAAGTGCCGGCGGGGCTGACGATCGAAGGCGGGATATTGGACCTCCGGTTCCCGGGGAGCAGCGACGGACTGAATGTGGGTAGCGGCACGATCACCGTGAAGGGGGGTGCCATACTGCGGTGCGGAGCCCATAACCAGATCAATAATTCCGCGGTCATCGACATTCAAGCTGGCGGTACGTTTGATCTGGCGGGTATGAGCGACAACATCGGTGCCGTGACGGGCAGCGGTGTGCTCACCAACCACTCCAGCACCATCCAGTTCTGGCTGGACGGGACCACACGCCTGTTTTCCGGAGACTGTTACGGCGGGGGAACGTTCTCGTTTAAGCAGCCCGGCACCTTTGTGGTCGGGGGTTCCAACACGCTCCAGAATGTGACTTTCGACGGGCGTTTCCCGGGGCTGAATCTTTCGCTCGCGCCGGGGATCGGCAGGTTCCGCATCGGCAATCTGCTTCTCACCAACGATTTTGCCCTTGCGGACACCGAGGGTGGTCCTGTTGCGCTGGAGTTGGGATGGAAAAACGACTCGTTCACGCTGGCCAACGTGTTTACCGGGGTGGGCGGCCTGACGAAAACCGGAACCGGCACGATGACGGTTACGAACACGCAGACGTATGCCGGGCCCACGGTGGTGGCGAAGGGTAAGCTGACGGTCACGGATGAAACACTTGCAAACCGCTTGGCCAACACCTCGCAAATTCAGCTTGGAACCGGAACGGTTCTCGAACTCAACACAACGGAAAGCGAGACGAATAACACTCCGGTTTACGGGGCGGGCACGATCATCAAGGCAAAGGAATCGACGCTGGCCCTCGGCGCGCTGAACACCACCAACACGGCGGTCACGGTTTCGGCGGGCACGCTCGAAGTCGCGGGCGGGACGTTCTCTGGAGGCGGGTTCACGCAGAACGCGGGTGCCCGGCTGGTGTTCAACGGCGGCAGCAGTACGGGCGCGACCCTGACGGTCGCACCGGGTTATCCGGTCGAGATCCGAGGCGGGACTCACCTCTTTGACAGCGCGTTGGGCGGCACGGGACGTTATCTCCAGACCGACGGCACCACCTTCTTTAAAAATACGCTTGGAAATAATAACACCAACGACATTTTCGTCACGGTTAGCGGCGGCACCATGAACATCGGCTACATCCAACACTGTCAGGGACTTGGCCTGTTGGCATGTGGCACAGCGGTTGTGAACATTGCTGATAACCGCACGCGTATCGCCAGTGACGGCAAGACGCACTCGCTGGTGGTGACGAACGACGCGCAGGTCACTACCGACGGATTGTATCTGCTGTCACACGGAAACACGACCAGTACAGGAACCGTTGCTTTGGCAGGGGGCACCCTCACGATGAAGGGGGGCTTTACGGGTGTGGGATCGCAGGCGGGTGATTTGACTTATGTGAGTTTGGACGGTGGTCTGCTGCGGTTCATCGGTTCCTCGTCCTCTCTGGCGGGCATGTACCACCTTTACCAGATTCGGGAGGGCGGTGCGCGTATCGAGACAGCGACGGTGGATAGCACGACGACTTTCTATCAGGGCTTCACCAATGCAACCGGTGGCACGATTGACGGTGGCCTGATCAAGAGCGGCCCCGGGACGCTCCGATTCCTTACGGATAACAGGTACACCGGAGCCTCGATCCTTAACGCGGGTACCCTGACTTCGTGGGGAACGGGCGACACGCCGTTCGGGTGCGGTCCGGTGACGATCAACGGCGGCACACTGGAGATCGCTCCATCCGGAAGCGGTGCGAATCTGGCCCTGTCCCTGGCCCACGGTGATACGGCGAATACCGTGACGGTCGGTCCCGGCGTGTCGATGCTGCGTGCCGCGCGCGGCAACCATGTCAGTCTAAGCGTGACGCTCGGCGCTGCCGACGCGGCGGCGGACAGCGTGCTGACGCGCGACACGCACGGCGTACTGGCGATCTGGCCGGGAGCCGGCACGTCCACGCTGGGCGACACGGAGAAGGTCATCGTTAACGGCGGTGTGGCGACCGTCAACGGTGTGGTGCCGACGGTGTTCGGTATCCATAATGACGACCGCCGGTCGTGCGATTTCCTCGCCTATGACGCTGCGGACGGTTTCAAGCTGGCGGCGTACACGGCCGGGCTCGGTGGCGGCGACACCTCGATCGCCAATGTGACGGCCAACGCCTCGACGGACAGTGTCCATGTCCATGCGCTGCGTGTGCACAACGGCGCGGTACTGACCGTCAACAGCGGTCAGACGCTGACTGTCGGCGACGGCGTGAATCCCGCCGGGGTGATCCTCAATAACTCCAGCAGCGTCACCGCCGGGCTGAACGGCGGCACGCTTGATTTCGGGACATCGGAAGGCGTCATCATGTACAACTTGCAGCGGGCGAATCAGTACGGCCCCACGCTCGGGAGTGTGATTACGGGTTCGAACGGTCTGACACTGGTGGGCGGCGGACAGGCCGGGGGCTTGCAGCTTACCGCTGCCGCCAACACCTACACCGGGCCAACGCGCATCATGGCGGGCCGCGTGTCGCTCGCGAACAGCCGCGGCTTCAGCGACGGGGACGTGTACATCTACGGCAACGAGGCGTGGGGCGGTCAGTTCCGCGTCACGTTCACCGGAAACGTCACCAACACCCTGCATCTCGCGGGTGTGGGCGCCGGAACATCCCAGCAGTTGGGTGCGGTCGTATTCGAACGCGACAGTGAAATCTCGGGGCCGATCGAGCTGATGCGGGACACGCGGGTGAGCGTGTCGGTTCTGGCTGGCGCGATCGGGACGCTCAGCGGTCCGATCACCGGTCCCGGCGGCTTGGAGATCGGCTGTCCTGATGCGGTGATTGCGGGAACCGTCCGGTTGACCGGTGCCAACACCTATGGGGGAGGGACCCGTGTCAGCCGCGGTACGCTGGAGATCGCCGCGCAAGATTCCTTGGCGCCCGGACAGATAACGGTCAACAATGGGGTGCTGGCGTTTGCCCTTAACGGCGACGTTACGATCACCAATGCGATCCGCGGTGTCGGTCGTGTGGTGCAGAAGGGATCAGGCACCCTGACCCTCACCGACGCGGAATCCTTTGCAGGAACCTTCGAGATTCAGGCGGGCGCGCTGGTTGTGGAGGGTACGGATACGGCGATGCAGACGGCCTTTATCAACGGGTTGCTCGACCTCGATGGCCAGACCGTGACGACCGGCATATTGGAGGGTGGGGGAGTGGTGAGCAACTCCACGGTGACCGACGCCGTGCTGACGGTTGGAACGGATGATGCGAGCAGCCGGTTCTGGGGATCGATCTTGGATGGTGAAGGTGCTGTCTCACTTGTGAAGAAGGGGAATGGTACGCTGACGTTGAGCGGTTTGAACGCGTATGGCGGTTCCACGACCATCGAGGCGGGAACCCTCCGCTTGCAGGGTACGCAGACCGAACTGCCGACCAACGGGCTCGCGTACTGGCTTGACGCGTCACGCGCTGACCTGCTGACGCTCGATGGATCAAATGTCACCATGTGGGCGGACGCTTCCGGGGCTGGCGTCCATTTCACGCAGGAAGAGTCGGTGCTACAGCCGCTGTTGGTGACGAACGCGGCGAGTGGTTTGCCCGCAGTCCGCTTTGGGGGCCGGACCAACTGCTTGATCGCTGCCAAGAGTGTGTTGTCACATTCGGTTTTCGTGGTCAACGAGGTGTTCGGATACCGGGACAACGGGGGGCTTTGGGGTGGCTATGGAAAGGATATCGGGATCCGGCAGTCCAGCCTGACTTCGTGGATCCATCCGGGCAACGGCAATGACTTTACGTGCAACGGACGCATGTTCGTCAACGGTATAGAAGACAGGGTGTTCTCATCCGGCGTGCCGCATGTGCTGGCCGCTTTAGCCGAAAAGCCGCAGAACTGGGTCGCCGCGATCGGAGATTACCGGCCCTACAGCGGATCGCTTTTCCGTTCGTATCGGGGCGATATCAACGAAGTGGCGGTCTACAGCACGGCGCTCGGCATGTCGGACATGCATTCGGTCTCCGAGTACTTGCGATACAAGTGGCTCGGGCTTGAAAGCGTCTTCCCCACCAATGTGTTGCCCGAAACCACGGTCTTGACCCTTGCCGCAGGCGGCATGCTGGACTTGAACGGATTGAATCAGGCGGTCGGCTCGCTGGAGGGCGCGGGTGAGGTGGGCAACCGTAGTGGCCGCGAGTCAACGTTTACCGTTGGTAACGACAACCGCAGCACGTTCTTCGCCGGTTTGATTTCGGGCTCCAACGCGCTGGTCAAAGTCGGCAGCGGCACATTGGCGCTGGGTGGCGCGAACACTTATCTGGGCGATACGCGCGTGAACGGCGGGACCCTGAAACTGGACGGCGGGAGCCTCGCTTCCGGCGGGACGGTCACGGTCGACGCGGGCGCGACCTTTGATGTGAACGGTCAGACGCAGACGCTGGCCGGGATCGGCGGCAGCGGAACCATCACCGGCTGTGACAAGCTGACCGTGACGGAAACGATCGCGCCGGGCGGTGTGGGCGAGGTGGGCACGCTGACGCTCGACGGGGCACCCGTATTCGACAGTTGCTCCCTGCTCATCGACACGCGCAAGAACGGTCAGGCGGACAACCTTTCCGTTGCGGGGGATTTGGATCTCTCGGCGCTCACGCTGGTGATCGGTGATGTCACGCAAATGGCGGGTTTCTCGTATGAGATCGTCGCCTGTTCGGGAAGCCTGACCGGCACCTTCGCCGCCACGCCTAACCTGCCCGGCGCGTGGGTGGTTCGCTACGACACCACACCGGGTGCGGGCAAGGTCACGCTTGTGCACGATATAGGGACAATTCTGCTGTTCCGGTAACCATCAAGAAACCGCTTGCATCAGGTGGGCGATAAGAGTACAAACATGCCCGCTGATGCGGAGAGGTGGTGGTTATGGTCACAATTTATCATTGGGAGGATGGCGGCCTCCGCGAGGTTGCCTCACCGACCGGAGCCTGCTGGATCAATCTGGCCGATCCTTCCACAGAAGAGATCGCGCGGATTCAGGAGCTGACCCAGGTTCCACGCGAGTTTCTCACGGATCCGCTGGACAAGGACGAGCGACCGCGTCTGGAAATCGAGGACGGGGCCACGCTCCTGATTGTGCATGTCCCGTATCATGAGCCGCACGAGAACCTGATCCCGTTTCATACGCTGCCGCTCGGTATTGTCCTCACCCAGTCCCATGTGATCACGATCTGCAACCGGCTGACGCCCGTTACCAGTACCTTTCTGGACCAGATCCGGCGTGTCTGCCCGCCCGAGGACCAGTTCCGTTTTACGTTCCAGCTTCTCTGGCATTCGGCCATCCTCTATCTGCGGTATCTGCGCGACATTCGGCAGCGCGCCGACATGGTCGAGCAGGACCTGCACGAATCCATCTCCAACGAGGCGCTGATGCGTCTGCTGAACATTGAGAAGAGTCTGGTTTACTTTACCACCTCCCTGAAAGCGAACGACATCTTGATCGGCCGGATCGAACATACCCGCCAGTTGGACATCCCCGACAAAGATCTCGATGTGCTGGAGGATGTGGCGGTCGAATACCGTCAGGCACTGGAGATGGCCACAATCCACAGCAACATCCTCACCGGCACGCTCGACACGTTCGCTTCGATTATTTCAAACAATCTCAACAACGTGATGAAGTATCTGACCTCCATCACGATCGTGCTTATGCTGCCCACGCTGGTGGCCAGCATCTACGGCATGAATGTGAAGCTGCCTCTGGACCAGTATGAATACGCTTTCCCCATCCTCATGGGCTTTTCGCTGCTGCTCTCGATCGTCGTGGTGATTGTGCTCGCCCGCCGCCGTTTCTTCTGAGTCAATACAGCAACACTGCGGCGCGCGCGGTCTGGAACGCGCGTTGCGCGGTGCGCCATTCCGCAGCGATTTCGCGGAACGGCCGCCCCCCGCGCAGGTCCCGACGCGTCGTTGCCGTTCCGTACAGCGTGTCGAACCAAGTCGGGCGCACGCCTTTGTGGTGCCAGACGCGACGCGGACCGTACTGTTCCGCCAGAGTCTGCAGCAATGCTAGCGAAACAGTGGCCGGAGCGAAACGTGCGGGATCGGTGACCGTCAGCAGGATGCCGTCGAGTTCTCGGCCGTCGTATGTGCCCCCGGCCGCCGTGTATCGGTAGGGGGTAAAGGCGACGCCTGCCAGACGCAGGGACTTCAGCCGCGCGCAGGTCTGTCCCGCGCGCAACCAGGGCGCACCCAGAACGCGGAACGCCAGATTGGTGTTGCGGCCGCAATCGATCCCGGATAGCGCCTCGCAGAAGACCGTGGCCGCATAGGTCATGGCGCTTTCCCAAGTCCGGATACCGGGGGAGGGCGGCAGGAAGGCGGGACGCTGACCGTCCCAGGCCGCATCCTCACGGGTCCAGCCCTCCATCGGAACCACATCGAGGCGCAGATCGGGAAACAGGGTGTGGCGCAGCCAGAGAGCACTCTCCGCCGGCGTCATGCCGTAAACCAGCGGAACCATGCAGGGCGTGACAAACCCGAGCGCGTCGGCATCCGGCATGGGGCCATCGACCGCTCGGGGCAACGGGATAGGACGGTCGGTGACCAGCACAGACAGACCCGCGTCTCGACACGCCTCCAGCATGTTGCGGAGGGTGGCGAGATAGGTGTAACACCGCACGCCGAGATCTTGCAGATCGCAGACCATGAGATCCAACCCCGAAAGCATCGCGGGCGTTGGTTTTCGCCGTTCCCCATAGAGGGAATGAACCGGGATCCCCCAGTCGGGATGCCGACGCGAAGTCGTGTGTACGCCCGCGCCCGCCTGACCGAAGAAACCGTGCTCCGGACCGTAGAGGGCCGCCAGCCGGTTGCCCAGTGCGGCGCGTAGACACTGCGCCGATGTCGTGCCGTTACGCGTCAGTGCGGCCTGATGGCTCAACAGCCCCACGCGTCTACCGTGCAGGGCGTCGAAGCGTCGCGCGGCCAGCACATCCATGCCCACAATCATGCGATGAAACCTCCTTGCCGCAATCGGTGGGAGAGCACCGCCAGTCCAGCGGCCAGATCTTCGTGTTTGACGATCACATCCGCAGGCACCGCGATCTGCACGGGCGTGAAATTCCAGATGCCCCGAATCCCGCCGGCCATCATGGCATCCGCCGCAACCTGCGCTTGGTCGGCCGGCACCGTGAGAATCCCGAGCGACACGCCCAGTGCGCGGGATTTGTTGGTGAGCTGATCGGCGGGAAAGACGGGTATCCCCGCAATCCGGCCGCGTTTCCGCGGATTCGCGTCAAAGGCGGCCACGATCTTGAATCCTTGGTTCTGAAACCCGGGGTATCCCAGCAAAGCGGAGCCTAGACGTCCCGCGCCGGCCAGCACCGCTTCGGTATGGGCATTCCAGCCGAGAAAACGTTCGATGGCGGCGATCACCTCACGAAGCGGAAAGCCCAAGCGCGGCGTGCCGCGCACACCGGTCCGGGAGAAATCTTTGCGCACCACGATCGGATCCAGCGACAGCGCTTTGGCAACTACCGCTCCGGAAGCATAGGGTTTGTCCTGCTCCGCCATCTCCCGCAAAACCCGGAGATACAAGGGAAATCGTTTCACCATCCGGTCGCCGATCTCGGCCTTGCGCGCTCTGCCCATGTTGTGCCCGACCCTTTCCGCGGTTCGCCGCAAACGGCCACGTACCCACACCTTTAAGCGGTTTGCTGCTCCACATGGAGAAGAAATGCCTTAAGGCCCGCTTTACGCCCGATGGTGGCACGGAGTTTTTCGAAAACCCGCATCACATCCTGCGCGCGCTCATCCGGCACCACGAACAGCGACAGCGTGTTCGCACCCGGCCATACGCTGTTATCCAGCCGCGGCCCGGTAGCCTTGCCTTTTCCCACAACCCGCGGGATCTTGGTGAAGCAGGCGACCCCCTCCTGTTCCATCGCCGCCATGACCTCCTCATCCACCCCGATATTGTAAACCGCCATCACCAGTTTCATCGCATCCCGCCCATTTTTCTACGCGGACATCTCAATCGTCCTGAATTGTACCAAAGAACATCTTTGGCTTCAATCGGTGCGCTCGCCTGAGGTGCATTCCTGTTGTCTTGAACTGTGATCAGACGGCGAAAGTTCGTAAACCGACTGTCCGGGGTTCACTTGACATCCACAGGCACAAAACCCGCGAGCGACCACGCCGGTACCGCCGCATTCAATCGATACCGCGTGTAAACACCTTCCGGCACGCCCTTGATCACGTTACCGACATCGGACAGTGAACGGATACCGTTTCGCCATGCCGCACCGCGCAGAAGGATTTCGACGTCTTCAGCTGTGTCGTACGTCATGTTGAAAACCGACACGAGGCGTGAACCCCGCACAAACATCGCTGTCCGATGAATACTGTCCACACGTCCACTCATTCCCTCACGCGCAAGCCAGTCAAAAACGCGATGGTAATGACGTATCGTTGGGGTGAATCCGATGCGCGAATACGGGAAATAACCTGAAGCGTAAATCCGTCCTCCGAATTTATTTTCAAAAACACCCGAACAGCACGGCGCAAATTCCTTACCCCGCATATCGACCAACTGCCCCGTGATTTGCGCTCCGGGATGCGGCTTCAATTCATAGGCTGGCCCTCCCCAAAAAGACTGACGCACATCTCGCTCAAACCCGTAACTTTCCTGATTGATCGGATGCTCCACATAGCGCTCACGGGCGTCAAGCCGGAAAGATTTGCCAATGGAAAACCCCGTGTCTGATCCATGACCGCGGTCAATCAACGCCTTCAAAGCACCAACATCCAGAAACAACGCGCCGGCAAGACGACGCTTGAGTTCTTCCGACGTCCAGCTCCATACGGTGTCGGATGTCGGCGCACAGATGTCTGCTTCCGATTCGCGATATGCCACTGGAATGCCGATTTTCTGCAGATCGCTCCCCAGGAACCCGCTCAGCACGC
This sequence comes from Kiritimatiellia bacterium, assembly GCA_033812795.1. GTDB lineage: Bacteria > Verrucomicrobiota > Kiritimatiellia > RFP12 > UBA1067 > JAPXSY01. Next base: position 22,886 of record JAPXSY010000010.1, read on the forward strand.
GATAATCCAGCCACGCACCTTCACGTCCCGCCGCACGGTTGCCCGCAAACGAATTTTCCGAAGTGCCGTCCCAGACGCCGCACGGACGCGCCGAGCCTGCCGCCGCAACAATGGCATCCGCTTCACTGCGGATGGCCTCCAACGCTTTTAGACGCCGCGCGAACGGCGCGATCGCATCATTGGCCGCATACGGCATCACATTCCACGCCGTGCCGCGTACGCCGGCTGCCAGATAAACGAGGGCCTCCATTTTCAGCGTATGCGTACTTTTACCAATCACCTGATAGTTGAAGGTTTCGATCTCGGATTCCACGCAACGCACCGTATCCGGTATGCGAACAGCCTCAAACGCGAGAGAGTTCGCTTTCGAGAGAATGCCGTCCACGCCGAATTGATCCGTGTAAAATCCGGCTCCGGGTCGAAAGAACACCTCTTCCCCATGTGGTGCAAGGGCATTTATGTAATCCACATAGCCATTGCCATCGTAACGAGGCCCGCCCGCGTCCATCACCCCTAAAACGATCTTCGGATCGATGCTGCGCACAACATCGCGAATGAACGTAAAAAGGGATACATGTGTCTCTCTGTTAAGTTGCAGCATCGCAAGCCGCCGCGTCTCGCCTTTTTGGGGATCGGCGAAAAACGCACCCAGTCCTTTCACATCCTCGCCCGTATAACCCAAACGCTCGCGGATACGCGCCATGCACACGGGGCAGAAACACCCGGTGCCCTTCACTCCATGATTTAGAAGACGCAGGTCGTCGTCCATCCAAATGAAATCCGGCCCTGTTTCCGCAAGCGCCTTATAAACCGGCTTGATCCATTTTTCCCGCCATACGGGATCGTTCTCGCAACGGTTCGACTTCGCTATTTCACCACGCCAATTGGTGAAGTATTGAGCACCCGGCACGACAGCAGCGGAAGCGAGGTCCTCATCCGCCTGCCCCACGGTGCAAAGGTGGTTAATCCCCGCGCGGTAGCCCATTGCCTTCAGCGTCGCGAGACGCCCTTTGAGGATGGGCATCAAGGGAAAAAAGAACTCGGGTTTTGGCGGCACATGGCTCAAACATGTGAAAAGCGCGATCTTGCCGGTGAGACGGTACGCCGTCAGACTGTTCGTCAACTCCGCGAATTTCAAATCGTTTGACCATTGGTCTTCATGTACGCGCCACGTCACACTCGCGGCGTGTCCCGCATCCGAGTCCGCTTGCGCGTTCAAGAAAACGGCCGCGCACACCATCAGTATCAGACATCTCATTTTCGTTCCCCGCAATGATTGGCGACAACGTCACTCAGTCTTGAGCACAGGAGCCAACGCGGCTGACCAAATATCGTATCCCGCGTCCGTGGGATGGATCTCATCGGCCATAAGCGCTTTCGGCACCCAGCCAGTCGCATCCAAAAACTTTGCGTTGAAATCCAGCCAAACGACGTCGGGGCGCATGGCCATCCATTTTTGCAGAAGTTCATTGGTGCGGTCATTCCGCCAACGCGCGTACGCATGTCCCCGATTCCGCTCCGACGCCCCGCGTGGAAAGATCGGATGCAGTATAATGCGCGCTGTGGGCTGATGCTCTTTCACGATGTCAATGATTTTGACAATGCCGTTTGCCACATTTGTGGATATCGCGTGCCCGGAATTATTGTTCGTGCCGATTTCGATCACCACGTTCTTCGCCGTGTAGCCATCTAATTCACCATGGGTGAGCCGCCATATCACGTTCTCTGTCCTGTCTCCACCGTAACCGAGGTTCAGCACGGTGCGCCCGGTTGTGAATTTCAGCCAATTCTCGGGATGACGCCACTCCCAGAAATGGGTGATGGAATCGCCGATCATGACCACATCGACCGTCTTCCCGCGGAGAGCCTCTATACATCGGTGACGACTTAGAAATCGGTTGGCCCACCAGTAGTCGCCGAAAATACCGGGCTCGCGCGTCCGATCATTCGTGCGGCAATCCATTTTCGCCACGGGCGTCACCTCGACCGGCTCTGCCGCTTGAATCGCAGAAACGGAGCACAAGGCAACACAAAAGCACACATTCAGTTTCATCTGTCCATACCACCCCGCTGTCAGCGGATCAACATGCAAAAGCCCTTGCCGGCCACGTATAACACACCGTCACCTACGAGTCGCGTGCGGATCGCTTCTGGACCTGTTAACCGGCCATACGTTCCGTTCGGCATCTTCGTCTCACCAAGGTACAATTCCGCCACACGTAAACGACGGTCCGCGGGAATCTCTATCGAGCCTCCCTCGGCATCTAATGACAACCTTGTGTCCTTTCCGAATACACACTCCCCTTCAGTGTTGTCGGCCGCAGCCAAAACGCCGGTTCCCGCAACGGCAACCTGTGTTGCATTGGTGAAGCCGCCGTCGGGGAGAATCTCAAACCGTCCTTCCACGATAGACAGGGTTCCTGTCGTGGACGACTGTGCGGAGAAACTGGCCGTCTCCGGGCCGCGCTTGACGAGCGAGACGCCCCCCTCAATCAAGATGCCGTTTGTCGCCGCTGTCGACTGCATGAAATCGAACGTGGCGGACGTCGCACTAGTCAACTTTGTGTCCAGCCCCTCATCCCCGGCCAAGGTGCCCACTTCTTGCGGATTGCCTTGCAAATCTAGCACCGCGCCCTCTTTCAACGTTAAACCGGGCTTGTTGGCGAACGCATGCGGCACGTCCAGGAAGATCTTGGAACCGGCGCGGAATGTGACCACATTCGCCGTGTTCGTGTTGTTCGGCACGCTGATACGCAGATTGCAATACTGCGCGATAGATAGGGTCGTAAATCTGTACGGACGCGTTCCCGCAAGCACGATCCAACCATCTGATGCCGATTCCGGGTAGAACCCATGTCCGCCATACAGGTGATCGCAGAATCGGAGTTCGGCACCGGATTCGGCTCTGCATCTAAACGGCGTGGTGACTCCGCTCACTTCGTTGCTGATGGTGTTCACGCCCTCGTCCGCAAACAACGAAATCGAATCGGCCTGAAAATAAAGCGGATTGGAGTAGACTCCGCCATGCAGGTGAAGTGCGGGATTGTAAGGTGACCTGAGCCATATCGTTACACCTTCCTTGCCGAGGGCGTCCCCGTTGTACGCGTGCACGACGCCGCGACGAACGTACATACCCTTCTCAAATCGATTCGTTCCCCTCAGGTTCAGCACATAGGGGCCTTCGACGTAAAGAGACGTCTGATAGGTTGCGACGGCACCGCGCACGTCCAAACCGCCTGCGGCTGTCAACGTCACGTCACCTGCGGATTCCTGTGAAGACGCGACAAGACTTAACGGAGTGATTAACGTCATAGGCATGTCCAGCGCGTACGTCTTCATTGCGGGTGGATCAGGCGGTTCGGATAAGTTGTCCGCAAGCGTCAATCCTTGTGCCACAAGCCGTGCGTAGGGCGATGCCGAAGCAATCCGGAAATCACCGGGGGCATCAAGCGAAATGGCATTGAAGGAAGATTCGCCGGAAGGGAAAGTAGCGGACGTGCCGGACTCTGCAAACTGGAGGCTCCATCCGCCGGATGTGAAATTCGGCAAGCTAGCGTTCTTCCAGTTGTCAGCCTCCCGCGCGGCATCACCACTGAGCGCTTCGCCCGTCCACACCGCCGATCCGGACGTTGGGCCGGGATCATCGGCACTGCGGCAATAGACGAAGCCTCCCCCCATGATGATACCGGGAAAGTCCGTATTGGAATACGTTCTGCCCTCTTCAAGTTCCACTGAGCCGATCTGCCCTTCCGAAACTTTCAACATCACCCCGTTACCCAGCGTCAGCAGCGCACCTTCCGCAATCGAAAGCGCGTTTGCCGCAATATCCGCTCCGAGCGCGTCCACGGTCAGTTCAGCCCCAGAGGTGACGATGATCTCGGCAAGATTCGTGGCCGTGACACCCGACTCGACCGCCACAGTTCCGGAAGACACCTTCAATGTCCCGCGCGTAGGCCACCCGACGCCGGAAATCGTCAATGTATTCCCGTCCGTCGGCGCCCAATCCAGACCGGCCGCGCCGGTAAATTGTCCACGGAACACGATGTCCTTTGCAAGGTTCCATGTTGCCATAGCTGGTGCGGCGCTCGTCACGCCATAACCATGTCCCGTGAGGTCGGCGCCGAACCCCAATGAGGAGATGGTTTGCGAGTTTCCGTTCATATCGAAGAATGACGTGGCATTGGCGCCACTGAAATGCCAACCAAACGAGGGTTGAAATCCGTTCACGGTGTCGAACACGATGCGTCCGGAAACAAAATTCGCCCACGATTTGAACTTGGATCCGCCTGCAGCAAGCTCGATGACCGGGCTGGTGTGTTTGTCGATATTGAGATTGCCGGACGAGGTGAATGTCTGATCAATCACATAACGGGCCGCGGAGCGAAAGGACAGCGCACTCTGCGTTCCGCCGCCGATTGCGCGGATATGTGCCGTCCCGCCATCTGCAACCTGAAGCGTACAGTAATAGTTGTATCCCACGTTGACCGAACCAACCGCCGAACCGTCGCGGAGCGTGAACGGCGTACCCGCGTAGGCGATCTCGATGTTATTGGAAATCGTGACATCGGTATCCACGATCAGCTTTCCATTTGAGGACAAGCTGACGGCAGCCGCGCCAGCCGCTGTATCGGATTGAAGAAGAAGCGTTCCCGTCTTCACCTCGCAATTTCCGGCAAACGAATTGTTCCCCGACAGAACCAATGTGCCGGAACCGGATGAGACGAACCCCCCTGCACCCGAAAACGCCCCAGACAATACGACCGTTTTGTCGGTCGCCACTTGCACGGTCAACTTAGCGGATCCAATGACGACGTCACCCGTCAAATTAGCGTTAGCGGAGAAGACCGCCACATCGTCTCCGCCCGGCGTTCCCTGCGGACTCCAATTCGACGGCTGGTTCCAATCTCCCGAACCCCCCCCCTGCCACGTGTAAGAAGTCCCCGAGAAGAGAACCGACGCAGCGGTTGCACAGAACACCAACACTATTTTTTTCAGCATGTGAAACCTCCTGTAACGTGATTGCTGTTACTTTTATACAGGATGGAACGGAACCATACAATGCGCAATTGCGCAAAATAAAATGTAAAAAACGCGCAATATTTTTGATGGGGTGCATCTCTCTTGTGGCCTACGGAGACACGTACACTACTTTATGACAAGCCCTTGACGTGTAACGGTGGGTAATCGGTCAGTGACGGGGGGGAAGAGTCATCGTGTACGGGTGCGTGAACGAGTACGTGTACGGGATATGGCCAACGTTCACGTTCTTCAAATCACTATCGCTATCGGTATCGGTATCGCTATCGGTATCGGTATCGGTATCGGGTTCGGTATCGGGTTCGGGTTCGCTATCGGGTTCGAAATCGACTGTTGCGCCCACGCCGTGGCCCGCAGTGACAAGTGTAATGATGGCGGCGATCCCGATCCCGATGGCGATGGCGCCGCAATGGAACCCTGAAACGCATGACCTTCGATCGCACCCCTGTCACGAACCGATTACTAACGGTGGACGTCCCGGGGTTGCCAGCGGTTGGCGGAGATGGTACGGTATTATGACAGAAAGGAAAAGCGAATGGGAATCATGCGTTTCAGCGTTTCATTGGAGGAGGGACTGTTGCGTCGGTTCGACGCGAAAATCCGGAGCGAGCAATGCCCCACGCGATCCAAAGCGATCGCTGACCTGATCCGGTCCAGCCTGGTCGAAACCGAATGGCAGGCCGGGGATGAGGTGGCGGGTGCCGTGGTGCTCGTCTACGATCACCACACGCGCAACGTGGTTAAAAAACTCACGGAGGCGCAACACGACTGTCATGCGGCGATCATCTCGACACAGCATGTGCATCTGGACCACAACAACTGCCTGGAGATCATTGCGGTCCGAGGGCGTCCGGACGTGATCAAACGTTTGGTGGCGCGACTGAAAGCCGTCAAGGGACTGAAACACGTATCCGTTGCGGCGGGGACCACCGGCGCGCAGCTACAGTGAGAGACAACAGGATCAAAGCAAAAACGGCTTCGTAAAAATGACTTTGCACCCCTGTCGATCCGTCTTTGAAATTGGTATGATGCCGGAAAGGGGGTGACCCGTGAAAAAAGTTTTGGTTGGTTGTGCGGTAGCGGTGTTGGTGGGATACGCTCAGGAGCCCCTGTCCGTCACGATACGGGCAGATAAGCCGGGGCATGCGATTCCGCGGACGCTCTACGGCATCTTTTTCGAGGACATCAATTACGCGGCTGACGGCGGCCTCTACCCGGAGCTGATTGCGAACCGGGGGTTCGACTGGCGTACGCAGGAACCTGACGGATGGTCGCGTGAATGGCGCGACGGGGCGATGGGAAGGGTTTCGCTGCAGGGGGCAGACCCAGTGCATCCCAACACCTTTCAGTATCTGCGCATTGAGTGTTACGCGCCGGGTCAAGGCGCGGGCGTGGCCAATAACGGCTTCGGCGGCATCGCGGTGCAGCAGGGCAGAACGTATGCGCTCTCCTTCTACGCGCGTCGGCACGCCGACTATGCGGGCGGGCTCACTGTGCAACTGGAAGACGCGCAGCGGCAGCCGCTGGCGGCATTCCGTATCGCGAAGGAGGCTTGGAAGACGGGATGCCCAGACGGGCGGGCCGCTTCGCCGCTGGACTCGCCGCCGCCTGCGCCTTGGGCGCGTTACGAGGCGCTCTTTGAGCCGAGCGCGACGGTGACGAACGCGCGGCTCGTGGCGCTGCTCGATGCGCGCGGCACCGTGGATCTCGATCTGGTTTCGCTCTTCCCGCAGGACACCTACAAGGGCCGCAAGAACGGCCTTCGTAAAGACCTGATGGAGATGCTGGCAAAGTTGAAGCCCGCGACCCTGCGCTTCCCGGGCGGCTGTCTGGTGGAAGGACGCAGCTTTGAGACACAGTATCATTGGAAACGCACGGTCGGACCGCTGGAGCGTCGTGCGGTGAACCACAACCTCTGGGGGTACTGGCAGAGCCACGGACTGGGGTATTACGAATACTTTCAAATGGCTGAGGACCTCGGCGCCGAACCGCTGCCGATCTTGGCCGCGGGCCTGACCTGTCAGTTCCGCAAGCCGACGGAGTATCTGCCGCTCGACAGCCTTGATCTGGTGGTCCGCGACGCTCTCGACCTGATCGAGTTCGCCAACGGCGCACCGGACACACCGTGGGGCCGCGTGCGTGCCGAGATGGGCCATCCCGCGCCCTTCAATCTCAAGTATCTGGGCATCGGCAATGAGAACTGGGACAACCCGTTCCTCGACCGCTACGAGATGATCGCCAAGGCGATCAAGGCCAAGCACCCCGAGATCACGCTCATCTCCTCCGCCGGCGCAGCCCCGGAGGGACCAATGTTCGAGTTGGCGTGGAACCGGCTGAAAGAGATGAAGGCCGAACTGGTGGACGAGCACTACTACAAGCCGCCGGAGTGGTTTCTGGCTCAGGCGACGCGCTATGACTGTTATGACCGCATCGGCCCGAAGGTCTACGTCGGCGAATACGCCTGTCATACGCACGACCGCAAGAATAACCTGCTCGCCGCGCTGTGCGAAGCGGCTGCGATGACCGGCTTCGAGCGCAACTCGGATGTGGTGTGCATGGCCGCTTATGCGCCGCTCTTCAATAAAATCGGCAGCAGGCAATGGGATATTGACCTCATTTGGTTCGATAACACACGCGTCTTCGGTACGCCCTCGTATTATGTGCAGAAGTTGTTTATGAACAACCTGCCGGATGTGCTATTGCCTGTGGAAGTATCGAACCATCTCGTGACGCTGCCGCCGACGGGGACGATCGGGTTGCACACATGGGAAACGGCTGCTGAATTTAAGGACATCCGCGTCACGCGCGGTAACGAGACCCTCTATGCCTTTGACCCGCAGACGGGTACGAAAGGCTGGTCGAAGTCCAAGAAGGGCGTGTGGTCGGTCAAGGACGGTGTGTTGCGTCAATCCGATGCGGCGGTGCGGGAGACCGTTACCAGCTTCATTGCGGGCGCGTCGTGGGAGAACTATACGCTCGAACTCAACGCCCGCAAGCTGTCGGGCAAGGAGGGCTTTATCATCCGTGTCCGCGACCAACGCGATAAGATGATTCACCTGAACCTCGGTGGCTGGGGCAACACGGAACACGGCATCGAGCAGAACGGGCAGAATCCGATCATCCGCCAGCCCGGCTCGATTGAAACCGGACGCTGGTATGCGATCAAGATTCAGCTTGAGGGTGAACGTGTCCGCGCTTGGCTTGACGGCCAGCCGCTCTTTGACCGGCTGCTGCCGAACAGACAGGCGGCGCGCGCCTATCTCGTGGCCGGTCATGACAAGACGGCAGGCGAGATCGTGGTGAAGGGCGTCAATCCGCGCAACGCGCCGGTGACGCTCGCGCTCAAATTGGCGGGCGCGGATGTGCAGGCGCAGAAGGCGCGGCGCATCACGTTGACCGGTCGGCCGGACGATGTGAACACGATGGAAGAGCCGTGCAAGATCACGCCGCAAGAAGACACGCTTGATATTCCGGGCGCAGGTTCGCAGGTGATCCTTCCCGCGTATTCGCTCACGATTCTTAGAATCAAGGCAGGGTAGAGGACAGAATGAAAGGGAAGGCGCACTTTCGTTGTGTTTGTTAGTTCGTAAGGCACTAACGTCGGCGGAGAGACGGCCCCGGCCGGAACCGAGGTCTCCCGCCTTGCAGGGCGCGTTCGCTGAAAAGGATCTGACCGGACGGGTCTTGAAATAGAGGCCGCGTTCTTTTACACTAACCGGGTTTTTATGGCAATCCGTATGGGAGAAGGAGAAGACATGGCGAAACAGGTGAAGAAGGTGGGTTTTTTGACAGCGGGCGGTTTGGCGCCCTGTCTGAGTTCTGCGATCGGATATTTGATTGACGAGTATAATCGGGTGGCCCCGGATGTGGAGTTGATCGGGTACGTGAATGGATACAAGGGGTTGCTGCGGGGGGAGAGTCTGCCGGTGACACCGGAAGTCCGGCGTCATGCGCTGATCCTGACCAATCACGGCGGCAGCCCGATCGGCAACAGCCGCGTGAAGCTCACGAATGTGAAAGACTGCGTGAAACGGGGGTTGGTGAAAGAAGGGGAGAACCCGCAGAAGGTCGCGGCGGACCAGTTGGTGCGGGACGGCGTGGACGTGTTGCACACGATCGGCGGGGACGATACCAACACGGCCGCCGCCGAGCTGGCCGCGTTTCTGGCTCAGAACGGATATGGGCTCACGGTTGTGGGGTTGCCCAAAACCATTGATAACGACGTGTACCCGATCCGTCAGAGTCTGGGGGCCTGGACTGCGGCGGAAGAAGGCGCCCGGTTTTTCGAGCACATCGTCAAGGAAAACACGGCCAACCCCCGCATGCTGATCATCCATGAGGTTATGGGGCGGAACTGCGGGTGGCTGACCGCCGCGACGGCTGCGGCGTATCGCAAGAGACTGGACAGTTTTTCCTATCTGCCGGAGTTCGGGCTGTCGCGTGACCGCGAAGAGGTCCACGCTGTGTACATTCCCGAGATGACATTTGACGTGCGTGTCGAGGCGGAACGGTTGCGCAAGGTGATGGACCGCAATGACGGCGTCAACCTCTTCGTTTCCGAGGGGGCCTGCGTCAAGACGATCATCGCGGAGTTGGAGGCGAAGGGTGAGGAGGTGCCGCGTGACGCGTTCGGCCACCCGCGACTGGACAAGGTGAATGTGGGCGGCTGGTTCGCCAAACAGTTCGGCGAGATGTTGGGCGCGGAAAAAACCATGGTGCAGAAGAGCGGGTATTACAGCCGCGCCGCCGCGCCGAACGACAACGACAAAGAGTTGATCCGCGCCTGCGCGAAAAAGGCGGTCGAGTGCGCGCTCGCCGGAATCGGCGGAGTGGTGGGGGAAGATGAAGACCGGAATGGCGAGCTTCGCGCCTGCGAGTTCCCGCGCATCCGTGGCGGTAAGCCGTTCGATATCGAAACGCCGTGGTTCACCCGGATGCTGGAGGAGATCGGCCAGCCCCGGGGTACCCCGATTGTCGTGCAACATTGAACGGGGTTCGGAGGCGGTGCCCGAAACCGGGCATCGCTCCGCGACAGAAAGAGGAATATGGCGGAGGAGCGCGCGTTATCCGAAATCCTCGCAGAGGTGCAGGATAAAATTATAGCGGCATGTGCCCGATCTGGCCGCGACGCAGAGACCGTCGAGGTGATCGGGGTGACCAAAACTCACGGACCGGAGGTGGTGCGCGAGGCCTGGGAGGCTGGAATCCGCCTGTTCGGCGAGAACAGGGTACAGGAGGCGGCCTGGAAAATCCCGGCATGTTGCGGCGGTCCGGTCTGGCATATGATCGGCCACCTGCAGCGCAACAAGGTGCGCGCCGCACTGGAATGGTTCCGAGTGATTCATTCGGTCGACTCCCTGCGCCTGCTGGAGCAGATCGAGCGGGTGGCGGAAGAGAGCGGGCACCGTCCCGAAATTCTGATCGAGGTCAATGTGGCAGGCGAGGCGAGCAAGGACGGGGCGCGTCCCGAGGCGGTGCCCGAACTGATCGAGGCTGCGCTACGCGCGCGTAATGTGACCCTGACGGGCTTGATGACGATGGCCCCGTTCGTAACCGACCCGGAGCTGACGCGGCCGGTTTTCGCGCGGTTGCGCACGTGGCGCGACCGGTGGGAGCGCGAGTTCGGAATCGGCCTGCCGCAACTGTCGATGGGCATGAGCAACGATTACCCGGTCGCAATCGAGGAGGGGGCCACCTGGGTGCGGCTCGGCACGGCGCTGTTCGGCTCGCGGCCGAAATGGCGGCCCCAGATCGAAGAGCGCTGGGAGCCCTGACAAAGGGAGGGATGCCCGTCTGCTCGTCCGGGCAAGCAGAGTTTCGCACACCAAAACGTATTGCCCAGTGCCTCTTGTTTTGGCTTTCGTTGAGATCCGCACCGCACCTATTTGGTGCAAATGAAACTTGAAGCCAGACACCAAAGAGCAACTGAACCTAAAAAGAGCAGTTGAACCTTCAACTCTCTTTGGTTTCATGGTTTCATGGTTTCGGGGTTTCTGGTTTCATGGTTTCATGGTTTCACGGTTTCAGGGTTTCATCCAAATCGGTATCGGTATCGGTATCGCTATCGGGATCGACCGTTTCACCACAGAACACTTTCCTGGGTTTCAGGGTTTCGGGGTTTCAGGGTTTCATGGTTTCATCCAAATCGGGATCGGGATCGCTATCGGGATCGGGATCGATCATTTAACCACGGAACACTTTCTTGGGTTTCATGGTTTCAAGGTTTCTGGTTTCATGGTTTCATCCAAATCGGGGTCGGGATCGCTATCGGGATCGGGATCGATCATTTAACCACGGAACACCACCGCCTCACAGTCTCACAACCTCACAGCCTCACCGCCTCACAGTCTCACCGCCTTTAAGATTGCGGGCTCCGCCCGCATCTCAATACGGTGCGGCGGGGACCGCGACAAAACTCAATGTTTACGGGGCTTTGCTAGAATTTTACCCGTTCAACTGCTCCTTTTGAGCTGAAAGGTCAAGTGCTCTTTTGGGGTCAGTCTTCAGCGCGGCGACTGCGGAAAAACGTTTGCAGCGCGGCGCGGCACTCGGTTTCCAGCACTCCCGCCAGCGTTTCGGGACGATGGTTGAGTCCCGGGTGGTTGAGGATCGAGAACACCGACTGACCACCGCGCTTGGGATCGGACACGCCCCAAACCACAAGCGGCACCCGGGCCAGCACGATGGCGCCGGCGCACATGGGGCAGGGTTCTTTGGTGACGTACAGGATCGTGTCAAGCAGGCGCCAGTCGCCGAGCGCCGCCGAAGCTTGGGTCAGCGCGATCATTTCCGCATGCGCGGTGGCGTCACACAGCATCTCTGTCTGATTGTGGGCGCGGGCCAGCACGCTGACCGCGGCGAGGGAAATGGTGGGGTCCGATGGACGCCGGATGATTACGCAGCCGGTCGGGACCTCTTGCGCGGCCTCGGCACGCGCTGCTTCCCGCAAAGCCTGACGCATGAAATGGGCATGGAAATCGGGCGACAACATGCCGGGATTGTAGGCGGACGGCGGCGTGATGTAAAGGCGGGCTTTCCGTTCTTGATGCGATCGGACCGAAACGGGATAATACGGGGCATGGGGATGACGCGCATGTACACACCGACGGGGGATGCCGGAGCCGCCGCGCTGTTGGCATTTGTCACGGCGGCGATCCGCGAGGGCGCGGCGGTTGCCGTGGCCCCGGAGCATGTGCCGGTCCTGACTCGTTTTGCGGGTTGCCGGACTCACGGTCGCGGGGCTGCTGCAGGAAGATACGTGTTTCGTGCGCCCCGCCCGGAGAGACCTGTGTTCACGACCGCGGAAAGGGTGCTGGCCGGGTTTTTGTTGATCGCGCTCCTGCCGCTGTTGGGTCTGATCGCTTTGTTGATCCTCGTCACGGACGGCCCGCCGGTTCTGTTCCGGCAGATTCGTTTCGGGGAGGACGGGCGTCCATTCGTTTTCCTGAAATTCCGCACGATGTGTCGCGCCTCCGAATGGTTGCACGCCCACCTGCAGCACAGGCAAACTGAGCCGGGACGCCTATTCAAACTGGAGAATGATCCGCGCGTGACCCGCTTCGGCGCGTTACTGCGAAACACGTTTCTGGATGAGTTTCCGCAACTCCTGAATGTGGTACGGGGTGAGATGCGGCTGGTCGGGCCACGTCCTCTACCGCAGAGCGACCAACATCATTACACGCGTCCGGAGCACGCCATGCGGCTCAAAGGCCGCCCCGGCATGACGGGGTTGTGGCAAGTGGCGGGTCGTAACCGCCGGACGTTTGACGAGATGTGTCTGCTGGACCTCTACTACCTCGGTAACCGTTCCGTAACACTGGATCTGTGGGTGTTAGGACGTACACTCATTCTGATAGCGCAGCAGATAGGCTTGGGCGGCAAAGCCCAGCAGCCCGGCGAGTAGTTCCGCTTGATCGAAGAGACAGGCGGCGGCGATGCCCGCTGTCAGCAAGATCCAGACCGGTGGGGAGGGCCAGGCGTAATACGGCGTGAGCCGGACGCGAACCCGGCCGCCGCCCGCTGGGGTCAGACGCAAAGTTGTGCAGCGCACATGGGACAGATTCAGCGGTAACGGGTGATCCGCAATCCAGACACCGGGTTGCTTCAGCGGTGTGTGCCGCAGATCGTGAATCAGGTCGAGATCCCCGTCACGGGTCAGGCCGAGCTGCAGACGCGGGCGGTCTGCTGCCGCGCGGCGGGTCTGGATGCGCAGGCGGGCCGGGCGGTCGGTGCCGTGCACGCGCCTCAGAACTTCACGAACCCCCTCCAGCAGCATGCCGCTGTCCGGCGCCACCGGGTCCAGAGTCACGGTGACGTGGTTGGCGCGGGGCACACCGCGATCCGCGCGCAACAGCCAAGTGGCCAATGCGGCTGAAACGGCTGCGGCCCCGAATGTTGCGGGCGTGGCACCGGCCACGCCGCCTGCAACCGCCACGGCTAGCAGCAGGACAAAGCAAAAAACCATGTCACACCATAATCTGCGGTACGCTTTTCAGGCAAGCGGAAAACACCGTTTCCGCGCGTCGGAATTTTCTGCTATGCTTTTTGTCGCGAAAGGAAACGGCTATGCACACGATTCACATTCCCGAGGCACTGAATGATTTTGACGCCCATGTCCGGCGCGATGCGCTCCGCAAGGTCTGCGGGGAAACGCGATTCCCGGAACCCGGCACGAACTTCAACATGCACTGTCACTCGTTCTTCTCGTACAACGCCGAGGGGTGGTCGCCTTCCTGTGTGGCGTACGTCTGCCGTGCCCAAGGGCTGTGCGCTGCGGGGCTTTGCGATTTCGATGTGTTGGACGGGTTGGAAGAGTTTTCAGATGCGGGCTTGTCTCTGGGTTTACGTACGGCGGTGCATCTGGAGACCCGTGCCTATGTGCCCGAATTTGCGGAGGCGGAGATCAGTTCGCCCGGTGAGCCGGGCGTCACATACATCATGGGGTGCGGGTTCATCCGGTTGCCTGATCCGGATACTGCGCAGGCCCGGACCCTGGCCCGGTTACGCGATGGGGCGCAGGAACGCAATCTGGCGCTCCTCAGCCGGGTCAACGCCGCGCTGCCCGCCATTGCGGTCGATTATGCGCGTGACGTGCTGCCCCTTACGCCGATGGGCGTGGCCACGGAGAGGCACATCGTGCGGGCCTACTGCAACCGCGCCCGCACGGTGATGTCCGACCCGGCGGAGCGGGCAACGTTCTGGTCGCCGGTGCTGAAGTGCGGCACGGAAGCGTTTGCGGCACTCGACGCGAATGTGCCGAAGATGGAGGATCGAGTGCGTAACGCATTGGCGAAACGCGGAGGTCTCGGGTATATCCAGCCCACCGCGCAAACCTTCCCATTGGCAGACGACTTCATCCGCTGGGTGCTGGCCTGTCATGCGATTCCCACGGTGACCTGGCTGGACGGAACCAGCGACGGCGAGGCGGATTGCGAGCGGCTGCTGGATCAGATGACCGCGAAAGGGTGCGAGGCGCTCAACATCATACCCGACCGCAACTGGAATCTTTCGAAACCGGACGAAGCGGCCCTGAAACGCGCGAAGCTGGACGCGATGGTGAACGCCGCCATCCGGCGCGACCTGCCGATCAACATCGGCACAGAGATGAATAAGGGCGGCCTGCCATTCGTGGATGATCTGGCCGGACCCGTGCTGAGCCGCTATGCGGATGCTTTTACGCAGGGTATGCATATCATGGTGGGGCACACCGTTCTCGGCCGCTACGCGGATGCCCCTTATATCGGCGCGCGCGCGCAGAGCGAGTTCACCGACCGGAAACGGCGCAATGCGTTTTACGCGGCGGTTGGCGCCCTGCCCGCACTTTCGCTCTCTCAGGCCGAGGCCTTGTCGTCCGCCGGACCGGACAAGGCGTTCGCGATGCTGGCTGATGCGGCGGCGAAAAAATGAGGTTGGTGATGCGAGGCGGGATCATATGTGCGCTGCTGACCGTGTGTCTTGCTGCCACCGGACGCACCGTACCTGCCGTGATGTATGTGGATGACACGGCTGGATCAGATGCTGCGGAAGGCCTGACGCCGGACCGGGCGTGGAAAACGTTGGATCGCGTCAACCGCGAGCCGCTGATCCCGGGTGACCGGGTGCTGTTCAGACGGGGCGGAGTGTGGCGAGGTCAGCTTGTTCCCCGGAGCGGTACAAACGGCGCGGCGGTGACGTATGGTGCCTATGGCACGGGTGCCAAACCGGTGCTGCAAGGCTCCGTGGCCCGGGATCGGCGGGAGGAATGGGTCTGCCTGCATCCCGGAATCTGGGCCACGCCGGTTTATGAACCGGAAGCGTTGGATCAATTGGCGGATCTGAAAGACTCGCGCTGGAGCCTGCATGCGGAAGCGAGTGCGCGGGCGCACCTTTCCCGCCGAGAAGAGGATGGGCGCGGGTTCAACCGGGTGGTGTGCGACGCACCGGGCAGCGCGCGCAACCATATCCAGCTCTGGGGGGCCGAACTGGACGGGTTCCCCTCGCCTGTCCTGCTGCGTCTGCGTGTGCGTTCCTCAATCCCGTTCAGACTGGATGAGGTCGAAGCCTTGCTAAACCGGCCACCGTACACCCGTACCCGCAGCGGGCATGTCCGGTCCGCACTCATCGGGAAAGAATGGCGGACGGTCGAAGCGGTGTTGTACGAAACGGCGACCGGATCCGGCGCCCATCTGCATCTCTCGCTTGGGGAGAAGATTCCCGCAGGCGCGGTTTTCGATTTCGAACCACTCGGGCTGTGGCGGCTCCGCCCGGAGACCCGGCATGCGCCGATTCCCTGCGATGTCGGGATTCTCCTTCTGGATCATGGTGTGGAGTGGGGGGTGAAGAAGTGGCGTCCCGAAGATCTCGTAAACCGGCTGGACTACTGGTATGACGGAGAAGGACAGCGGGTGGTTCTGGTTTGCGAGACCAATCCGGCGGTACGGTATGCCAGCATCGAGTTGGCGTTGACGCGGACCATCGTCTTGCAGGCGAACTGCCGGGATGTCACGTATGAGGGCCTCGCGGTGCGATACGGCGGCGCACATGGTTTCGGCGGGAGCCGGACACAACGCATCACCATCCGGCAGTGCGATCTGTCTTGGATCGGCGGTGGATTGCAGGATTGGCGCAAGAGGAAAGGAGGTGAGCGTTTCCCGGTGCGGTACGGTAACGCCATCGAGTTTTGGAATGGCGCGGAAGATCATGTCGTGGAGAGCAACCGTATCTGGGAAATCTACGATGCGGCGTTGACCAATCAGGGCCATGGCGACGATTCGCGCCAGATGCGCATCCGATACCGCCACAACGTTATTTGGAACGCCGAGTATTCATTCGAGTTCTGGAACCGGCCGGAAACAGCACGGTCAGAACACATTCTGTTTGAGTACAATACCTGCGTCGATGCCGGATCCGGCTGGGCCCACAAGCAGCGTCCTGATCCCAACGGCGCGCACCTGATGTTTTACCTCAACTCTTCGGCCACGACCAACGTTGTGATCCGTAACAACCTTTTTGTCGGCACCACGGAAGTCTGTATGCGAATGGAGAACGATTGGCGCGGAGGGTTGAGCATGCGGAACAACCTGTACTGGCCGGGAGACAAACCGTTCCTGCGCTGGTTGGGCAAAACGTTCTTTGAGGCCGGGGGGTTTACGCGCTATCAGCGGGAGTTGGCGTTGGACTCGAACTCGCTGCTGGCGGAACCGAAGTTCATGAATCCCGCGGCCCGTGACTACCGGCTGTGTCCAGACAGCCCCGGTGCGCGGCTCGCCACGGATGGCGGACCGGTCGGGGCGCGCTGGTGAGATCCGCGCGTCAGGGTGTTGGATCCGGCGCGGGTGCCGCGCCGCGCTCGCGCATCCGGTTAACCGCTGGCGGGAATCCTTGGTCGGCCGCCCGCTTGATCCAGACTGCGGCCTCGGACGTGTCCGGGTCTGTTCCCTGACCCGCTTCCAGCATCAGGCCGAGCCGGAATTGCGCACTCGCGTGTCCCTGGTCTGCGGCTTTCCGGAACCACGCCAGCGCCGCACCGTAGTCCTGCGGCACGCCGATGCCCTTGTAGTAGGCCGCGCCGAGATTGTTCTGGCCATCGGCATGCCCGCCTTCGGCGGCTTTCCGGAACCAACTCAGCGCCAACTCCGCATCCTGTTTCATGCCCTCGCCGCGACTGGCCATCACCCCGAGGTTGGACATCGCCAATGCGTCATCCCGAAACGCGGCGGCCTCAAACAAACGGCGGGCTTCGTCGAACGATTGCAGCACGCCTTTGCCGCGGTAATACGCGATGCCGAGTTGCGTTTGCGCACCCGTATTTCCCTGTTCGGCGGCTTTGCGGTACCAGCGTACGCTTTCGGTGTCACTCTGCGCGACCACATAACCGTTACGGTACATTTGCCCCAATGCCACCTGTGCGGGTGCGTCACCCTGCCCGGCCGCGCGTTTCAGCCAGACCACACCGGCTTCGGAATCATGCACCGAACTTGTTTGCGACAAGAGCAGGGCACCCAGACTGGATTGTGACACCACATGACCCTGCGCCGCCGCCTTTTCCAGCCAGACGGCAGCCTCGCGGTCGTCCCGGTCGATATCAGGCACGCCTTTTAGAAACAGCAGGCCGAGTGCCGACTGGGCTTTGAGATATCCGTTTTCGCCCGAGCGTTTTAACCAGACCAGACCGCTTTCCGCATCGCGCGGCATGTCTTCACCGTAAAGCAGCGAGAAGCCCAGCTTGTATTGCGAATCGGGGTCGCCGGACTCCGCTTTTTCGCGGAGGGTTTGCGTGGGATCGGACGGCGCAGAGCGCCACGACAAAGGAAACGCGAGCCATTTGAACGACGACGTCCGGTTGATTGAACACCCCCCGGCGAATATCGCGGCCGCCAGTGCCAAAGCGGCACCCGCCCACTTCTCCATCCTCATGCATCCTCCTGACCGACTGCACGCAAGCATTCCGCCAAGCATTGGGGACACCGGACGCGTCCCCGTCTCGCGGCAGATCCTGCGCGGTACGGTCCATTAAACCTTTTTCGCCCCGAGCGGTCAATCCGGTTGCAAGAATAGGCAGGTATTGGATACACAACATTATGAAAAAAAACGGACGTGGATCCGCAGATGAAATCGGTTGTAAAACCACATCTATGGTAGTATTATAACCTGCGTTTTTGATATTTTGTTGGTTGTTGGCTAACTATGAAATCGTGTGACCATCGGCTTGATCACTCGTGAAAAGGAGCGGACATGAAGCGGTTCAGTTGGACATTCGTTGCAGTTGCGTTGGGAATGGTTTTACATGCGTATGATGACGCAGAGATCAAGGTGTCGGCCAAGATTTGGGATGCAACGGATACCAATGTCTGGCAGCGGGCTGTGCCTGATTTCGGACCAGGCAGCGCTGTGACGTTCTCGGGTGCGGATAGCCAATATCTCTACTTCGGCACGAATGTAACGATCGGCTCATTAACGGTGCCAAACACCGTGACTCCGGGATCGCGCGCGTATTACAACATCTATCCGTGGCGTGAACGGTGGGCAACTTCTGACGATCCGACGTGGGCCGGCATGAAATGGGGTGAGCGCGGTTACACGCTCACAATGGATTCCGGTTCAGAGGCACCTGCCGTCATCGGCGCTTTCGCGCCGCTCGCGGGGAACATCTATCGACTCGGCTGTCATGTGCCGATAAAGATGGCGAGTGACCTGAAACTCGTGCACAACGGCCGTACAGACTGGCCGGGCGGTTCCTCGGGTAACGGCGAGAACGTTTCGCTCTGGATGCTGGGTGATATTTCGGACGATGGCGGTACGCATATGCTCATCACCGAGGGTCCCCGATATTTTACAGGGAAGACCTGGGCGCATCCCGTGATCGCACTCTGCGGTGACAATACGTTTTCGGGCGATGTCGACATCCGCGCCTGGACGCGCCTCCTCAACAAGCGCGGCATTCACGACGAGACGAGCGGCACGCAACTCGGACGCGACAATTGTGTCTACGTAACGAACGACTGCGGTGTTCTTGACCTTTCCGGCAACACATACGGGGTGGATCACCATCTCTATATCGGCGGCTATACCGCGTTCACCAGTACGGTCGGCAAGCTCACAAGCATGTACGGGAATCCGAACGCGACTGCCGTTTGGAAGGGCCCCGTCACACTCGTCGGTGACACGGCGTTTGGCGGTGCATTCAGTACGTACGCAATTTTATCGATGTCTTCGAACATGCGTATCGAAGGCGATATCGACGACGATGGAAACAACCGCAATCTGCAGCTCGTCTGTCCGAACCGTATCACACTTGCCGGTAAAAACACCTTCGGTGGCAATCTCTACCACAATACGGGGTTTCTGACGATTGAACATCCCGAAGGGTTTTCCGGTGGGGGCAAGCTGGTTCTGGCCTCGGACGCTGTTTACCGTATGACGGCGCCGAACCAGCCCGACCTTTCGATGATCCTCTACACGAACACGGTGGAACGCCATAAAATCCGGCTTCGCCTTGACGGCGACTTCACCTACACGCCACAGTCCGGCTTCACAAACTTCACGGAGTTCTACAAGTCCGGTCCCGGCACGCTCGTATGGGACAAGACGAACAAGGGGATCGGTGGCAACAGCAATATGGATTTCTTCTGTCTGGACGGCGACACGATTTTCGATTACACGCAAAATGACACGCTCCGTCTTTCCGGGCACACGTATTTTGCCACGATCGGCGCAGGCAACGGCGGACGGGTGGTCCTGAAAACAAAGAACAACCAGAAAAACATCTGCGACTTCGCCGGTGTAGACTGGTCCACGGGTGAAATCGTGAAAGAAGGTGCGGCGACGTATAAAGCCGCCACCCCGATCAAAAACGCGCCCTACCTGCTCAACTTCATCGTGCGGGACGGCATGATCATCGGTGAAAAATCGCGTCAGCCCATCTTGGGCGCATCGGCATCCCTGCCGAATACGTATGGCGAATCGCTCATCTGGAGTAACCGCACATGGGTGAGTGCGGTCGATCCGGATGTCGCGAATCCGGTTTGGTGCGGGTTCGATGCCTATACGAACGATTGGACGCGCGGCAAATGTTTCATTGATGTAACGCCGGAACTCCTTGAAACACCGATCCCTCCCGATTTCAGCGTGGCGGCGCTCCGTTTCAACACACCGCCCGCAGGCGATACGATGACGCTCACGCTTTCCGGCACGAACGACATCACGGGCGGTTGCATCCTCATCACGCCCGAGTTCGGAAACGACAAAACGCTCCGCATCACGGGCGGCGCGATCGGGCGCCCCACTGCCGGCACGATGCGCATTGTGTCGTACGCGACAAACACGGTCGTCATTCTGGAATCGGACCTCGTGCAGACCAACCGAGCGAACGCGGTCAATTTCTGCGTCTACCACTGCAAGGTGCAGTTCACGGGAGACAGCGACTACTCCGGGGACGTCGGTATCGTGGGCGGCGAACTTGAGGTGTGGGATAACTCGTTTATGGGAGGACTGGCTTCGGCCGGGAACATCAACCGAGGCATTCACCTGAATCAGGGTGCAAGGTTGACGACACACGGGGACTTTACGCTCCGCCGCACGGTTGGCAGTTATTATGTCATTCCGTATTTCCGCGTCTATGAAAAGGGCGGTGTCCTCAACGTCGCCGACGGCGAACTCGCCACCGGCGAAAGTACCGGTGAAATTGCTCTCTATGATAACGCCGCGTTCACGAAAACCGGCAAGGGACATCTCAATTGGAACGGCGGGATGGCACGCGCAGGCGGTACGTGCATGATCGGTGCGGACAAGATCCACCGGTATACGTTTACGGATGGTAAGGTGACGATGAACGGGAATGGGTTCACGAACTTCAGAGAGTCCCAAAACCTGATTACCGTAATGAGCAATGTCGTCATAACGGGTGACTGCGCGTTCAACTCCAATCTCGGCGGCGTGAACGGCGGTGGCAACGCGGTTGACTGCGGCGCGAAAACGGCGTTCTATGTGGGCGAAGGGGGTGTTACGTTCGATGTCGCGGGGGTCGCGAGAACAGTCGGTAACGATGGCGGTGATAAGGCCGGTTTCTCTGGCCATCCGGTCGGGGACTTCTATGTGGGTTCCGGTGACATCACGTTCACCAACACATCCGAAACAGCCGGAAGCATTGTATTCAAAGAACTCGGCTTGTCGCGTCTCACAGGCAGGATGATCCAGTGCGCACCGAAACAGAACAGTGGCGATTGCACGCCGCCGTTCCTCCTGCCGCAGGCGGAATACGTGGTGCCGGCTGACTTGGACACGTATGTTTACCAAATGATGGACGGGTATCAGGATCTCTGGATCGGACGCCTCACGGGCGAGGGCGCGTTTCGTATCTACGGGCGAAATAATTATATGGATCCGGTGGCTCACATCGGACGCGACGCAGACGAGACCTTCACTTTCGGAGGCAGGCTCTGCGCATTTTCAATCTCCGAGAACAACAACGCCAGTGCACGGTATATGAAGA
Organism: Kiritimatiellia bacterium; assembly: GCA_033812795.1. Taxonomy (GTDB): domain Bacteria; phylum Verrucomicrobiota; class Kiritimatiellia; order RFP12; family UBA1067; genus JAPXSY01. The sequence continues at coordinate 44,391 of JAPXSY010000010.1, forward strand.
TCGGTACAAACCGGTGGCGTCTCACGAATCCCGCAGGCGAAGTGCGCTCTTCGACGCGCGTCGCGAACGGCGACGTGTTAATCGCGTGCGAGCCGTCGGACGGAGAAGCCGGCGCACTCGGCTTCTGCGATATCTATCTGGGTGACACGAAGACGCCGCCGAACGGCGTACCGCGTGTTCTGACTGACGGTGCATATACGATCACGAACCACTTCCGTATTCTCGCGAGTGCCCCTGCAACAGCGTGTCCGGCCCTCGGCGGAAATGCGGTGACGGAAGCTTCGACTTTCACAGGGGACATACGCCTGTGGCATGATATCGACCTCTATTCCGCCGGTGGCACGGTGACGTTCACGGGCGCATTTCTGAACGGCGACGGCAATCCGCACGCGATTGCGAAGAGGGGACCGGGCAAAGTGATCATCCAGCACGCGTTACCCGCCTTCTCCGCAGTGAACATCGCCGAAGGCATACTCGAACTCACAGCGCCATTCGCGATCCCGGAAGGGGCGACGCTCGACTTCGACACGTCCGTCTGCACAAAGGAAAACCGTCACAACATCTACACGCTTTTAGCGTGCCCCGGTGGTGTCAGTGGACGCTTCGAGGTGATCGCAGACATTCCGTTCGACTGGAAGGTGATCTATGCCAATGATGCGATCCATCTCGTTTGGGCTAAGCGCGGCACCCTGATACAGTTCCATTGAGTCCTTATTGCGGAGTGTTGCGCCTCCGTGTCGCCGCAACGCTTCGCAATTGGTTCGCCAGCGCTTTGCCAACACACGGGGAGGCCTGATATTATCCTCCCATGATAACCTTCATGTGGCGATTGACATGAAATCATTTGTTATCATCCTTCTGGTCGTGGCAGGTGTCCTTGCCACAAATATCGCATGGCCTGCCTCCTCCCGCGAATTTTTCGTCGACAGTCGGCTGGGTGATGATCGTTCCGACGGCAGAAGCGAAAACTCGCCCTGGCAGACTCTGGACAGGGTCCATGCGGCTGACCTGTTGCCGGGTGATCAGGTCCGTTTCCGTTGTGGCGGCGAATGGCGGGGCACGCTCAAACCGAAATCCGGTGCGCCGGGACGACCGGTGGTTTACACGTCCTATGGGCAAGGACCGAAGCCGAAGTTCATGCAGGCAAAGAATGTGTCGCGTCCAGAGGATTGGTTTGAAGACGCGCCCGGCATTTGGTCGACCGTGACGAACGGGCTGACTTGCCATGTGGGCAACATCCTCTTCAACGGCGGCGAGAGATGCGGACGAATGAAATTTCTCGTTCCCACGTGGACGCCGCCCGTATGGAAGTCGAGGCGGTGGACGGGAATGAATGCCTTGACGCATGAGTTGGATTATTGCAACGACGTTTCAAACGGGCTCGTCCGCGTGAAATGCGCCGCCAATCCGGCCAAGCGTTTCCATTCGATCGAACTGGCTTTGGGACGTACGATTGTCCAGTTCCATCATGCCCATGATGTCGTCTTCGACGGCCTTCACGTGACGATCGGCGGGCTGCATGGTTTTCAGGGGGCGATCACGAAGCGGTTGACGTTCCGCAACTGCGATGTCTCGTGGATCGGCGGGACGATTTACATTTGGCTTGAGAATCGCGACGGAACCCTGTTCGCGCCCGAACGGCTTGGCAACGGCATTGAGTTTTACAACAACTGTGACGGCCATGTTGTCGAAAACTGCCGTATCTGGGAAATTTACGATGCGGCGATCACGAATCAGGGGCGCGATCATGACCAACGTAACCTCGTGTATCGTAACAACCGGATTTGGAACAGCGAATATTCGTACGAGTATTGGTGCGATGGGGTGGTGTCGAATATTGTATTCGAAAAGAACGTGTGCACCGACGCTGGCTGCGGCTGGGCGCATGCGCAGCGTCCCAACCCGAACGGCTCGCACTTCATGAACTATCCTCACGTGACGAAGCGTGTGAAGGATTTCGTCGTTCGCGATAATGTCTTCTCGAACGCCACCGAATGGGTATACCGTTTCGGTTATGACTGGCGTGATGCCTTACGTGTTCACGGAAACAAGGTTTGGTGCACTCCCGGTCGGCCGGCAGTATTCTGGACGGCGCCGGATGGTGAAATCACGTTTTATCGTCCCGACGAATACAACCGCGCGTTGGGGTTTGACGATGAGGTTATGCGTCATCCCGCGATTCATCACATGGGAAAAACGCCGTAACCGCGTTCATGGCAGATTTGAAGAAAGGGTTCATCCAAATCGGGATCGGGATCGCTTGTTTCACCACGGAACACTTTCTTGGGTTTCAGGGTTTCGGGGTTTCAAGGTTTCATGGTTTCATCCAAATCGCTATCGCTATCGGGATCGCTATCGGGATCGATTGTTTCACCACGGGACACTTTCTTGGGTTTCAAGGTTTCAGGGTTTCATCCAAATCGGGGTCGGGATCGCTATCGGGATCGGGATCGCTTGTTTCACCACGGGACACAACCCGGCCCACGAACTTGGGAACTAACGCGGGCGGAGCCCGCAATCCATTCCCCCTTCGTGCTCTGCATGTCGGCGCTAACGGAACGGTCAGTATTTCTGCAGCAGGTCCAGCATCCTGCGGTCTAGTTTGTGACCGTGGAACTCTTCGTAACGCACGTCGGCGCGCTCGCTGTCGAGAATGCCGAACGTCCCTCTGAAATTCCACAGCGCCCAGCCCAGTCCTGCTTCCTTCCAGAGTTTCAGGTTGTCCTCCATCCACTTCAGCACTAGCGGATGGGGCGTATGCTTGAAGGCGCCGAACTCGCCGACCATCGTGAAAATCCCTGCATCAAAGGCGGGTTGCCAAGGGTTTATCACGTTCTGACGGAGATAGGTAAGCCCGTCGCAAGCCTCCGCGCCTGATTGGAAGGCGGGGCATGCGCCGAATCCCATAAAACGGAACACGCGGTTGGTCTTGCCCCACGTTTGCTCAAACCACAGCGATTCCGCCTGGCCCGACTTTCCGGTCAAGGTGACTTGGGAGAGTTGCGCCCAATCGCCTTGGGGAATGCTGACGGAGAGCCGCTGCGCCCCCTTCGGAAGATCCACGCTCAACACGGAAAGACATCGCCCCTGCGAAATTTTCCATTCGCTTTTGTACACCACATTTGTCCAGCCTGCGGTGCCCGGTTTCGGGTCTAGGTCACATTTCAGCACCACGGCCTCATCTGCGGTCACGCGCAGGCAAACTCTGCCCGACACCATCCCGAGCCGCAGGGTCAGGGTTCCTGCAGGGACGCGCTCCATTACCAGCGGCACATTCAGCGGAGCTTTGATCGGCCCATAAAGTGGACTGACGGCCTGCGGCGGCGGCCATATCGGCTCCGCAGATGGTGTGCCGACCCAACTCGCCAGATAGTGCGAGATCGACATGGGCTTGTAGCCGCGCATCGCCTGCCCGATCCCGAGTTTGAAAAGCGACTGGGCGGGGCGTCCGCCCCATGCGATGCCGTCCGCCACAATGAAGCGGTCCGGATCCTCCGTCCGGATGGCGGCGACCAGCGCACCCGCCACCTTCGCATAGGCCGCTTCCTCAACCTCGCCGGGCTCATTGAAAAGGTTGAAGCTCACTGCATGCGAGGGGATCCCTTGATATCGCCGCGCGAACCGGCTCCAGTGATGGCAACAGACGCGCAGCGCGTGTTCATCGGAAAACAAGTTGTGCGGTTCCGAAGGCTGGGCCACGGTGTAACCCGGCGCGCGGTGGAAGCAGAGCTGCACATGGATGCCGTACTTCTTGCCCCAGGCGATCGCCTGATCGATGGGCGCGAGTTTAGAGTCGTCGAACGCTTCCCAGTTTCCGTCGCAAATCCAGAAGCGGTAATCCAGGGGCAGACGAACGAAATTGAACCCCAACTCGCTGATCAGGCGAAAGTCATGTTCCCGAAATGCGGCCGGCTGTCCCCGGTACGAGAACAGTTCGAGAAGGTTGAAGCCTCGCCAACGGGTTTCCGGACGCCAAGTTGGGGTTTCCGCGCACCGCGTTATGGTTGCGAGCAACAGTGCGACTACGGACATAAGGTACGATCTGCGGGGCATCCCGGCTCCTTTTAACAATCACGGTTTGGCAAAACAGTCCGACACGAGTTCGTCTTCCTCGGCTTTGTTGAGGTCAAGCAGATGCACATAGGTGGCGATGCCCGTCGGATCGATGAACTCCGTAAAGGTCAACGTCACGTGCGGCGAACCTTTTCGCCCCGCTCCAGGTGCTTCAACCCTTGCCTGAGCCTTGACCTTTTTCCCGTCAGGGCGAATCGACGTGTCGTTTTCTATCTCTCCGATACAGGTTGGATCAATCACCACTCCAGAAAAATTCGGGTATTTTTCCAGTACCTCGCTATTTTGTGCCGTGCCTAGGCAATACACAATTGGACCACGCATCAGCACCGCTTTCCCCTCTTGTAACTGGTGGCCTTTGACAAACCGCCACGCCATCGGCATATCCAGCGTCACCGTGTCGCCGGTTTTCCACACACGGCGCAGTTCGAAAGCCTTGGCACCCGGCAAGACGGAAAGCGGAGACTCGTTGTTGACTGTGACGGTTGCGGTGCGGCACCAGCGAGGAATTCGCAGACGCAGGGTGAACACGGTTTCTTTTGACGGCGTCACGCGGAACACCACATGCCCGGTATTCGGATAATCCGTTTTCTGTGCAAGCGTCACGGTCGCATCGGGAGAGACCGGCACCGTCACTTTCGAGGCCGTGAACAGGTTGACCGACAATGCGCCGTCCGAGCACCGGTAATAAACTTTCTGAGGCAACTCCGCCACGATGCGGCGATAATTACCCGGACAACAAAAACCATCTTGCCCATAATAGGCTCGGACGCCGGTAAACGGCGTGAAGTACCGGAGTTTCCTTCCCGCAGGGTCTTGCGCCGCAAAAAGCGCGTTGTAAACCGTACGCTCCATCAGATCGCCGTACCGGAGATCTCCCTCCAGGCGCATCAGGCTGTCCAGCCAGCGCAGCAAATACGCTGTCACGCACGATTCGCCGATAGCCCCCGCACCGTTCTGCGTATAGGAAAAGTGTTCGCCGTCAGAAGCCGAGCCGACCACATTGAGCCCGCCGCCGGGGCGCAGCAATTCGTGGCGCATATACTTCGACATATCCATGAGTGACGCCACCCCGTCGTAACGGTAGAGTTCCGCCTGCGCGTAGCACCGCGCAAGCATCACGTAGACATGCGCGGGGCGGGTCTCGAAAGTCTGGCGCCAATCCCGCAGTGACGCGCATTTAATCTCGGCCGTACCATTACCATGACGGATATTGGCGGCAAAATCGAAATAACGCGTGTCGCCTGTGGCCTTATATAAAACGAGAAAGGCTTCGGGAAGTCCGGCGGTGCAGATTTGCTCGGGATGCGGATCTTTCGAAAAGGTACGGATCATATAATCCGCGAGCGCTTGCGCGTCCTGCAACATCTTGGGATCGTGCGTGAGAAGCGCGTTGCGGGTTAATCCGAGCAACAGATACTCCTGCTCATGCAATGCCCAGTTCCAGTGGTTCTGACGATCATCGGGCTCGGGCTTGAACACGCCGATGTATCCGTCGGCATCGCGCGTTCCGATCATGCCGTCAATCAGGTGACGCGTCCGATCCGCGATTTTCGGGTCGCCCGTATAGGCGGCGAACAGGCTTCCCGCCTCGATGACTTTTCCAACGCCGACATAGTGATAGCCGTTTGTGAAGGGGCGCGACCGGAACGGCGCAACGAAAAAGCCGTCCACATCAAGCGCCATGAAGTTCGTATAGATCAGATCGTTGATCCGCCTGCCGATCTCGCCTGAAAGCTCCGACTGTTTCAATGTGATCGGCTGGAGAGCGTCGACGATTTTCGGCTTTACACTTTCTCCGTAGGCCACCGCGGCGGCAAAAAACGCAAAGAGTTGGATTGACATCAACGGTTTCATCAGTTGGCTCCAGTCGTTTTATCACACTTTCGAAGGTGTGATAGGGGACAGATTTCTTTTACATGATCACTATAAAAGATTGATGTTCCGGGCGGAAGTCAAATTCGCGCAGGACGAATATCAATAAAACATAAAATCTGGGGATCGTCCTGGTCAGGTTGCGGTTGACTGATACGATCCTTTTTTTTATGTTTAGTTACCCCTGACGCTTCGGATGCCGGGCGAAGGCTTCGATCGTTGGCTTCGCTTGGAATCAGGGATTCTGTCCGGAAAGCTTCGGGGCGAGGAGTAATACGAGCGTGAAAAAAAACATCGCAATCAAGTTGGGTTTACTTAGTGTGCTGACGGTGATGGCGCAGGAGGGGGGGCTGCCCGATGTCGCGCCGAAGGCGGGTTGGGACACGCTTGCTCCCGTGAAAAAGTCTGAAAACGATTGGCCGTGGTGGCGGGGGCCGAACTTCGACAACATCGCGCCCCCCGGGCAGAAGCCGCCTACGGCATGGGGCGCCGGTTCGAACATCCTGTGGCAGGTAAAGATACCGGGAGTCGGGCACTCGTCCCCTTGCGTGGTCGGCAACCGGATTTACATCACTTCAGGGATCAAGACGCAGGGGCAGACAACGCTCTGGCTCTTTTGCCTCGACCGGAATACCGGCAAAACGGTGTGGCAGGCCGAGCTATACATAGGGGCTTCAGCAAAAGTTCATGCCGACAATTCGCCAGCCTCGTCTACGCCGGCCTGCGACGGCGAGCGGGTCTTTGTGGCGTACCAAACCGATTCGTCGGTCGTTATGGTGGCCGTGGATGTGGAGGGGAAAATCCGATGGCGCCAGACAGTTGCCCCGTACAACACAATTCAAGGTTTTTCCGCGTCGCCGAACATTTACAAGTCAGCAGTGATCATTCCGGTCGAGGGCCCGAAAGGGTCTTATCTGACAGCGTTTCACCGGGCAACCGGCGAAGTGGTTTGGCGCACGAAGCTGCGTGCCGTCAACGAAGGCTACGCGCCGGCCGTGGTTACGGTGATTGCCGGGCGCGAACAGTTGCTGCAACTGGGCGGCACATACACGCGCGGCATCGATCCCGAGAACGGGACACTGCTCTGGGAGTGTGCAGGACCGGCGAAAAAAGTCTGCGTCGCGACAGCGGCCTTTGACCGGGATACGGTCTACGCGACCGGCGGATATCCGAACCGGATCCTGCTCGCCATCCGCGCGGACGGCAAAGGAGAGGTCACGAAAAGCCATATCCGCTGGTCCAGTGACGCGAAGGTCGGATACGTCCCTTCCCCGATTCTGTACGAGGGGTTGCTGTATGCGGTCGCGGACCAAGGTCTGTTGCGGTGTTACGATACGGTTGACGGGCGCGTGCTCTGGGAACAGGACTTCAAAGTGCCGTTCTATTCTTCGCCGACGCTGGCAGACGGCAAGCTCTACCTGTTTGACCGCAAAGGCAAGGGATATATCCTTCCGACAGGGCGGATGGCGGGGGCGATCGTGACCAACGAACTGCCGTCGGGGGTGTTCGCCACGCCGGTCTTTCTGGAAAACCGTATCTATCTGAGAACGCTGGGCGATTTCTGTTGCATCGGAGAGAAATAGATGAGTATCCGGCGGCACAAGTGCCCGGATTTCTGATCACCCGTGAGAAGGAGCAGGATGAAGAAGGTTCTTATTTCACTGTTTTCGGTGACGGCCCTCAGTTTTGCGGCCTGTCTTGATGTGCGGGCTGATGAAAAAGACCGGAGGCCGGTGATTTTTTGGGCTAGTGAGCCGGTCCGTCCGGGTGAGACGGCGATGGTGATCGGCGAAAACCTTGGCGACCACCCAGCGATCGAGATTGTGCGGCTACCGGACGGCCGGGCCAAAGAGCCGTTGCAAGAGAACGTCGTTTGGCCCAGAGGCGGCACCCCGGTGGATGTGCTTCAGGCGGCCGAACAGTCTGCAAAATTCATCGTGCCGGCGGATTTCAAGCCGGGGTTGCTCAGGCTTCGTCTGGCCGCAGGGGGCGCTGCGGTTGAGCATATCATGAACCGCCCGCAGATCTGGTGGGTGCAGGGGGAGTGCGGTCCTGCCGTGACCCCGGGCGGGTGGATCCGGTTTTTCGGGAAGAACCTTGGCTGGGGAATAAAAGACGGAATCAGGAAACCGGTTATCAGGATCGAAGGACCGTGTGTCGTTTCCCTTGCGTTCGAAACGGACGGTCATGCGGCGCGCGCCGTGTTACCCAAGGACATGCCGTCAGGATCGTACCGCCTGTTTGCCCACAATGGCGCTGGCGGCCGTGCGGGATGGAGCGCACCAGTGGAGTTGACGGTCACAAACAAAGAGGTCTGGCCGCAGAACGTGTTCAATGTGACAAATTTCGGCGCCCTGGCGGACGGCGTGAAGGACGACACGGTTGCGATTCAAAACGCACTATCGGCAGCCGAGTCTCAGGGCGGAGGCATTGTCTATTTGCCGCTGGGCCGTTATGCGGTTTCCGACACCTTGAACATCCCGCGGCGCACGGTGCTCCGGGGCGAGCGGTCGGACTGGGTCGCGCTGGCATGGTCGGATATGCGGAATCCGCCTTGGGCACTGGTACAGGGAACGAATTCATTCGGACTGGAGGACCTGACGATCTACGCGCACCACCACCATCATGTGATCGCCGCAGACCTAGGCGACAAACCCGACGCGGGGAATGTGTTTCTGCGGCGTGTGCGTGTCCGGGCCAGTTCGTATCGCGGACATTTGACGCCTGACGAGGTGGACGCGCGTTTTCGCGAAACGATGAAATGGTCCACAGGAGGCGGCGATACGGTGAGGATGGGCGGGAGCAGCATTGAGATCACGGAGTGTGATTTCTACGGTTCCGGGCGCGCGTTGTTTCTGAGCCGCGTACGTGGCGGACTTGTTGCCGACAACCGTTTTTTCAACGGTCGCTGGGGCTGGTACTGCATCTCGGGAAGCGACGGACTGATTTTTGAGAACAACGAGATCACCGGTGCGGATCTGATGTCCACCGGCGGCGGCTTGAATTGTCTCGACGGCTCACGCTTCTCGCAAAATGTGTATTATGCGGATAACCGTTTGCAACGGATGCACGGCTGGGACCGCGAGGCGATGACATCGGACGCCGGTGGCGAGGCATATTCCGGAAAGGCCGTAACGGCGCATGGAACGACGCTCGTTCTTGACGGCAAGCCGAACTGGCGCGGGCAGGACTGGCGCGGTGCAGGGGTGTTTGTGCTTGCGGGCAAAGGCGCGGGGCAATACCGCCGTGTGGCAGGGCAGGGTGAGCAGTCCGTGATCGTGGACCGTCCGTGGGATGTGGTGCCGGGCACGAATTCGGATATTTGCGTCACGATGTTCCAAGGACATTATATTCTCAGCGGGAATGAATTCTCAGACTGTGGGGCTGTGCAGTTTTATGGAACGGCGGTGGAAAATATCGTCGTGCGGAACACGGGCACACGCATGTCCGGATTCCGCGGCATAGGGTTATGGTATCACGGCTATCAACCGAACTGGTTCTGCGAGTTCCGCGACAACGCGATCAAAGAGGGCAACTATTACCACTGGAATAGGGCGTCCGATGCGCTTCTCGAAATCACAGGGTACAGACGCGCCCCTTACACCGGGCCGCTGAACGTGGGGTCGGTCGTGCGGCACAACCGGCTCGACAGCCAGGCGCACATCCGTGTCGGCGCCGCGACGCGCGACGCCATCGTGGAAGGAAACCATGTGGCGAATTCCGCGCAGGGCATTTTTGTCAGCGTACACGCAACGAATATTTGGCTTCACGCCAACACGTTTGAGAAGGTCCGGGAAGAGATAATGGATGATCTGAAGCAACGCCGTATCGCTCAGGAACGTCTTAGCCGTCACCCGTTTTTCAACCGCCCGGAGCCGGTTGCCGTCTGGGACTTTGAGAAGACCGAACGAATGAACGTCGCCGATGTTTCCGGCAACGGTTTCCGCGCCAGACTCAACGGCGGCGCGACAACGGTGTCGAACGGGGTGGGGGGCCGTGCGGGAAGGTTCGACGGCACAGGTTGGCTGTGCGTGAATGAGGTGATCGTTTTCAATGCACCGGACATGACGGTTTCGCTCTGGATCAAGCCAGAAACCCTGCGGGGCAGGCGCGGGTTGGTCGGCAAGCGGTTTTCCGGCTGCGAGGCGCCGTTCATCCTGTCTCAGAACGGTGCCAGGCTCAGCTTTGAGGCCACCGACACCGAACACCAATGGTCGTTCAACTTCGTATCGGAGCCCGTATTGAAGGAGGGGCAATGGACGCATGTCGCTGCGGTCGTGCGGCGCGGCAAGGGCGTTGCGCTCTTTGCGAATGGAAAAAAAGTCGCCGAAAAACAGAATGCGTCCGACCGGATCGTCAACCATGAACCCCTGATCCTTGGGCGGGAAGCCTGGGGTGGCGAGCCCGCATCAACCAGCACGCCGGGATATTTCATCGGCCTGATGGACGAGGTGAGAATCTGGACACGGGCACTCTCTCCTGATGAGATTGAAAAAGAGGCCTCGCGCCGACCGGCCGGAAACGGATTCCCGCGATCTTCGGGCTCACAACCGATTACAAAACGGTAATGTTCCGGCAAGTGTCCGGCAATGCTGAGTGAAACCATGCCGCAAAAACCTTCATGCCCTTTGTACCTTCTGTGAGAAAAACCGAGCCATGCATGAAACCAGAAACCTTGAAACCCTGAAATCCAAGAAAGTGTCCCGTGGTGAAGCAATCGATCCCGAAAGCGATAGCGATCCCGATCCTGATTTGGATGAAACCAGAAACCTTGAAACTCTGAAACCAAAAATCACGCGCTCGACTCGCATGCCCCGCCAACCGGCTCATCGCATCAGCAGGAGGCTGAGGGCCATCACCAGCATGCCGCCCACGACGCCGAAAAGGCTGTCGTGCCCCTTGCCGTAGGCGCGGCTGATGGGCAGCAGCTCGTCCAGACTGATGTAGACCATGATGCCGGCCACACCGCCAAAGAGGATGCCCATGATTTCAGGCGGGAGCGCACCGTTTTCGCCGCCCGCGAAGAGACGCAGCGCGAAGTAGGCGACGCCCGCGCCGACCGGTTCGGCGAGGCCGCTCAGCAGGGAGTAGCAGAACGCCTTGCGGCGGTTGCCCGTAGCGTAATAGATCGGCACGGAGACGCTGATCCCTTCGGGGATGTTGTGTAGCGCGACGGCAATCGCGATCGCGGCACCGAGCTTGGGATCCTGCAGGGCCGCGAGGAAGGTCGCGAGTCCTTCCGGAAAATTGTGGATCGTGATGGCGAGGGCGGTAAAAACCCCCACGCGCATCAGCTTCTTGCCATGCGCGGGATCATCGTGCGGCTCCAGTTCGCTCCCCTCGCGCAGGGCGCGCGTTTCACTTTCATCGTGGATCTCATGCGGGTTTTCTGAGGACGGGATAACGCTGTCGATCAACCCGATCAACAGCATGCCTCCGAAGAACGAAATCACGTTGACCCAATGACCGAGCGGGTCGCCGTAACGCGCGACCAGCGCCTCGTTGCCCTTGACGAAGATCTCCACAAAAGAGATATAGAGCATCACGCCCGCCGAAAACCCGGTCGCGACAGAGAGGAACCGGTAATCGGTACGCTTGGCGAGAAAGGCGATCATGCTACCGATACCGGTTGCCAGCCCCGCGAACAATGTCAATCCGAAAGCGATCCAAACGTCTCGCATGCCATCCTCTCTTTTCCCAAAGCGCTATCGCGCCAATTCCTTATCGTAAACCGCGAGGTCGCGCTGAGAGAAGCAGCAGAATATCACATCCATTGCCGACTGGCTCTCCTGCAGATAGGCGCGCACGGTTGCCGCGGCGACTCGTGTCGCGTCTTCAATGGGATAGCCGTAGACGCCGGTGCTGATTGCCGGGAAAGCAATCGATTTCACGCCATGCTCTTGCGCGATTTCTAGGGATCGGCGGTAACAGTTGGCGAGGTGTTGCTCCTCTCCCGTGTTTCCACCGCGCCAGACGGGGCCGACGGTGTGGATGACGTGTTTCGCAGGTAGCTTGTATCCGCGCGTGATCTTGGCGTCGCCAACCGCGCACCCCCCGAGCGACCGGCACTCGTCCAAGAGATCGGGACCGGCCGCGCGATGGATGGCGCCGTCAACACCACCCCCGCCCAATAGCGTCGTGTTTGCCGCATTGACGATCGCGTCGACCTGTAGCGTCGTGATGTCTGCCTGTATCGCTCTCATGTGCTCCTCGCGGTTAACAGTGTTATCGTGCCCGTCTTAAAACCCGTACATAACGAAAACCGTATTCATTCTGACTGTCGAGGTCAAGCGTGCACTTGCTTGACAAAGGGCCGCGCGCGGAAACCGTGGCAAGCGTCTGCTTGTCCGGACGAGCGGACGTTCGTTTCGTCCATCTTGATTTCATGAAATTTTATGTGTTTCATGGTAAGAACGCTAAAGTGCGGATCATGCAGGGTACGGGGAGGACAGCGGGAACACGTCCGTCAAGTCCACCTCGAATTCTAGGTTTGATTTTCCGATTCGGACGTAGCATAGTGTTGTGTGGGAAGGGGCTGATACGGAGGATTGTCCGAAAGACCCTGGAAGGTGCGGTCAGACAGGCTCGGTTTGTCAGGGTTCATTGAGGCGTTGAGATCATGAAAGGACAAGCGATGAAGATACGGGATAGAAGGGGCTGGATGGTAGGGGCGTTTTGCGCTGTGCTGGTGTGCGGATGGGGTTCGGCTCAGGATACGACGGTGTGGACAAACCCGTCCGGCGGCGTTTGGAATGACGCAGGGAACTGGAACAACGGGGTGCCGGATGGTAACAAGGCCAGTCTGACGCTGAATACCGCGTCATATATTGTGGACATCGAGAGTGCGCCGGTGCCCGCGATCATGAATCTGACGGCGCAGAATACGGCTTCGCAGACCACGCTCCTGAATGTGAACACCGGAACGCTGGCCGTCACCAAGGGCGCCATTCTCATCGAAACCGGAGCCGAGGTTTGCATTAAGAGCAATGCCTGCCTGAGCTTCACAGGCGGTTCGACAACGGACTTCCAAGGCTTTTTTAAAACCCGGAGTGGCGGGAAACTACGGGTGGACGGGGGCTCGGTCTGTTTCACGGGTGTGACGTTCGGTTCGAAAGGAGCGATCGTCGGATTCTGTGGCGCGGGCTCCGCTGTCGTCACCTCGGGCGTATTCCAGTTGAGCGGCAGCGGGAATCCGCCGTTGCATATCGCCCGCGGCGAAAACGCGAAAGGCTATTTCGAGGCCGCGGGTTCCAGCCGGGTCGATGTGGCACAACTAACCATCGGCATGTACGGCCAACCGAACTCGCCCGCTGCGGGCAGACTGGAGGTGAAGGGCGATTCCGTCTTTACGGTGGGGAATTCAGCAACGGTTAACGTTCCCCTTTACAACGCCCCCAGCGGCATCAATAACACCGGGATCGTTGAGGTGAGCGAAAACGCGCTGCTCACCTGTCTGGGGAGCTATTTCGATCTCGGGTACGCCACAGGCGCGACAACGAACTTGGGCGTGCTGCGTGTTACGGGCTCCGGACGATTCGCGGCCCCCAACGCCACCCTGCGTTGCGGCAACACGGATGCGGGGTCGGCAATTTTCGAGGTTGGCGACAACGGCGTGTGTGAGATCAAAAACCTCTATCTGAACGGCAATACGACGGCGACCCTGAACGGGAACGGGCGGTGTTTTGTGACCGGGAGCAGTGCGCCCCGGATTGGAAACGGCGCGGCATGCTCGAATGTGGTACTCCAGATTCTGGATCAGGCGCTGTTTGCGGTGACGAACGCCACGCTCTATTGCGGATACGACAACAGTACAGCGGAGATCGTCGTCGGTTCAAATGCGGTGTGTATGGCCCAAACCAGCCGCTTTTACGGGAACTCCTCGCTGACCGTTTGCGGTGACGGTTGTTATACGGGCATGGTCGCGGACACGCTTAACGACAGTGATTACATTGGGTACAATGCCGGAAAGGTGGTGCTCAACGTTTCGGGCAACGGCCGGTTTCTGACGAAACGCAACCTCAACATCGGTTATTTTGGCGCGGAGGGCGAGGTGAATGTTTCAGGTAACGGGCGTCTCTCTACAGGTTGCGATTTCGTGATCGGTTACGTGAACAGCAGCGCTGCGTCAAAAGCCGCAGTCAACCTCTCGGGCAACGGCGTGATCGCGCCCTCAGTCTCGGGGCGCGGACTCCACATGGCGGTGGTGGGAAACTCCAGCACAAGCGTCATCTCCAACGGGATGGTGCAAGCCTGGCTGAACATTTCCGACGGGCTGTTCGACATGACGAAAGATATGTGGAATGCGGATTCCTTTTACGAGGAGGGGATCATCGCCGGGGAAATCTGGAAGAACAACCAAGGAGCGGCGGAAGCGTGGATCAACCTCAGCGGCGGCACGGTCACGAACGCCGGCAAGATGACGGCCGGCATGGGGCTGGGTGCCACGGGTGTCGTGACCCAGACGGGCGGCGCGCTGAATCAGGGCGTGACGGCGGCCGGGGGATTCAACGGAAGGCGGACGGTGCTGGGCTGGGGCGGCGGGTGCGGCGAGTACCGCCTGTCGGGCGGCACGGCAGTGTTCGGCGGGAGCGTGTATGTCGGCGGCATCACCACGAATCTGTTGGGGTATGTTCTGTCCGACACGAAGTTCACGTTCGAGCCGGACAGCGCGGGGTTGCTGCGCGTAGAGGGCGGATCGCTGAACATCACCAACAACGGTACGCTCTGGTGCGGCGGTTACGGCCGCGGCGCGATCGAGATCGGCACGGGCGGCGTATGCGTGGCGAAGAACATCGTGCTCACGAACAACACGCAGTCGGTCGTGCGGTTCGAGTTGGGTGCGGAGGGGTGCGGTGTGTTGCGGGCCACAGATGCCTTGAGGGTTTGTGAGGGGGCCAGACTGGAAGTCGATGCGCAGGCCTACCGCAGTCGGGAGGTTCGGCTCAAGCTGATCGACTTCGGGACCCGGACGGGTGCGTTCGCGCCGGAGAACGTCATGGTGAGGGGCGCGGGTAAGGTGGTGCAGGATGAACAGGGTGTCTGGTTCTACCGGCCGCGGGGTATGGTGGTCCAGATCAACTGACAAACCAACAGAAAGCAAGAAATAGGCTGAAGGTTGTTGGGAGGAATGAATTGAGGCACTAGCATCCCATAGGCGGCATAATTCACCCTTACCCATGTGGATTTGCTTGGGTTTTTGATGTCTTTT
>JAPXSY010000011.1:0-58494 GCA_033812795.1 Kiritimatiellia bacterium
CGACGTTCCCGATCCCGATCCCGATAGCGATCCCGATCCCGATTTGGATGAAACCTTGAAACCCTGAAACCCAGAAACCTTGAAACCCAGAAACCTTGAAACCCAGAAACCCAGAAACCCTGAAACCCTGAAACCAAAGAGAGTTGAAGGTTCAACTGCTCTTTTTAGGTTCAACAGTTTCCAGGCCGATTCCGTGTGTCCTCCTCCGCGTATCGTATCCGATTCAGTTGCTCGAATCCTCGGACGACAGTTCAAACGGCTCGACAGCCGTTCCGCCCGCGCCGTCCTTGACGATCTTTTCGATCCGTTTCTCGACTTCGTTCAGTTTGGCCGAACAGAACGCTACCAAACGCTGTCCCTCCTCAAACGAAGCGATCATCGCGTCCAGTTCGGTCTCTCCGGATTCCATTTCATCCACAATCGCCTCAAGGCGCTTCAGCGCGGCCTCGAAACTCTGCGGCTTCTCTTCTTTCTTCGCCATACCATCACTCCTTTTCCCGGCACATTCGGACATCGGACATAATCATCCCGTCCCGGACTTGCGTGACCAGCTCTGCGCCGGGCACGACATCTGCCGTGGAGCGGACCAGTTTTCCGCTGGCGGTCCGTGTCAAGCTGTATCCGCGCTCAACCACGGCCAGCGGGTTAAGCAGCATCAGGTGGCGGGCGTTTCCGGTCACGCGCGACCGCATCCGCTCCATGCTTCCGGCGCAGGCCCGGACCATGCGGAGGCGGTTGAGTTTGATCCGGGCACCCACTTGTCCCAGCATGCGTTCCGGCCGCATCCGCAGGCCTCCGACCGCTGCGGCGATACGTTGCCGCAGTGTCTGCACCTGCCGCCGGATGCCGTGGTCCAGACGCAACGACAGCGAATCCAGCCGTTGCGCCGGATTTTCGAGCATGCGCCGGGGCTGCCGCAAACAGGAAGCGCGCCGGAGCCGCTCCAATCGCGCCGCGTACTCCGCGAGGCGGCTCTCCAGCGCCTGTCGTAGCGCGCGTGCCTGTCGCCGCACCTCGGCCTCCAACTCCACTTTTGGCGCCACCGCCAGTTCCGCTGCAACCGAAGGCGTGGGCGCGCGCAAGTCCGCCGCAAAATCGCACAGCGTGTAATCCACATTGTGGCCGACTGCCGAGATCACCGGGATCACCGATTCCGCCACGGCGCGCACCACACACTCTTCGTTGAAGGCCCACAGGTCCTCCAGACTGCCTCCACCCCGCCCGACGATCAGCAGGTCCGCCGGCCAGTCGCTTCCGGAACCGCACATCCGGTTGAATTGTGCCACGGCTTCCGCGATCTCTTCTGCGGCGCCCTCCCCCTGAACCTTGACCGGCGCGAGCCGCACCTGCACGTTCGGGAAACGCCGCCCCAAGACACTCAGGATATCATGGATCACCGCGCCGGTCGGCGAGGTCACCACGCCGATCCGCTGCGGCAGACGCGGTAGCGGCCGTTTCCGCGCGTCCTCGAAAAGCCCTTCGGCCTGTAACCGTCGTTTGAGTTCCTCGAAACGCCGCATCAGGTCGCCCTGTCCCGCCTCCTCGACCTTACGGACTTTGAGCTGGTATTGGCCGCGGCTCTCAAACACGGTGATCTCGCCGAACACGCGCACGCGCAGTCCGTCTTCCAGACGCAACGCGGGATCGAGCAGCGCCTGGGTGCCCGCGAAGAGCACGGCATTCAACTGCGCCTTCTCATCCTTCAGCACGAAGTACGTGTGACCAGAGCTGTAGCGCTTACAGTTCGAGATTTCACCCTCGACCCACACGCTGCCAATCTCGTCCTCCAGCGTCTGCCGGATTCGGCGCGTGAGTTCGGAGACCGTCAACGCTCTTTTTTCAGGCAACGCCATGTCCGGTTCCTCATCCCGCCGCTGGCTCCCGATACCGGTACGGCGTCAGGGAGACCGCCCTGCCGCTTACCCGGTCGAGTTCCAGAATCGCGCCCTCCAGTACGCAGGGTCCGCGGGCGATCTCAAACTTCGCCGGGATGCCGGTCGTGAATTTTTTCAGCACCGGCGCAATCTCGCGGCCGATCACGGAAACCGCGGGGCCGGTCATCCCCAGATCCGTGATGTAGGCCGTGCCCTTGGGCAGGATCACCGCGTCATTGGTCTGCACATGCGTGTGTGTTCCGAAGACCGCTGCCACACGGCCATCGAGATAGTGGCCCATGGCGATTTTCTCGGAGGTGGCTTCGGCATGGAAATCCACAAGCACCGGTATCTGGGCCGGCAGTGTCTTCAGCACCGCGTCCATGGCGCGGAACGGGCAGTCCATGGGATTCATGAACACGCGCCCGAGGAGGTTCACCACGGTGAACGAGCCGATGGTGGACTGCACCGTCACGCTTCCCTGACCTGGCGTGCCGGCTGGGAAATTCAGGGGCCGCAGCAGCCGCTTTTCACCCGCGATGGTCGGTTCCAGATCCTTTTGGCCCCACACGTGGTCCCCGAGCGTGATCACGTCCGCGCCGGCCGCGAACAACTCCTCGGCCAGCGCGCGCGTGATGCCGTTTCCTGCCGCCGCGTTCTCTCCGTTCACCACCACCGCCTGAACCGCATGCTCTCCGCGCAGTTTTCGCACCACCTCGCGGAATATTCGCCGTCCCGGCCCGCCCACGATATCACCCACCAGCAGAATCTTCATCGCCCGCCCCTTTCCGATATTCCCGCGCTGTCCGCCGCCTGCGGTCACTTCGCATATTCCACACAGCGCGATTCGCGCACCACTACCACTTTGATCTGTCCGGGGAACTGCATCGTGGCGGAAATCTGCTGGCTGATGTCGCGCGCCATCACCATCGCGTCCTGATCGCTGATCTGCCCCGGATCGACCATCACGCGCACTTCGCGCCCGGCTTGCACGGCGAAGGTCTTTTTGACCCCCTCGAACCGGTTGGCGATGGCCTCCAGCTTTTCGAGACGCTGCACATACACGCCCACGGTTTCGACCCGTGCGCCGGGCCGCGAACTGGAGATTGCGTCCGCCGCCGAACAGAGCACGCCGTAGAGTCCCTCGGAGGGCACGTCCTCGTGGTGCGCGGCCACACCGTTGACCACCACGGGATCCTCGCCGTTGCGTTTCAAGAACTCCGCGCCGATCAAGGCGTGCGCGCCCTGCGCGTCGTGATCCAGCGCCTTGCCGATGTCGTGGAAGAGGCCGATGCGCCGTGCGATCAGGGGGTCCAGCCCCAACTCGCCCGCCATCATGCCCATCAGGTGGGCAACCTCGATGGCGTGCCGCAACACGTTCTGCGAGAAACTCGTTCGGAACTTGAGGCGTCCGATACAGCGCAGGATCTCCGCCGGAACGCCTTGAACCTGAGCCTCGTACGCTGCGGCCTCGCCAGCCTCGTAAATCGTCTTCTCCATATTTTCGGTCACGCTCTGAACCACCTCTTCGATGCGCGCCGGATGGATGCGCCCGTCGGCGACCAACTGCTCCAGCGCTTGGCGCGCGATCTCGCGCCGCACGGGATCGAACCCGGAGATCACCACCGCCTCGGGTGTGTCGTCGATCAGCATGTTGACGCCGGTCACGGCTTCCAGCGTGCGGATATTGCGGCCCTCGCGCCCGATGATGCGTCCCTTGATGTCGTCGCTCGGCAGCGGCACCGTACTGGTCATGGACTCGCTGGCGTGGGAGAGCGCATAGCGTTGAATCGCCATGGTGACGATGCGTGCCGCCTCGCGGTCTGCGGTTTCCCGGGCTTCTTCCTGCACCCGCCGGATCATCCCGCCCGCTTCGCTGCGCACCTCCTGTTCGGCCCGTTGCTGGATGTCGCGCCGGGCCTCATCATGCGTCATGCCCGCCAATTTCTGCAGCCGTTGCTCCGCCTCGGCATACCGCCGATCCGCTTCCTGCTTACGTTGCCGCAACGCCTCGTCCCGCTGTTGCAACTCCTCCTGCTTCTGGGCGAGCGTCTGATCCTTTTTTTCGAGCAGGGCCGCCTTCTTGTCCATGTTCTCTTCGCGGAAGGTCAGGCGATCCTCGATATCCTGCAACTCCTTACGTCGGGACTTGGTGCTTTTCTCGAACTCCTCGCGCGCCCTCACCACCTCCGTGCGGGCCTGGATATCCGCTTCTTTGATCCGGTTCCGGACCTCCTTGTCCGCCTCGTCCAACTTGAGATACGCCTGTTTTTCGACCGCATCCGCCTGCCAGCGTCCGATCAGGCCGCGCAAGGCATACCCGCCCAGCACACCGGCCAGACCGAAAAGCAGACCGACCGTGGCGTCACTGACGTCGTACCACGTGAATTGCGTCATGAAACCTCCCAACGCGTTACCGCATATGATTGTGTCACATCCGTGTCTGGACGTCCCGGCCGACCGGACACAGGTTCAAATGGGAGATATCTTATCCGATTCCCGTAAGCGGGGCAACCTTTGAGCAAGCGAAGTCGGAAGCCCGTCCGTTTTCTCCGCTTGATCCCCGTGGAAGCCTTGTGTACCATTCCGTTCCGTAACGCGTATCCCTATCGGTTACCCGTGCGGGACCCGATTTTCCACGCGTTTTCCGGCCGTACGTTTTCCGGCCTGCTTTTTCAGATGCCCCTGTAGCTCAGTTGGATAGAGCAACGGATTTCTAATCCGTGGGTCGCAGGTTCAAGTCCTGCCAGGGGCGCCATTTCAAAACCCCGTAAAAACGGTCAGGGCCACGCGATGATGCACTCCGGTTGGCCGGGAAGGTGCGTGACGATGCGCACGGCCACGTCCGGCGTGCCCACCGTACTGCATCGTGCCATATCGCGCGCCCTCGCACACCCCCTGTCACGAACCGATTGCTGCGGTTGACGTGGTTTCGTTTGTGTTCACCTAGGGAGAAGTGATAGAATATGCGCATGATTTGCGAAAGGACGATTATGACAATGACGAGAAAGATGGTTGCCGCCGTTGTTGCGGCGGTTGCGGCTTTGGCACTTCGTGCCGAGTATACCGACGGCCTTCTGTGGTCGTTTTCGGCGAAACAGGGCGAGCTGGACGGTACCTTCGACGCGACGAAGTTTGTTGACGCGGTGACAGAGGGAGCGGCCACTCCCTTTACGCTAACCTTCAACTACGACGACATCGCGGCCCGTCCGTACTTCACCAACATGACTGTGCGGAGCGGCCTTCAGGGCAAGAGTTTCCAGCAGACCTGCCTCTACATGCCGCAGCCGACGAATGGCACGCCCGGTGTCGACTTCGTCACCAAGTGCGCGTGCGCAACTGTGCCGCACGCGAAGCTCGCGCAGACCAACGTCACGTTCTTCATCCGTTACAGTTGGGACGGCAAATACTACAACCAAAAGGACTTCGGCGGGCAATACGCCTACAACTACACCATTACGATTTACGACAACGCGCGCGATTACGGTCCGAGCAAGGGGTGGACGTTTTATTTCAGCGGCGTAGACTCCTATACCACCACCCACCCGTCTGTTTTGCGTTCGCAGTGGGTTCCGTATACAGCGAACGACTGCTGGCTTGGTTGGAACAAGACTGCCGATTGATCTTGCGGTGACGCTGCGCAATACTGATGAAGGTGAGACCGAGTTCAAATACTATGTCTGCCGGGCCGGCGAAACCTCGATTACAACCTACTCCCACATCACCAGCGGGAAGGGCAGAATCCCGCTTCCGGGCAGCGGAGACGGTAAGCTCTTCGGTGCGCACGGAACGACGCTTGCCGGCGGCACCACGCCCGACGCCTTCCGCGGTGCGATCTCAAAGGTCGCTCTCTGGGACCGTGCGCTTTCGGCGGAAGAGATCAACTTTGTGTTCCGTGATGCGGGCATGCCGCTCATCCTGAACAACGAGAATCTCGTGCTGAACGAAGACCGTCGGGTGTCGTACGTGATCATCAATGGCGACTGTACGATCAACGGGCCTGGGAAGCTCATCCTCAGCACGCCCCAGGGCGTCACCGTGAGCAACGGTACGGCGACGTTGAGCTGTCCGGTGGAATTCGACAGCGGCGCGGAGGCGGTGAGGATGACGGTGGATGCCACCTCGAAGCTTGTTCAGACCGGTGTGTGGAGCGGTGCGACGCCGATCAAGCTCATTGGCCCCGGCAGCGATTATGCCGCGCATTGGTTCGAGCTTCGCGGCACGAACACCTTCACCGGCAACCTCATCTTCGATCGCGCGAAGGTCTATCTTTACGGCGGGGCATCGGTGGGCACGACGGATGGCAGCACGAGCTGGACCGTCAGCAAGGGGTATAATGGCAGTCTCGTCTATTTCATGGGCGGCACATTTGCCGAAAATTTCTCTGCGGCAAACGGCAACAACTTTACCGGCTGGTGGCAGTCGACGCGGTTTGCGGAAGATACGACGAATATTTTCACGGGTGCGCTGAATCTCGGCAATGCCTATTACTACGTGGCTGAGGCCGGTTCGCGGACGTTCTTCGACGGGACGGTCGCCTACAACGACTATGTTCCGGGGGTCAACGCCGGCGCGGAGATTACGTTCACCACGAACTGCTCCTATCAGGGCGCATCGTTCTATCCGGGGGGCGGCGGCATCACCCATATCTATTCTCAGCGTAAGGGAGGTTACGGAACGACCTTCGAGTACAGGGTCCAGAGCGGGATGACTTGGAAGATGTACGGCACGAATCTTATCAACGGCACGGTGGGACGCGGCGGCGAGATCCATGGTACGCTCGACCTCAACGGCTTCGATCAGTTCATGGGGGCATGCCGTTCCGCCCAGGCCACCGGTGTTGTCACTTCGGGCACGCCGGCCACGATCATTTTCGACCAGTCCAATTACGCGGACGTCGTCAACGCCAATGTCTTCGCTGGCGCGGTGAACCTGAAGAAGCAAGGCGCGAACAACTTCGGTTTGAGCGGGGCCTCGACGTCCACCGGTACGTTGCAGATTGCCGAGGGAACGGTGACCATGGCGCCGACAGGCAGTTGGGCGGGGTTGATCGATGTCGCCGATGGGACGACGCTCGCTTTTGCCAGCGGCCGCACGCTTACGGCTGGCACGATGATCGCCGTTGCGGACGGTGGCACCATTGCGCTGGATGCGCAGCTTGTCGCCGATGCGGGCCAGATCTCTGTGGATGGCCAGCCGCTTGCCGTGGGCAAGTACACGTCCGCAGACGGTTTTATTTCCGGCGACGGCTCGGTCATTGTGAGCGCAGCGATGGGCGATCCGATCGTGGTCGAGGCGGACATGACGATTGACGAAGACGTGCTCGTGCCGTCCGTCACCTTCAAAGGACAGTACAGGATTTCCGGTACGGGTTCCATTAGCGTTCGGGGCGGCGGCATTGTCATCGACGATGGAGCGGAGAACAAAAAGGGGTACGCGATCGACGTGCCGCTGATGCTCGACGGCAACATCGCCGGCAGCGGATATCTTACGTTGATGAAGGGCGGTTCCTTCCTTTCGGCGACGGAGATCACCAACGTGAACTTGATCGTCTCGGGAACGCTTGACGCCGCGAATGGGATGACGTTCGTGCAGACGCCGCCGGCGAACGACCGCGCCGAACTCATCCTTTCGAACGCGGTGATCAATGCCGGAACGGCGCAGATTACTCTGGCGACGGAGGACCGCTATTATGCGCTCCGTTCGTTGGCGAATACAACCAACGCCGTCAATTGCGGCTTGCTTCATGGGAGTTCCTCTAATGGACGGTTTCTCACCGAGAATGGAGCAAAAACAGATTTCAACTGTCCGGTCAACAACCTTTCGTATTTCTGTCCGAGCGGTGGCGGCGAGATGTGGTTCAACGGCAAGGTCTCGGCCTGGAAGTTGTCTGCTTCCGAAGGCGCCATTCATCTAGCGGCTGCAGGGAATGTCTTCTCTTTCGACGGTACGGCGGTGCCGCAGTATGCGACCGCGGTTGCCATCGGCAAGAATCACACGCTTTTCTGCGACATCGCGGGGGCACTCAACGACCGTCGCACGGCGATTCAGCCGAATGGCACGCTCGTGTTGGCGGGGGATCAGTTCGTTGGGGCGACGATCGGCTCGGGCACGGTCACTTCGCCGACGGGTGCGACCTACGACTTCGAGCAGCGCATGTTTACGAGTTCAGGCGAAATTCAGGTTACGGGGCCGACCACGAACACGATCGTCTTCGCCGATTCGGTGAACGTGACGAAGCGGGGCACGCTCATGGTCTATTTCGGCGGTGTTTCGACCTCCACTGGCGAACTGCAGGTGGTCGAGGGCGCGGTCGGGTTCAGTGACGCGGGCTGCTGGAGGACGTGTCCGACCGTGCGCGTCGGCGCCAATGGCCGTCTCGTTTTGGGGGGGATGCGTCGGTTCGACTGGACTACCGACCTCTATCTCGAAACAGGGGCCAAGCTCGAGATCCCCGGAGGAACGGGCGTCAATTTCGCGAATCTCTACATCGATGGCGTCAAGCAGCCGCCGGGTTACTACAAGAAGACCAACCTTCCGGCGTTCATCGAAGGCGACGGCACGCTCTGCACGACGGGCGAGGGTTTCGGTACGGTATTGAGGCTCAGGTAAAACAATGAAAAGAATTTTTGCGGTGGTACCGCTGGCGGCCGTGATGTGCGCCGGGGCGAAGACGATTACGGTCGATTACGCTGGCGCCGGGGAATACCGCACGATCGGCGAAGCGATGAAGGTGGTCACGAAGGGCGACATCGTGCTGGTGAAGCCCGGGGTCTACCGCGAGGAGGTGCGCATTCCCGTGGGCGGCGCGTCGAAGGACCGTCCGACCATCCTGCGCAGCGCCGTGCGCGGCAAGGCCGTCGTGAAGGGAAGCGAGATCTGGAAGAACCCATGGACGAAGCACGGTGACGGGACGAAGAACGTTTGGACCTCGCCGTTCGACAAGTCGTTCTTTCCCGTGTGGACCAACTCGCCTTACATGCGCACGATCTCGATTGCCGATCGTGACCGCAGCCGCGTGGCGCGTCCCGTGACGAACGCGGTGGTGGATGCGGAGACCTATCTGCCGCGGACGATCGGGCAGATCTTCGTCGACGGCGCGCTCCTGACGGAAGTGACGACGATCCGGGAACTCGAGGGCGTGCCCGACACCTGGATGGTGTCGATGGACGGCGAGGCGATCTGGTTGCATCCGGCCGAGAACCGCGCGGAGCCGAATGCCTGTGAGATCGAATGGTCTGTGCGTAACCGTTGCATCGGCGCGAACCGGCGCGGACTCGCCGACGTCGTGGTGGACGGTTTCACGGTGGAGCATTGCGCGAACCAGGGGCCGTTCCCGCAGATCGGGGCAGTCGACGTCCGGTCAGGCGTCCGCTGGATTGTCGAGAACAACACGGTGCGTTACGCGAAGTCCGCCGGCATCACCTGTGGTTCCGAGACCTGGGGCGATTGGAAGAACGGTGAGCCCTGGAAGGATCAGCGTTTCCCTGACATGCCGGACGCGGACCAGCGACTCATGTTCACTAGGGACTGTGAGATTCGCTACAACGCTGTGACGGACTGCGGCGTGCACGGGATCGCCGCTTGGAATCCGGGCGGTGCGAAGATTTACTGCAACGTGATCGAGCGCAACAACTTCGGGGACTATCCCGAGTTCGGCTGGGAGGAGACAGCGGGCATCAAGATCCACGGGGCGCCGGCCGTGGTCGCGAACAACGTCATCCGCGACAACGAGGCGTACGGCGTCTGGTTCGACACCGGATTCACCGATGTCCGCTGCACGGGGAACTTCATCGCGTCCAACCGCCGCGGCGGCATCATGTTCGAGACGTGTGTCGGCCACGCGCTTGTCGACAACAACGTCATCATCGGCAACCGTCCGGATGAAAACCAATACTACAATGGGGATGGCGTTTACTCGCACAACGGTTCCGGCGTTACGGTCGCCCATAATTTTATCGGCTTCAATGGTGGCGCGGGCGTCAGGTTCCGGACGACCTACGGCAAGAACGGCGGCATGCCGGACGGGGTTCACACGTCGTCCAATCGCTACGTGAACAACATCTTCTGCGACAATGCCAAGGGCGATCTGATGATCGCGAGCGAGAACAAGTTCTGTCGTGGCACGGTTTCGGATTACAACCTTTTCCTGCGTACCGGTGGACAGACCAGTCACATCGGCACCCTCTCGCCGTTCTGCTACACCTACTACAACCAGGGCGAGAACAGTTGGAGCAATCTCTGGCAGCAGTGCTGTTCGGCGGGTCTCGACATGGGGTACGGCGCATGGATGGAATTCGGCCATCCGATGGAACTTTCGGTGTGGCAGAAGGTCCGCGGACTAGACCTTCATTCGAAAGTGGTTCGCCTGACCCAGGGCAAGGCCGCGCAGATCGCCTATCGTGAGCTTTCGGCGCTCTTTAAGTTTCCGATGGAACTTGAAGACGTTCGCGTGCCGGCGATTGACGGCCCGCTTACCGACTATCTCGGGGCGGAATATCCCGCACCGGGGACGTTGGTGCGTCCGGGACCGTTCCAGAAATTCAAGTGCGCTGGCAAGCCGGGTTATTATCAGGCGCTGGTTCCGCAGGTGTTGAAAGCCGCTCCGAGAAATCTGAAAGGAGAATAATGAGAATTCTAAGGACATGTGGGACGCTCGTTGCTGTCTGTTTTGCGGTGATGATGACGGAGGCCGCGAATCGGGTGGCGCGGTTCGAGAACGGAATGGGGTTTGTCGCCGATGTCGAAAAGGCGCTTAAGAGCGGAGCCGACTACGATGCGTTCGTCTTTCGGGTGAAGTCCGGGGATGACAAGGATGAGTTTTCAAGGGCGGTGGAACAGATTCGCCAGGCAAGGCCAGCGACTTCGGTGATTGCCGTTTATCCTCGCGAGGACGCGGCGTGGCGTGCGATCATCGATCGGTTGATCATCGCGCCGTACTGCGATGGACCGGAGAAGGAGAACGCCTATGTCGACTACATCGTGTCGGTGAACTGGGGCGTTGACCGGAAACATCCGAAATATCTGGCACTGTCAGAACGCGCCAACCGCCGTACCCAACGGCTTCACGATTCCAAATGGGGAGTCTTCAATCATTTTCTCGGTCATGGGTGCAGGACGGCGGAGGAATGGAACGCAAAGGTGAATGGGTTCGACGTCAAGGCGCTCGGTGAGCGGCTCAGTGCGTGTGGCGCAAGATTCTATTTCATCACGATCATGCAGGGCCGACGTTGGATGCTCGCGCCGAATGCGACGTATGACCGCATTTGCGGAACGAAGCCTGGCGAGGCATGTGCGAAACGCGATCTTGTGTTGGAACTTTCCGAAGAACTCGAAAGGCGTGGCATCGACCTTTACCTTTACTATACCGGGGATGGACCTTATCTTGACCCGGAACTCGGCCCGAAGATGGGACTCGTTTCGCCGCGGATCGGTGGTGTCGATCGGCGATTTGTCGAGAACTGGGCAGCGGTGCTTGAGGAGTATGCCGTTCGCTACGGCAAGAGGGTGAAGGGATGGTGGGTGGATGGCTGCTATGAGGAACTGCTCAAGTACAATGACGACCTGCTTGACGTGTACACGGCGGCGATCCGGAAGGGCAGCGGGGAGGCGATTGTGGCGTACAACAACGGCGTGCGCGAGTATTTCACTGCCTATGGGCGTTCGGCGGATTTCACGGCAGGGGAATTCAATGATTTTTACGCAGTGCCGAAAGGGCGGTTCGTCAATGGCCAGCAGGCGTTCGCCCTCATTCCGCTCGGGGACTGGACTCAAGGCGGAGACGGGGCCGGTTGGTGCAGCCCGGGGATGAAGATATCGTCTGAAAAGCTGGTGAACTACGTGCGTACCGTCAACGAACGCGGCGGTGTGGTCGCGATCGACGTGAGGATCAATCCCGACAGCAGCTGGGATGCTGATCAGTTTGAGGCGCTTAAGGCATTGAAACCCATTAGCGCCAAAGCCAGCCCCTCCATGCCCGGGGCGTGTTCTGATCATGGCGGCAAGCGATAGGGGAGGGGGAGGGTTGCCAGAGGGTGCCGAGGGGGCGGAACGCGATGGTCTTGAAAGGAGAAACAAGAACCATGAAAGAGGTTGCACGCACATTTCTCGCCGCTGGCATCGTCCTGTTCGGCTCTTCAGTCCTCTTGGGCGATTCGGCGGAAGAAGCACTCGCGCTTGCGCAACGTACGTTCGCTTATGTGGCAAAGTCCGTCCCGGCTGCGCAACTGGAGACCTGCCGACGCGAACTGGAGAGTAATGCCGCGTGGCTCGCCTCCACCACGAACGACCCACCCGCGTATCGCGCGGGTGTGGAGCGGGCGATTCGGTCGCTTCGCCGCCGGATTCTCTTTCTCCATCCCGACTTGCAGTTCGCGAAGCTCCTCGCCGTCCAGCGCGGTCTGCCCTACACGTGGGACCTCCACATGGTGGATCAGTACGTGGGACGCTTCTCGCGTCCAGGCCCTGGTCTTGTGGTGCTGGAGAATTGGAAGGACGCACCGAAGAAAACCGTGTTGCTCGCAGACAAGCTCCCCGCAGGCACAGTGCTCAACCCCGATCTGAACTGGGACGCCGACCGCATCCTTTTTGCGTTCTGTGACCACACAGCGGCGCCGCCCGCCGGATTCGATCCGAGTCAGTACGGCTTCCATGCGGACGCCACACCGAACGATTGGGTGTCGCAGGCCGATCCCACGCACCCGATCTACGGCGGAAAGTTCCGCCCTGGCGAGGAGGTGAAGCTCGCTCACCGCCGTTACTTCATCTGGGAATGCGCTGCGGACGGTTCTTGGTTGCGACAGATCACTGGCGGCCCTGGGGATAAGATGGAAACACGCGACGGACGGCAGACTGTGCTGATCGAGGACATCGACCCTTGCTATCTGCCCGATGGCGGCTTCGCCTTCTCTTCCACGCGCACCCAGAACTTTGGCCGCTGTCACTGGGGGCGCTACGTGCCGTCCTTCCTCCTTTACCGTGGTGATCTCACACCTCTGGGCGCACCGGCTGGCTCGCACAACATCCGTCCACTCTCTCTCGGCGAGGCGAACGAATGGGAACCAGCCGTACTGAATGATGGCCTCATCGCTTTTACGCGCTGGGACTACATCAACCGCAACGCCGTGTGGCACCAGTCGCTCTGGACGATCAAGCCTGACGGCACAGGCGTGGCGCATCTTTACGGTAACTATTCCGAGCGCGTCTGCGTGGGGACGGAGATCAAACCCCTCATAGGTTCGCCCGTGTGTGTGGCCACGGCCTCTGCCCACCACTCCTTCACCTTGGGATCGCTCTTCCTGCTCGATCCCCGGCGGGGCGAAGACGGCGATGCGCCGATCACGCGCCTCACGCCGGAGTGCCCGTTCCCGGAATCGGAGGGATGGAAACTGCCGATGACATACTGCAATCCGCAGCCGGTGAACGACACGCTCTTCTTCTGTGCGCGTTCGGACGAGCCGCTCGCTTATCCCAAAGACCACCCGCGCCACCACCGCAGTTCCTGCGGTGCTACTTGGCAGGCCCCCAACTCGTTTGGCATCTGGCTTGTCGATACGCTCGGCGGACGCGAACTCATTTATCAGGATCCCGCTATCTCCACGTTCAACCCGATTCCGCTCGTGAAACGTCCGAAGCCCCCTGCGCTCGCCTCGCTATTGCCCCCGGCCGACAAGGCGCCTCCGTACGGCGTCTGCTACGTGGAGAACGTGTACGATTCGCGCGTGGATCTCCCCAAAGGCAGTGTGAAGGCGTTGCGTGTGAATCGTCTCATCAACATGCCGGCCTGCCGTCGCGATACGCTTCACCAAGGGCGCGACCTTGAAATCTACAGAGAGTACCTCGGTGAAGTGCCCGTGACAGAGGACGGTTCAGCGGCATTCCGTATTCCTGCGGGAGAGCCGATTCAACTGCAAGCACTTGACAAGGACGGCATGGCGATCCTCACGATGCGCAGTTTTATTCACGCGCAAAAAGGCGAAGTGCAGGGGTGCCTTGGCTGTCACGAACAGAAGTCGCAAACGGGGCGCATTGCATCTGCGCCGCCGAACCGCACCGTCCTTGATCCCGTGAAGAGCGTGGATCTGGGTTATCCCGGCGCATTCAGTTACCTGCGTAGTGTGGCACCGATCTTCGAGAAACACTGCCTCAAATGCCACACGGGCGGCGAAGGCAAGCCGCCATCCCTCGCAGGGCTTGAAGGCCAGCGCCTGATGGTGGCAAAGAAGCATGTGTCGTTTGCAAGTTCGTACTTCGAGACGCACTATTCGAAGCCCTACGACTATTTCGCGGCAGTGAGTCCGCTCACGAAGCGTCTCAAGGCTGGGCATGGCAACGTAAAGCTTTCGCCTGAAGAATGGCGCAAGCTCATCCTCTGGATGGACTACAACGTGCCGGAGTTCTCACATGGCGGCGGCTACAGTTGGAACCGGCTTGAAACCGCTGGCCCCAATCCGCCCGCGCACGACGTGCAGGGCACGTGCGGACGCGGCACCAACTGCATGTGCCGAAGCTGCTGGGTTCGCGAAGGTGGTTACAACAAGCCACGTAATTTGACAACTCTGCGGTAAGCGTGTACAGCCTCCCGTACACATCTGTTCGCCGGACTTGCGGGCATCGGGAGGGGCAAACGTTTGCTTGCCCGAGGACGAGCAGACGCTCGTCCCTCCCGGTTTGCGACATCGCTATCGGGATCGATAGAGAGTGAAGAGCGGAAAACGCTCAACGTCAAAGTTATAGGTAAGAAATAAAAGGTAAGAGGTAAAAAGTCGGGAACGCGGGCATTCGCCCGCTGGCAGGGCGGTTTCCCCGAAACCGCCGCGGACGCCTCAGGGAGGCGTCCCTACCGGTTGAAGAACTTTCACCGCACTCCAAAATTTTCGCAGCCCTTGTTTGTCTCATGTCAAACCACGACCCCCGATACTCCGCCGTTGTATTCCTCGAAGAATTATGCTACGGTCCGTTTATAGGAAGAGAGGAGGGGTGTCATGCCGACCATAAAGCCAGTTTCCGAACTCAGGAATTACAACAACGTTTTACGTGAAGTGACGGCGGATAAACCGGTTTTCTTAACAAAGAACGGACACGGGCGTTTTGCGATCGTTGATATTCGTGCATACGAACGGTTGCGTACCGAACTGGAACTCATGTCGGCTCTGGCGGAAGGCGAGGAGTCCGCTCGGAAACATGGATGGGTTTCGATGGATTCCGCGATGGAGGAGCTTGAGGGCTAGCCATGTCCGACGTTCGGTTCTCTCCACAGGTGATTGCGGATTTGAAGGAGATTAAGCGGTACATTTCCGAAGACCTGTTCAATCCGCAAGCCGCAGCGGATCTTGTCGCGCTTGTCTTTGAGAAGCTTGGCACACTCGCCTCCATGCCACAGACGGGTGCACGCTTGCGAACCGACATCCCTGTGCTGAAGGGCTACCGCTTCATCCAGTGCAAGAACTATCTCGTTTTCTATCGCATGGAGGGGAAGGAGATCGTTGTTATCCGTATTCTGTACGCGAGAAGAGACTATCTGGGATTGCTGGAACCAAACAAGGGAAGCACTGATAACGGACGGACCAACCCTTAAATTTCATAGGTCTCAGTTGCCTTGCCACGGCAACACCTTATCACACCGCGAAAACGCTTCACAACCCTTGATCCTAAAAAAAAGCAGTTGAGCCTTCAACTCTCTTTGGTTTCACGGTTTCATCCAAATCGGGATCGCTATCGGGATCGAATGTTGTGACCACGAAAACAAACACTCGAAAAGGCACGGCTCGGCTTTTCAACCGCGAATTGCGCGAATCACGCGAATGATACGAAAAGGCACGGCACTGTTTTTCGTGTATTTGGTGTGGTTCGTGGTTTGGAGAAATTCAAAAAATCTCGTGCAAAGAGGGGTTGCTTTAGGCGAGCGGGTCGGCCATAATGATCTCTGTGGTGATACCGTGATAGCTTTAAGTCCAAAATACGTTGTCGACGAGCACCAGCAGCGCAAGGCGGTTATGGTGACGGCGGATGAGTGGGAACACATCGTCAGCGAGTTGGAGGAACTGGACGATATCCGCGCATACGACGAAGCCCAGCGCCATGCTGCCGACAAGATCCCCTTCGAACTGGCCGTTCGCGAGATCGAACAGGATTGTCAGGCGTGAACTATGCGATCGATATTCTGCGCGTTGCCCAAAAGCAACTTGCGGGAATTGATCGTAGTGCCCAGCCCGGCATCATTGCCGCGATTCGGGCTCTTGCCGCGAATCCACGCCCAGTCGGTTGCACCAAACTTTCTGGACGTCCTGCGTGGCGAATCCGTGTCGGAGCTTACCGTGTGATCTATGAGATTCACGATGCACGGCTTGTGGTCACAGTTATCGCCATTGGTCACCGAAGTGACATTTATCGGTGAGTGCCGCCGGACGTCGAACGCTGAAGTGAGTTTTAACCACGAAAACAAACACTCGAAAAGGCACGGCGTTGCTTTTACTCTCACGGTTGCGAACCACTGCGTGGTCGCAACAAGAGAGGTTGACTCGCGACCCGCGACTTGCGGCCAGCCCTGCCCTCAAAAAAACCTGCGCCTCTGCGTTAAAGAATGAAACTTGCGACCAGAACCCCAAGCGCGCTTATTCCACGCGCCATTCGCTGATGCCGCCGGACCAGTCTTTTTTAAGGTAGACGAAGGCGCGGTGTTGCGAGCGGTTGATGAAACCGGGCATGTCCGCTTCGGGAACTTCATAGGCCTTTTTACCGCCCTCTGTGATCGCGGCGAGCATTGCCTGATAGTCGGGATCGTTCGTATCGCGAAACATGAAATCCTTTGCGGAGATGCCGCGTCCGCCCGCGCTCTTGGCGAGATGCGCGTTGAGTGCCGGACTCCATGCGGGCCGGGTCAGATTGAGCCATGACCACTGTTGCGGGTTCGCAAGCCCCAGATCGCCTTTCGCTTCGCCGTGGCAGGCGGCGCAGCGGCGGTTGTAGACCGGCGCGAAGCGCTCCGTGAACCAGGGCAGCAGCTCCTTGCGCTCGGGAATCCCAAAAGCAAAACAACTCATCCCGTCAGGGGAAACAAGATTGGACTTACCCCGTTTTTCAGGTCTTCATCGATCCCGAAAGGAGAAGATCGGCCTTGGGAAATATTCATTGTCCGTTGCAAAACACGATCAGTCGCACAAGAGCACACGATAACCCCAGCCGTCAAGACGGAAGGAACGACCAACCTTCCCACCACGGAGCGTATCGGCGAAGGTCTGCCCTTCCGTAAAGTCTCGGCCCGCGAGTTCACCCTCAACCGCCTCGCCCGTGCGATTGAGCACGAAGACAAAACGGCGGCCCGTGCCCTCCTGCGTGCGTACCACAACCACCACGTCGTTCACCCGTCCATCCGGCGCACGCCAGTAGGCGCTGCGCGGAATCTGCGGATAGCGGTCGAAGAAGTCGGCGGACCAGTCGTCGAGGCGGATCACCTCGCCGCCGGCACGCTCGAATGCGTCCAGGCGCCGTGCGGATTCCGGCGCAATCCGCGGTGTGGGCGGCAGTACGACGGCGTCGAAGTCCCGGCGGACCAGTTTTTCGAGCGTCTCGTCGTCCAAGTACTCAATGCGGACACCGCCGAGACGGAGCCCGCTCGCAATTCGATTACGCGCATGGCAGAGGTGGTTCTCGAGGTAGGGGCGGTTTCCCGTCCGCAACATCGTGTACATCCCCGTCTCGTCCGAAAGGTAAACAGCCGTGCGGCCGCGCGTACGGCGGACACTGAGCGCATCGAATTGAGAATGCCAGGCGGCAATCTCCTCGCTTGAACGCTTTACGGCCGCATAGCAGGGCAGACGCGTTCCGTCCGTGTCGATAATCATCCACATCGGTTTCGCGTCCGCAGGACGCGTCCAGGCCTTCGGGCCGTTCTCGAACACCTTGCCGCCGTAGTCCGAATACGGTTTCCAGGCGAAGACGAGGTTCACACGCATCCCGTGCGCAACCATCGCCCAATTCTGGAGCGCCGCCATCTCGGCCGGGTAATGCGGCTGAACGTAGACCTCGAAACCGTAGATGGGCTTGTTCCCCATCGCGGACTCCGTCATCTCGGCGATCTCGATCATCTCGCTGTTACTCCCGAGCGTACGCGGGAAGGTGCAGACATACTGGAAGTCGAGCGCGGCCGCATCCAGACGCCGCCAGGTGGGCAGACAGAGATGGGCGAAGAAGTTCGGCCAGCAATAATTGTTCGTGTAGAGCGTCTTGCGGTCGTGCCGCCGCGCCGCATCCGCGTACGTGGCGTACATCTCGATCGAGGCCTTCGTGATCCAGCGGTACCAGTCCATCGCGAACTCGACGTTCTCGGGTCGATTGATCTCTTTCACGAACTCATCGCTCATGTTGCCCATGTTCGCGTACCAGTCGATCGCGGCGGCGCCCGTCTTTTCAGTTGCGGCGGACTGTACGCCGTAGATCGGCTGACGCACCTCGCGCCAGTCCGTGAAGGTGCGTCCCCACACGCGGTTTGCGGCGGCAAGGTCGTTCGTGTAGCGTGCGCGGCAGAAGGCTCGGAAGTCGGCATCCGCCCATTCCGTGGGACACACCCGCCCTGCGTTGAAGCTCGGCTTCTCGCCCCCCAGTGCAAGTGCCAACACACCGGCGTCCTTGGCGAGGCGGCGTCCCGTCTCCTCGCCGCGGCGGACGAGTTCGACCCGCCCGGTCGGCGAGAAGATGTCGAGCATCCGCGCGACCGGGTTGTTCAGGTGCGGCACGTTCGTGGGGCCGGCCGAGTCGACGGTCGTATGTTCCACACGGTACGCCCCCAGAATCGCGTTCTGGAAGGAATCCCCATCGCTTACACAGACGGGCTGCAGGTCACGGGCCTCGAGCGTGTTCGCGAGCTGATACCCCGTCCACCACTTGCCCGTGTGGATCATCCGGTTCCCCACGCCGAACACCCGGTGCGGATCTGTCTTCGGATAAATCGCGAAGCGCATCGCGTTGCGTCCGTAAAGCATCGGCAGGCCGATCGCCCCGCTACCGGTATTCGTGGGGTTGAAGACTCCCTCCGCGCGGATATGCGGCGGCATCTCCGCGACAACGAGGTAAGCGCCCGGCTTCAGGCCCTTGAAGGAGAGCGGAAAGCGACGCTCCTGGCCGAAGCCCCAGCAGCCGGTCTTCTGTGTTCCAAGGACGCGGGAGAACGCCCCGTCCCAACTCCGCAGTGTCACGGTGAGATCGCCCCAGTTCGGGAACGGGAAACCTTTCGGGCCATGCACGCCCGCGATATTCGGGACCTCGTGCCGCACGATCACCTGCCGCACGCCATCGTTTTCAAAAAGGGCGGGCAGTTCCTCGGTCGTGAAGCCATCCAACCGTACGGAAATCCAGTCCCCTGGCGCGCCGAAGTACTTCATGCCGTTGAAGCGCGTCTCGCCGACCGCGACGACCGGCACGGCAAGGGCTAGGAAAAGAAGAAACCTGTCCATCCCGATCCTCCGGACGTTCAACGGACAATCACCGTGAGATAACGCTCGGGCAGCCACTCATAGCACCCGATATCGGGCGCCGCGCCCGTCACGCGCGGGTACTTCGGGTTTGCCCGGATGTCGCATGCACCCGTCATCCACTCGAAAAAGGCGCCGCGGTCCCGGCAGGCCGACGCCGCGCTGATCGTGTAGTCGCCATCCGCGCGGTTCGTGAATTTCGGGTCCACGCCAACGATGTTACCCCGCGTGCCGTCCGCGAGCGTCGTGCCGCCCACCTCGATCCAGTTGTTCGTCGCAAAGGAGTTGAAGACGCCGGCCGTCTGTTTCACGGACGTGCCGTCCGTCTTGCGGTTCGCGAAGAAGAGGTTGTTCGCGTAGTGGCAGCCAAGATCCTCGTAGGAGGCTACGCTGTTGATCCAGAGAGCGGAGGGCTGGTCCGTCGCGACATTGTCCACGAACGTGTTGTTGCAGACGTCCGCTGTCTCCGCAAGCGTCCAGAAAATCCGCAGTATGCCCTCGTTGACGGTGTTCGTGTTGTGGTCGAGAAGACAGTTCCGCAATGTGTTCGTGTGGTAGACCCCGCCGCCTCCGGACGCGAAATCAAGTACACTGCCTCCACAGTTGGCGGAGAAGCGGGAGTTCAGGATGCGGCTGGCCGACAAATTCTGGAACAGCGGTTTCGACCCGGCGTCGTTTTCCGTGAACACGGTCCGCGCGAGCTCGAGGGTGAAGTTCGCCCCGTTGTGGGACGTGACCGCTAAGACGCCCTCGCCGGCGTTGCGGCTGAAGGTACAGTCCCGGAAGAAACAGTGAGGCGAATGTCCATCAGTCTGGAGCACGGCGGCGCCGTTCAACGAGGTGTTGCCAGCGAACGTACAGTGCTCGAATTCAAAACGTTTCGAGTAACTCCACCCGAAGCAACCGACGTTGGTACCGAGATTGTCCGTGAATGTGCAGTTCACGAAGCGATTCGTGACAAAGTAGGCACCACCGTACTTCGTCCCCAGATAACCATCTAAAAACCAAACGCTGCCCCAGGAGGCCGAGTTGCCGGTGAAGGCCGTCCGCTCGCACGAACGGACGATGCCGTTCACGATGCCTTGTCCGCCCGACGTGTTCCCGACAAAGGTGCAGTCCGTCAGACGCAGGCCGATGTCGGAATGCTCCATCGTCCCGCCGGGCGCGTCATCCACCTGCATCATCACCGCTCCACCGCTCCCGGACGCCGCATTCGTCTCGAATGAACACGCCGTGAAGTCACAATCACCCTTCACGGCGTAGAGCATCACCGCACCGCCGCAACCGTTCCTAACCTGTCCGGACCATGATCCTTTATCCACACGTGCTGCCGAGCAATTACGGAACGTGCAATTTGAAAAGGACGTCGTATAGCCGTACGACATCACCGCGCCGCCGCAGCCGTTCGTCGAGTGGCAGTTCTCGAACACGCAGTTCGTCACCCCTGAGACACCGGACGTCGTCCAGCCCGCCAGACAGCCGATACCGCCGCCGGAATAGTGGAGACCGTTTCGAAAAATAATGTTGGAGAACGCGCCGATCTTTTTCGAATTCGTGATGCGGAAACAGGCATTCGAACCCCCGCCGTCAATCACGACGGGGTTCTCCGCGGTCCCTTCGCCGACAACGGAGAAATTGAGCCGCGGAAATTCATGGCCATGGAAGGTCGAGTTTGCCGGCGCATACGTGCCGGGCGCGACGTGGATCACGACACCGTCCACCTTGAGCTCGTTCAGGCGCGTGATGGCCCGTTGCAGTGTCTTGTACGGCCTCTCCGCAGAATTCGGGTTGTCGTTCCCGTCGTTGCCCGTCGCGATGTTCACGTAGAGATCGCCGCGTGCGGATAACGCACCGGCCAACCCCATCGCCGTCAATCCGCAGAACAGAAGTTTTCCGGTCTTGTGGAGCAGGGACGGGCGCCCCGGCCTCGCTGACATGCCGTTTTCCTCTTCAGCCAGCAGCCGCAGGTCATTGGTTTCGTGCATAGTCATGTGTGTTCCCCTTTGTTGGACTTACGATTTACAATATCACCCCTGACCCGTTGCGTCAATTGGGCTTGCTCTGTAATCGGTTCGTGACAGGGGCATGCGAGTTTAGTGCGTGGTTTTTGTGTGCGCAGTCGGGAGCGCGGGCGTCTTCCGCGCTATGCGCGGATGTAGGATTTATTTAGGAGTTAGGATTTAGGATTTAGGATTTAGCCCGCCGCGCGGCTCCGCCGCGAAAAACCTTGGAAGTAAGTTTAGGACATGATTACCATGATGTTGTTCAATCCTGAAAATCCTGTAATCCTGTCAAATTATAGGACATGATTTCCGACAGCTTCGCTTCGGCGGGAAGAAATCCATGATTACCATGATGTTGTTCAATCCTGAAAATCCTGTCATCCTGTCAAATTATAGGCAAGGAGTTGGGAGTTTTTTCACTTCGACGTTCTGAGTTCGGCGTTGGGCGTTCGGCGTTCAAAGGCGGCGGCGTGAAACGCCGCCCGGATTCGCACCTCCCTGTCACGAACCGATTACGCTTGCTTCTGGATTTATTCTAAAACCCGTCAGCCAGCGGCCAGTGTTGCGCTGGCCACTGGCTGACGGGACTTGTTTTTATTTTATTGGCCTTTAGGAATCCATTGGACGAGCTGCCGCAGCACGGTGTACACTATCCTTTCAGTTTCGGGGGCGTGAACCCAAGCAATTGGCGCGCGCGTGACCTTTACCCTCTCGACTCCTTATGTTTACGACTTACGGTGCCTTGATCGGGCTTGCGATTGCGATCTTCCTCATCATCCGCAAGGTGACCCCGGCCTATGCCCTGATCTTCGGGGCGCTCGCCGGTGGTTTGATCGGTGGCGGCGGACTTGCCGATTCCGTCGCCGCGATGATCGACGGCACCAAAGCGATGATGCCGTCCGTCCTCCGGATTCTCGCCTCCGGCGTCCTTGTCGGCGCGTTGGTGAAGACCGGGAGCGCGGCGAAGATCGCGGACGCGATCGTCGGTGCGCTGGGTACGCGGTTGGCGCTGACGGCGGTCGCCCTGTCGACGATGATCGTCTGCGCCGTCGGGGTGTTCATCGATATTGCGGTAATCACGGTCGCGCCGGTGGCGCTCGCGGTCGGACGCAAGGCGAAGCTGCCGGTGAGTGCGCTCCTCGTGGCGATGATCGGCGGCGGCAAGGCGGGTAACATCATCTCGCCGAATCCTAACACGATTGCCGCGGCCGATGCCTTCAAAATCGAACTGACCTCGTTGATGGGGGCAAACATCATTCCGGCGATCGCGGCACTCGTGGTGACGATTCTGCTTTCGATGGTTATGACCAGACGGGCAGGGGACGTGACGACGGAGGCCGCCGAAGATGACGTGGCTTCCGCAACAGATCTGCCTTCGTTTCTGCAGGCGGTGATAGGTCCCCTGACCGTCGTCGTTCTGCTTGCGCTCCGCCCGCTCTTCGGCATCGCGGTTGATCCGCTCGTTGCGCTGCCTGTAGGTGGCCTCGTCTGCAATCTGGTGACCGGCAGGTGGCGTGATGCCGTCGCCAACTCCGAGTTCGGCCTTTCGAAGGTGATCGGGGTCTCCATTCTCCTGATCGGCACCGGCACCATTGCCGGAATTGTCAAGGACTCGGGGCTCAACCAAGACATGATCGCGTTGCTTGGGGCTTTGCATCTGCCGACCATGGCGCTCGCGCCGGTTTCCGGCTTTTTGATGGCCGGGGCGACGGCTTCGACCACCGCTGGCGCGACGATCGCCTCGCAGACCTTTTCCGGCACGCTTGTGTCAGCCGGGGTGCCCGCACTCGCTTCTGCGGCGATGATCCATGCCGGTGCGACGATCATCGACTCCCTGCCGCACGGCAGTTTCTTCCATGCGACCGGCGGTGCGGTCGGGATGCCGGTAAAGGACCGTCTGAAATTGATCCCCTACGAAGCTGCGGTCGGGCTTGCCTCTACGGTCGTCGCGGTCGTTCTGGCCGCGTGTGCGCGGTAAGGTGTGACAAAATGTAGGTGAGTTCCGTGGGACGCTAGTGTATCCAAATAATGGCGCGATACGGGATAGGGCCTATTGCATGAACGCGCAGAGCATCGCACGGGATGAGGAGATGGTGTTGCGGGATATCGGAGACTGGGGATAAGGGTGTTGCGACTAGGGGACAGGACACAATATGATCGAGAACCTCTGCGACTTGGCTACCTTATCGTGGGTCTCGGTAGCGGAAAACAGACGAACCGTAGCCAAAGACCGTCTTAAGGCGTGTGTTGAGATGGCTCGCGCCGCAGAAACCGCACTTGGAGGCGATTTTCACGATCGCTTCGGATGAGTTGGCGAGAAGTCTGACGGCTTCGTTAAGTCGGATGCTGTCGATTTCCTCTTTCAGCGTCTTTCCGAGGACTAGCCGGGCCTTCAATTCCAGAGTACGCCTAGAGACATTCAACGTTTGAGCGATTTCTTCGATGGTGTGCGGAACGGATAGGTCTTTTCGGATGATTGCCAGTGCTTTTGCGAGGAAAGGGTCTGGAATTAGCGTGTTGTCAGTCGATTGGCGGGTTATGACCTGCGGGAACGCAAGGTCGACAAAGGGTTCGACCTTGCGTTTGCGGAGAAGCCGATCCAGAAGTCGTGCGCAGAGCTGTCCACAGTTTTCGCCGTTCAGAAAGATGGAAGAGAGCGAGGGGCTTGTCGATTCGCAGAGAACCACATCATTGTCTGTGCTGAGAACCGATATCGTTTCAGGCACGGAGATGCCGATATCGGAGCAGATCTCTAGGATCTGAAGCGCTCGCCGGTCACGTACGACATAAAGGGCGGTTCCCGGATGCAGTTTCTTTAACCACGATGAGAGCGCCTTGGCTTCCAGAGAGAAGTCATCTGCCGCAGTATTGATCTTGGAGGTGTAGACGTTGCAGGAAAAGCCGGCATCAGCCAGACGCTTGCAAAATCCGTTTAAACGGCGCTCGCACCAGAGTGCGGCTTGAGGTGTTCCGACAAAGGCGAACTGTCGGTATCCGCGTTCCAGAAAATACTCCGCAGCGGTTTTGCCGACATCCTCCTGATTCCGGTTGACATAAACGGCATGCGGTGGTGGTTTTGCCTTTTGACGTCCTCCGAGCGGGGAGGGCGGATTGATGAGAACGATAGGTTTGTTCAGCGTAAGCAGTTCTGCGAGTTGGCTTCGTTCACGCACCAAGGCGATGATGCCGGAGCAAGCCTGATTGCGACCCTTGCCGAGCGCCTGCTCGTAACGGTCCCCGGTCTCGAAGTGAAACTGCCAAGGGCCATGCT
Source organism: Kiritimatiellia bacterium (assembly GCA_033812795.1). Taxonomy (GTDB): domain Bacteria; phylum Verrucomicrobiota; class Kiritimatiellia; order RFP12; family UBA1067; genus JAPXSY01. The sequence continues at coordinate 24,617 of JAPXSY010000011.1, forward strand.
CGCGCCCGTGCGCGAGAACGCCCTCGATAATTTGCCGGTGAAGGAACTTATCCGACGGCAGGATGAGCAGAACCTTCGCTTTCATTTCGCATTTATTGTATATATTTTTCGCGTTTATGTCTATTAAGGGCAATGCGTTTTCGCTACAATTCTATCAAATGGGATACACCGTCAGATTCAATTTTCTTGACTGGATGGCGATCGTCCTGTTTTTCGCGGCGCTTGTTGGTATCGCGTTTGGCTGTTCGCGCAAAGCATCGAAGGACGCGAAGGATTTCTTCCTTTCCGGGCGGTCGATGCCATGGTGGTTGATCGGCGTATCCATGTGCGCCGCAACCACGTCTACGAATTCCGCCAACATGTTCACGGAGTTTATCCGCAACTCGGGTCTTTCCGAGAACTGGAAGTGGTGGGCGTTCCTCCTGACCGGGATGCTGACGGTGTTCGTCTACTCGAAGCTCTGGGTGCGGTCCGGCGCCAAGAGCGATATCGAGTTCTACGAGCTTCGTTACTCGGGGCGGGCCGCAGCCTTCCTGCGGGGGTTCCGCGCGCTGTACCTCGGGATCGTGTTCAACGTGATTACCACGGGGCTCGTGATGCTCGCGGCGATCAAGATCGGCCAGGTGCTCTTCGGGCTCGACCAGTGGACGATCATCGTGATGACGTCGGTCTGCTCGATCATCTATTCGGCGCTTGGGGGGTTCCGCGGTGCGATCTATACGGATTTTCTTCTCTTTATCCTGATCATGGTCGGCGCGGTGGTGGGCATGGTGTATGCCCTCGGCCGTCCCGAGGTCGGCGGGTTCGCGGCGATGATGCAGAACCCGGTTGTTCAGAAGCATCTCTCGTTTCTGCCGGACGTGAATAACACGGAGCTCTTTGTCTCTGTGTTCGTGATCCCGATCGCGATCCAGTGGTGGAACGTCTGGTATCCGGGCAGCGAGCCGGGCGGCGGCGGCTACATCGTCCAGCGCATGCTCTCGGCGAAGAGCGAGAACCATTGTGTTGCTGGCTCGATCCTCTATCAGGTCATCAACTACGCGATTCGCCCGTGGCCCTGGTACCTGACGGCGTTTGCCTCGCTGATCGTCTTTCCGGATCTCGCCTCCCTGCAGAAGGCGTTCCCGAACGTGAACCCCGCGCTGGTGAAGGGTGACCTCGCCTATCCGGCGATGCTTACTTTCGTCCCGAACGGCTGGCTCGGCGTCGTCGCCGCATCGATGATGGGCGCGCTGTTCTCGACGGTCGCGGCGCATCTCTCGATGGGGTCGAACTATATCGCGAATGATTTCTGGAAGCGCTTCGTTCGTCCCGACGCGGGTGAGCGCGAGCTTATTATCGTCGGACGCGTCACGGTCATCGTGCTGATGGTGCTCTCGGGGCTTCTTGCGCCGGTTCTTTCGTCCGCCGGCGCGGTCTTCAACTTGATCCTCCAGATCGGCGCGGGCACGGGGCTCATCTATCTCCTGCGCTGGTTCTGGATGCGCATCAACGCTTGGAGCGAGATCACCGCAATGGCGGTTTCGTTCATTGTCGCGGTGTTCCTGCAGCTTGTTTACCCGCATCTGGGCCTGCCGCCGCTCCTTTCCTGGCACCGGCTCCTGATCGTGATGGCGATAACGACGGTCGCGTGGGTGGGCGTGACGCTCGTGACGCCGCCGACGGATGCGGTGAAGCGCGCGTCGTTCCAGAACAAGATCCGTGCGAACAAACACGACATCGCGTGGGGGCTCCTTGCAATGACGATCGCGAGCGTCTGCGTCTATGCGCTGATGTTTGCCTCGGGCTGCTGGATTTACGGCAAGACGGTACTCGCCGCGACGATGACGGTCATTTCCATCGTTTTCGGTCTTGTCCTCATCCCCGTCGTCAGGAAGCTGAATGCGGAACAATCAGACGAAAATTGTGAGTTTCAAACCTTGAATCCGGGAGTTTAACGGTTATGGCATACGAAGGAGAACTGACTGCAGCCGATGTGAAGGCCAAGGCGAAGGAGTGCGGGGCTGATATCGTCGGCATCGCGCCGATGTCCCGGTGGGAGGGAACGGACAAGCAGCACGATCCGCGTTACATCTTTCCGGACGCGAAGTCGATGATCGTCTTCGGCTTCCGCATCCCGCGCGGATCGTTGCGCGGCATCGAGGAGGGGACGCACTTTCTCAACTACGCGACGATGGGATATGCCGCGCTCAACTCGATCTACGGGCCGATGGTGCTGTGGGAGATGAACCGCTATCTGGAAGATCATGGCTACGAGGCTGTGCCGATGGCGAACGTCTCCGGTGGCGAAGCGGTCAACCCGCTCACGGGCAACTTCCGCGAGGGCTGGAGCCGTCCCGTGAAGCCCGGGCTTCCCGCGCCGGACGTTTCCGTCGACTTCCGGGTTGCCGCGTTCCTTGCGGGTCTCGGCGAGTTCGGCTATTCGCGCGCGTTCCTGACGCCCGAGTTCGGCCCTCGGCAACGCTTCGCGATCATGCTCACCGACGCGGATCTCGAACCGGATCCGATCTATACAGGCCGTATCTGCGACCGCTGCATGGCGTGCGTCAAGCACTGCTACGGGCGCTGCATCTCGCCGACCGAGACAGTGCGGAAGGTCATCGGCGGCGTGCAGGTTGAATGGGGGAAGCGGGATGAACTCGCATGTTCGCGGGCGGCTCGCGAGGGCGGACTCAACCGCGAGCTTTCGCCGTTCGACGGCGACTATCCGCGCAAGTACGGCTACGGGCTTGATCACGAGGGTGCCAGCGGTTGCATCCGGGCGTGCATGGTGCATCTCGAAGAGCGGGCGAAGATGACGCGCGGTTTCCGCCGGCCGTTCCGTAAGCCGGGCTGGAAGCAGTGGGAGATCGATCATTCGAAGCCCTACGAACTGCCGCCAGAAGTGAGGGCGGAATATGCGGGTAACATCGAGTCGCACGACGCCTATACGAACTACAACATCACATCCAACTACGGTACGAAGGCTGCGGCCGGACTCGTGCAGGACGATTCGTCCAGCGGAGGAGTCGCCTGATATGACAAAGGATTTTCCAGAGGTTACGTCCGCAGAGATCAAGGCGCTCGCCAAGCGTGTGGGTGCGGACTGTGTCGGCATCGCGCCGATGAGCCGCTGGGAGGGTGCGCCGAAGCAGAACGACCCGCGTTACATCTTCCCGGACGCGAAATCGATGATCGTTCTGGGCTTCCGCATTCCGCGCGGACTTCTCCGCGGCATCGAGGAAGGGACACGCTTCATCGACTATCCCGGCATGGGTTACGCTTCGATTAACCAGGTACACGGCCCGATGGTGCTCTGGAAGTTGAATGCCTACCTCGAAGAGCGCGGCTATGAGGTCTTTCCGCTGCAGAATGCGAACGGCGGCGATGCGGTGAATCCTGTCACGGGCAAGTTCCGCGAGGGTCTGAGCCGTCATGTCGCGGAAGGGCTTCCCCTGCCGGACGTCCTCGTCCACTTCCGCGTCGCGGCGTATCTCGCGGGTCTCGGCGAGTTCGGCTGGTCGAAGATGTTCCTGACGCCCGAGTTCGGCCCGCGCGTCCGTTTCGCGATGCTTTTCACGGATGCTGAGTTCGACACATACGACCCGATCTACGCGGGCAAAATCTGCGACCGCTGCAAGCTCTGTGTGAAGCACTGCGGCGGGAACGCGATCTCGATGAACGAGTCCGTGAAGGTGACCTTGGCTGGACGCGTGGTCGAGTGGGGCAAGCTTGACGAACTCGCTTGCGAGGAAGGGCTCCACGGCGGTGAGGGACGCGAACTGTCGCCGTTTGACGGCGAGTACCCGCGGCAGTACGGTTACGGCCGTGCTGTCGAAGGCGCTTGCGGCTGCATCCGCGCGTGCATGGTGCATCTCGAGCAGCGCAACAAACTGACGAAGACCTTCCGCAATCCGTTCCGTAAGCCGGATTGGAAGCAGTGGAGGGTCGATCACACAAAACCCTACGAGATCCCGCCCGAAGTCGTGGCGGAATACGGTCTCGACAAACCCCAAGCCAAAGAGGAGTCCGACGCCGAAGCCTTTAACCCGCTGAACGACTGAGGATAACACGGGCATAACGAGAAGAAGTTGCATCGAACTAGAAAGGAAAAAACATGACAAAGAAAACGATTCTAACGGTTGTGACATCTGTGACGGTTCTGACGGCTTCAGCCTTTGACGCGCTAAAGGATCGGCCTACGCCTCCGCGGCAGATCTTCCCCGAGATTTCCGCCGCGCAACGAGATGCCCGACGGGCTTGGTGGACGCAAAGCCGCTTCGGCATGTTCATTCACTTCGGTCTCTATGCGTCGCCGGCGCGGCATGAGTGGGTTCAGTCGATGGAACGGATCGCGCCCGACGTTTATGCGAAGCGATATCTGCCGCAATTCAATCCCGATCTCTTCGATGCGCGGGATTGGGCGCGACGCGCGAAGCAGGCCGGCATGAAATACATGGTCCTGACGGCGAAGCATCATGAAGGATTCTGCATGTGGGACACGAAGACGACCGATTACAAGATCACCAACACTGCGTTCAAGCGTGATCTCGTGCGCGAGTATGTCGAGGCGGCGCGTGCGGAAGGGCTTCGCGTCGGTTTCTACTTCTCGATCAAGGATTGGCACCACCCTGACTATCTTATCGATGCGACACATCCGCTCCGGCCTGCAGACGGCAGGTTCACGGACGAAATCTACGAGAAACTGAACGCCGGGCGGGACTGGAACCGCTACCGCACCTACATGTACGATCAGGTGAAGGAACTCCTTTCTGACTATGGCAAGATCGATATCATCTGGTATGACTACACGGTAAAGGCAAAATACGGCAAGAACTGGAAGCACTGGGAGTCGGTAGAACTTCTGAAGCTGACGCGCACCCTCCAGCCCGACATCCTTGTCGACAGCCGCCTTGATCTTATGGACACCGAGGACGGATGGGACTTCGTCACGCCTGAACAGTGCCGCGTCACGCAGTGGCCGCAGGTGGATGGAAAGAAGGCACCGTGGGAGACTTGTCAGACGTTCTCCGGTTCGTGGGGCTACTACCGCGATGAAGAGACCTGGAAGAATCCGCACCAACTGATCGAACTTCTGATCAACTCGGTTTCGTTCGGCGGCAATCTCATCCTCAACGTTGGTCCGACCGCCCGCGGCGAGTTTGATTATCGCGCATGCGAGCGTCTTGATGCAATCGGCGCGTGGATGCGTGTGAACAACCGTGCGATCTATGGTTGCACGGCTGCGCCGGATGCGTTCAAGAAGCCGGTTGATTCGCTGCTCACCTATAATCCCGAAACGAACCGGCTTTACATCCACCTCGTCAACTATCCGATGGGCTACCTGCCGTTCGACTTCGCGGACAAAGTCGAATACGCGCAGTTTCTGCATGACGGCTCGGAGCTGAAGATTCGCCGCAGTTCGACGCAAGTCCATTCACAGAGTGGCGATCTCGGTGCGCATGACAGTTTTGTCCTGCCGATGAAAAAGCCGAATGTCGAGATACCCGTCATTGAACTCTTTCTGAAAAAGTGATGGGATGGCAGAGGGCGGACGAGGCAATGACCCAGACGGTTTTCACACAATCGAAATCTCCTGCGGCAATCGGAATTCTGTTCCTGGGGTGTTTTGCGTGGGCGGGCAATCTTACGCCGCTGACGGTCGTTGAATCGCGAGTCGCGCAGGCTGAGATCGTCTGTCCGGACAGATCTCATGCGGCTGAGCGGTTTGCGGCGGACGAGTTGAGCCGTTGGATTGGCGAGATGACCGGGACCTATGTGCCGGTTCGGAACGAAACCACTGCCACAGCGGGCAGGCCCAAGCTCTACGTCGGCACCGATTTCGCGAAGAATGCCTTCGCCGCCGATTTTAAGGTCATCGGAAAAACAGACGGCTTTTCCGTGCGAACCGACGGGACGAACGTTTATGTTTTCGGCACCCAACCGAAGGGAACGCTCCATGCGGCGTATGCGTTGCTCGAACGGAATTCCGACATCATCTGGCCGCGTCCCGATCCGACAGTGGGCGTGGTTCATTCGTTGACGGATTCGTTTGTCGTCGTACATGCGGACTTCCGCGAAGTGCCGCGTACGAGGGTTCGTGAGTGGCAATGGAACTACACGGGACGTGGTGGCGCTCCAAACGAGGCTCTTTGGGGGGCGCGGAATCGTCAGAATCAGAGCGGTACGCCGGAGGGGCCTCTGGCAAGCTGCTTCGTCAGCGCCGGCAAGGGGCACGGCTTGCAGCGTTATGCGCGGCCTGACACGAATTTCTCCGTGCATCCGGAGTGGTTTCCGTTGATTGGCGGTGTGCGTACGAGGAAAGGCGGGCAACTTTGCATGACGGCGAGCGGGCTTGCCGACGAAATCTACGCTTCTGTCACGAACGAATTGGCCCAGAAGTACCCGGACGTTTCAGCAAAGCGGATCCGAGTTGACTACTTCAATTTGACGTGTGCGGACAACCATCAGGTTTGCGAATGTGCGGCTTGTTCGAGCCCGTTCCGGTGTGAAAACGGGAACGTTGTCCCGATTTCCGATCCTTGTTTCCGTTCGGCGCAGTACTATGCGCTCATGAATCAGGTCGCGCGTCTCCTGGCGAAGACACATCCGCGCGTGACGATCGGTACCTATGCCTACGCGCTCACGCGCTATGCGCCGCCGTTTGAACTCGCGCCAAATATCTCGGTCGAGCTTTGTCTGACCGATTATGATGAGCGCGCATCACTTACGGATCCCGTACGCAATCTTTCCGCACGTCGTCATATCGACGATTGGGGTGACAAGTGCCGTGGCTTGTGGCTGCGTACGTACTGCGGTTGGTCGGGACGTAATTTGCGTGCCATTGAGTACGCCTATGCTGAGGCCTGCCGGTATGCCGCGAAGCGGCGTTTCCCGCTGGCGCAGTATTCTGCGGAGATCCAGCGTGACGAGGAGGTGACGGGACGTCACGGGGCCGAGATCTGGGACACGTCGGCCATCTCCTATTGGGTCATTAGCCGTCTTTGGTGGGATCCATTTCAGGACGTCGATGTGTTGCGGCGCGAGTTCGTCATGCGCACCTACCGCGAGGCGGCGCCGCAGATGCAGGCGTATTTTGACGCCGTGCGCGACGCCTATGCGGTCGACCGCATGCCCGCGACATACCGCATCACCTGCACGGCCTTTATGACGCAACATTATCTTTACGAGCCGGGATTGGGGCCGAAGCTGCTTGGGCTTCTTGACGAAGCGCTTGCCATCGCGCGTCATCCTGTTTCTCGCGAAATCATCCGCCGCCAGCGTTGCCGTTTGCAGGTGAATCTTGATCGTGCGGCGGCCCTGCCGACCAGTCGCCTTGCCGTGCGTCCCCTGGCCGACGGGTGGGGCGTAGCTGAGGTGTCGCGTCCTTTTGTCGGCGCGGCCGGTATTTACGGCGCAAGCAGCGACAAGTACGGTGGCCCGGCCGAGGTCAAGACGACTTTTCAGGCAATGCACGATGATCAGGCACTCTATCTGCGTGTCCGCTGCGAGGCGCCTGATGCCCGCACGATCTACGGTGCGTCGGGCAACGGTTCGCCGGAAGAGCAGCCCGACTGTGATGACGCGCTCGAAATCTTCCTGTGCCGTCCCGATACTGGTGCCTACTGGCAGTGGATTATGGATCCCGGGGCCAAGGGTGGCCCCGACATTGTCTTTGACGCGAAAGGTGATGATGCCAGGTGGCGCGGTAACTGGACACGCAAGGTTGAACGAGACGACTTTGCGTGGACGATGACGATGCGCGTGCCGTTCGCGGACATGGCGTTTGAGGGATGTCCGGATGAGTTGCGCGTCAACGTGATTCGCGCCCGCAGTCCCTTGAATCCGCCTGAAGAAGGAAAGCGCAAGCCCCGCCATTTCCGCTCAAGCTGGACCGGTGCCGGTGTTCACGACTCAGGTGGTTTCGGACTGTTGAAGTTTGTTAAATAACTATGCCCAAAAACCCAATCAGGAGACCAGAATGAAAAAGTGCATGATTCTGTTTGTGATCGCGGCGGCCTTTTCTGTTCCCGCCGAGACATGGTATATCGACGCGGCAGCGGCGAAAGCGCACGCGACGGCAAAAAGCAGGCCGTTTGACGTGCCCTCAGTCTGGACGAATGCCGCCGGAGATACGGCGAGTGCATTGCTCGCGACGGATACTCTTGTCGTGCCGGATGGTGTCCAATTGAACTATAGCGGCAGCATGACTGCGCCGGCACCGCTGCATCTCGGTGTGGCCGGTGGTGGCGCTTTGGCTATCCTTCATTGTAGTTCGGGCAATCTGACTGCGGATATTTACTGGCATAACGGGCGAATTCAAACACAGCAGTATAGGGCGTCCTATGGCGTGACGGGAACGATCACGGTTGACGGATCGGAGATGGGGGCCTCGCACATTTGGTGTTACAATAAAGTTCAGTCCACATCGACGTACAACATGTCCTGGAACATCTGGAGCCAGTTGATTGGCAATGCCCAACAGGCCATTCAGTTCCTGTATGCGCCGGGAACCATCAAGTCCGAGCCGGTTCCGATTCAGCAGCTTCCGGTGGTGGGAAACAATGTGCAATGGCAGGGTCAGTTTGTCGTCAGCGCGTACGCGAACTTGATCCTCGGACATGCGAATGCGGCCGGTTCCGCAGAGACGGTGCGAGCCGACGCCATTGTTCTGGGTGACCACGCGCGGCTGGCGGTGCCGGTCGGGGTGACGCCGAATGCGGCGCGTGGCATCAACATCACGGGATCGGATGTCAGGTTTCAGGCGCGAACGTATCCGCATGGATTCACGGATTGCACGGACTATGCACTGAATATGCCGATTGCCGGTACGAACGGTTTCACGAAGACAGGTGCCGGGCGCGTCGTCTTGGGCGGTGCCTATACGGCGGGTGCGATTGTTGTCGAGGAGGGTACATTGGAAATTGTTGCGACGGCAACTGTCACGAATGGGACGCAAATTCTAGTCAAGAATGGCGCACGGCTGATCACTCATATATCGCTTGCGCAGGTAGATGTGACGGTCGAAGAGGGCGGCGTGTTTGAGCGCGTGATCGATCCGTTTGTTGTCGCCTTTGACAGTGAAAACGTCACGACAACGCCCTGTGTATTGTCGAATGGGATCGTCGAGTTGGAGCAGATCGTGCCCTTCAGACTGTCCGAATCCATTCCCTTGCCACAACACGCAGCGCACAAGCTGGCAATCTTCACCTATGACGGGGCGGAGACGCTGATGCCTCCGATGTTTGCCGACACGACTCCAAAGACGTACGGCCTACCGAAGGGGGAGATCACCATAGAATCTGCCAGCGGTATCCAGACGGTGTATCTGAACACGCGTCCCGTCGTCGTCAGCCGTGCGAAAATCGAATACGCGTCAACGAACAACATCAACGGTTCGGCAGAAACGTGGTCGGACGGGCAGACCGTTCATTCGAACGCCGACTATCTGCTGATACATGGATATGACTCTTACCACGGTTCGGCTAACGTGGCATTTGCCGGAGATTCGCTGACGTTATCCGAAACGAGCTTTGTCAGTAAGGCGTCGATGAACCTTTTCGAGACGGCATCCGGCAATCCTCTTGTGTTTTATCCGCCGTTTTCGTCCGTCCAGGCGCATTCGGGCGGCCGCCGCCACGTTTATGCCGGCAAGATTTTTCTGGCTGGCACGTATGATTCCGAGGATGCATTTACGCTTGAAACAACGTATCAGGATCCGGCGCGCCGTACAGGTACCACAACGGGATCAGCCGAGTTGCGCGCCGATCTGACGGGAGAGGGGGTTCTGTTCATTACGGCGCGGCGCCTGGCGGGACTGAACCGTCTCACGGGCGACAACAGCGGCTATCGGGGACGCATCCTGATTCAAGGGAATATCAACGACTCGGACGACGGACTTTTCATCGAGTTCGGTGTTGCCGAGAATCTCGGGGGGCCGCTCGATGCGTTTCATGCGGACGCCTTGACGCTTGACCAGCATGCGTTTCTCTATCCAACGACAAATGTGACGCTGGCAGCGGACGTGTGTCGTGGTATGACCGTCAAGGATGCAGGCGTGTTGTGCCCGGAAACGACGACGTTGACAACCTATTGGCCGCTGCGTTTGACAGGGGAGTTCTGCAAGCAGGGCGCTGGTACGCTCCGCCTGGGAGGCGAAATCTCCTATGGTGCGGATGGCACGGGGACAAACGGGACGATGCGCGTGACAGACGGTACGCTTAGCATTCTCTCGGATGCAGCCGTTTCGGGTCTCGCCATCACGTTCTCGAATGACGTCCGTCTAGCCGTCGGGCCTTCGTTATTACGTGGACTGACCGTCGTGCCGACCGTGCAGGACGCGGTTGACGGTTCTGCGGGGCACATTCGCCTTGCGATTGATGCGGCGGCGATTCCGGAGCTGTGGGCCGGCCGGATTGAGACGGTTGTGGCGACGCTTCCGTCGGGATCTGCCGATCTGACGACGATGTTCGGCGTGCCGGAACATCTGCGGAGATATGGTGTGCCGGATCTGGTCAAGCGGACGGTACAGATCGGTGACGTGACATACGATCAGTACGTCCTTACGGCGTCATGTCAGAAGACGGTCATTATTATTCGGTGAGGCGTGGCGTGAAAGGTTTTTTCCTGTCCCGATGCCGTTGGCTCGTGCCGCTTGTTCTGGCGGCGGAAGTCTGGACGGCTGTTTCGCAGGAGGTGCGTGTTTCGGATTTCGGTTTTGACGCCGAAGATTCGACACGCTTTCTGCAGGCGGCGATCGACTCCGGTGCCGTCCGGGTAGTTGTGGACCGTCAAGCGTCGCCTTGGGTCACCGAGCCGCTCTTCTGCCGTTCGAATCAGGAGATCGTCTTCGAGAACGGCGTGGAAGTCGTTGCCAAGAAAGGTGCGTTTCACGGACGCAACGACTGCCTTTTCACTCTGAAAAAGGTTCACGATATCAAATTGACCGGTTTGGGCGATGTGGTGCTGCGAATGCACCACGACGATTACATGAGTGCCGACTATTCGCGCAGTGAATGGCGTCACGTCATCTGTATCCTCAGTTCGGATCGTATTACCCTTGAAAATCTGGAGTTGCGTGATTCCGGCGGTGACGGCCTCTATGTGGCGGATGCCCGTAACGGGCCGGCATCCAGGGATATTGTTGCACGTCGCGTGATTTCCTCTGGCAATGCCCGTCAGGGATCGTCGATCATTAGCGTCGAAGGACTGCTGTACGAGGACTGTGTTTTCGCCAACACACGGGGACGCCCCCCCCAAGCCGGCATAGACATCGAACCCAACTCTGGGCACAACAATGTCTGCGGTTGTATCTTCCGTCGCTGTAGATTCGAAAACAACGCGGGCAACGGTTTTCAGATGTCCTATCCTAAAGAAGCAAAAGGACGTCTCCCGGGATCGGTGCGACTGGAGGCGTGTGTGTTTCGCGGCAACAACTACGGTTTTTCCTATGGTCAAAACCGTAAGGAACCCTATTATGTGAAGGGCGAGGTGTCCGTGACGGACTGTACGTTTGAAGGAACGCGCGGCCCAGCGATTGTGATCAGCCGGAAGATCGGGAACTCCTTCAAAGCGACGGTGTCGAACTGTCGTATTGAGAATTGCTGCACGGGGAGTCTGAACGGCAGCGAAATTCGCATCAATTCACTTTTTGGCGATTTTGAGCCGCCTTCCGCCATTGCCTTGAAGGATATCGAAATCATCCAGTCAACTGCTCGCGACTGGATCCAGTTCACAAACATGCCCTATGGGCCGCACGACAAGATTGACTTCACGGGTAACGTCCTCGTGCGTTCGCCTGCTGGCGTGAAGCGCGTGGCTATCGATGATGCGTTTCGCGCGAATGCGTTCCCCGGTTTCTGGAACAAAGGCGAACCACCGCGTGGAAAACCGATGAAGGAGATCTGCACGGTGGTGGACAGTAATCCCGCGTGTTCCGTCAAACTCACACGTTTGGGGCTTCGCGGTACCTCGCGTTATGTGTTCTATGCGGCCGAGGCTGGGCCGGTCATATTCATCGGCAGCATGAAACCGGCCTCTGCGGTATCTCCTGTGCAGATGCGGGTGGTGTCTGCCGCGAATGGTAAGGAAGGGCGTGTCCTGCCGATGGGGCAGGATGGACGACTCGTCGTGGAAACCGCCGAGCCGGGCTTGCAGACATTGACGGTTTTGGGCGACAAGGAGGTTTTCACGCTTGTCGAGTCCCATGTGCCGGTCGCCCTCGAAGTGGCAGAGCGTCCGCATGCGCTTAGGGTATCAAGCGGGGATCTGTTTTTCTATGTGCCGGCCGATCGGCCTTTTAACGTCATGGTGTGCGGTGAGTCGTGGGGAGAGCGCGTGGGCGCGGCACTGTATTCGCCGGACGGAACGGAGGTGTGGTCGGAACCGGGGGCCATTTGGTGGCACGGATATCGGGCGCGTGGACGCGTGCCGGAGGGCCTGTGGCGGCTCAACTTGCGACATCCGAACAAGGGGGTATTGCAAGATTATTCGGTGGATATGACGGGCACCAATCCTTATCTCTTTCTCTCATCGGAAAAGTACTGGAAATAATGCAAACAAAAGAAAGACGAAGATGAAAAAAACAGTTCCCCTTATCCTTTTCCTCATCCTCGCCTTGGTTGTGATGGGACCGTGGCTTCCCGCACAGGCTACATTGCAGGCCTGTGCGGGAAGCGGTGCGCAACCGTGCCGCGATATCGTGTTCAAACCGCTTCCGGATGGTGAGATGCGGTATGGCGATACGTCGCGCATTCCTGACCGTCCGTTTGCAAAGGATCCGACGGTGATCCGGCACAATGGGCGTTATCTGATGTACTACAGCGTGCGTGGGTATCCCCCCGAGAGTCGTCCCGCCGACGTGCCGAAAGAACGGTGGGGATGGTGCGGCGCGATTGCCGAAAGCACGAATCTGGTTGATTGGGTGCGCGTGAGCGATATCCTCTTTCAAGGGCCTGCGCGTGCTGTCTGTTGTGGTGTGGCGCCATGCGTCCGCAAGTTCGACGGCAAGATCCATCTTTTCGCCCAAGGACCGCCGCTTGTTGGATCCGGCAGGATGAGAGATGTGCTCTGGCATGCCACCAGCACGGATGGCATCCATTTTACGTATGGGCCTGAGAATCCCGTCTTTGTGCCGCAGAACGAATGGTCGATTGCCCGCGCAATCGATGCAGAGGTCTACCGCGTGGGTGATCGGATGATGCTGATGTTCGCCACGCGCGAGCGTCCGAATGCCCGCATCCAGCAGTTGGGGGTGGCCTGGGCGCCGTATGGGTCGGACTATGGCGCGTCGAAGTGGACGGAGTTGTCGGTGAAGGCGCCTTTCTTCAAGCCTGAGCTTCCTTGGGAGATGCACTGCATCGAAGCAGCCACGGTGATTGTACGCAAAGGCATCTGGTACATGTTCTATGCCGGAGCCTACAACCACGAGCGCCAGCAAATCGGGGTGGCCTGGTCGGCCGATGGCGTGAACTTCAGGCGCTTCCGCGACACACCCATTCTCCCGCATGGACCGGAAGGGTCGTGGAATGCCTGGGAGTCCGGTCATCCCGGTGTTTTCGAAGATGATGATGGAGCCGTCTATCTCTTCTATCAGGGCAAGAGATCGTTGAATGGCGACTATCTACTATCGTGTAAGGAAGTCGAGTTTGTGGATTAAAAAGGTTCTGCCGTTTTGGGAACCGCCTATGCTAGGAGAAACCATATTGGTTTCGGGAACAGCATGGAGAGATGAGATGAACAGATGTGTGATTCCTTTTGTATGCGGCAGTCTTTTCGCGTTGTCGATGCGTCTGGAGGCATCTCCGATCGCACGGGATGCTGCAATCGACCCGATCACAACGCGCTGGACGTTCGGAGCGCATGAGCCTTATGCCATGTACCGTCGGGTGGGGCGTATCTGTACGGGAGCGATCGACGGCAATGCGTTGTGGGTACAAGACTGGCTTGATTGGTTTGATCTGCACGGGCCGGAGAAAATGGAGGAAATGGGCTTCAATTTCCTGCACAGCCGCTTCTACAAGGGTATGGGCTGGGAGGTTGAAAAAAAGGATTTCCCGAACGTCAAGAAGTTCGTGGCGAACTGTCACGCGCATGGCGTGCGGGCACTCGCCTACGTGCAGTTCGGCACGCTCTATCCGGAGGCGATGCGTCGTGAAAATCCCCAGATAGACTCCTGGGCGGGCGTTTCGGAAACCGGCGGCCACAACTTATACGGGGGCATGTATTTCCGTTGGATGCCGTGCCTTAACTGTCGCGAGTGGGAGGACTATCTTAAGCGGATGTGTTCGATCGCCCTCGTGGAAGGCGGATTTGACGGCATTATGTTCGACAACGTCTACGATGTCCCGTGCTATTGTCAGCGGTGCGAGAAGGCTTTTCGCGAACATCTCAAGACGGTTCCGGATCGTGAGGCGCGTTTCGGTTTCGACGATCTCGATTACATGATGTTGCCGAAGATCCGTATTTCGGTAGAAACCACTCTTGAAGTGAAGGATCCTGTAGCGCAGGAATGGTTTCGCTGGCGGGCGGATGTCATGACGGGTGTGATGACTCGTCTACGTGACCACATCAAGCATGTGAAGCCTGATGCCATTGTCGCTGGGAATCCGTCGCCCTATCGCAACCGCGCTGGTGCTTTGTCTAAAGCGCAGAACATGGCCGAGCTGTGCCGTGCGTTTGATTGTATCATCATGCAGAATGCCAACTTTCCGGAGGTTCGGGAGGGAGGTGTCATTCGCAATCGCGTGCGCGATCTCAAGTTCGCACAGGATATGGGGCAACGTATCGTGGCTTTGTGCGACAACGTGGAGCATCTGCATGCCGATCGCGAATCGAAGTTCCTCCTGCCAATGGTGGAGGATCTCGTCTTTGGCGGTATCCCCACCGATCGCACATCAATCTTCCCGTCGCCGGAGCCAGGGTTTATCAATCGTAAGGTGTTTGAAGCTCGAAAGCCGATACACACGCGTTTCAATGCCTTTGCGACAGCGCATGCGGCGGAACTCACCGCACCGGCCATCCACAGCGTTCGCATTTTCTATCCGGAACGCGAGATCTATCTGTCGGAGAGGAATCATCAGGGAGTCGTTGCAGCCGAGGAAATCCTGTTACGAAATCGTGTCCCGTACGGGTATCTCGTTTCTTCGCCGGATAACGTGATGACGGTTCCGCCGGAGACGGAGGTGGTGATTGTGCCTGGCCTTGTCGCGCTTTCCGATGCTCAGGTCGAGGCACTTGTGGCATATGCGAAGTCAGGGGGGAAACTTGTGGTGACCGGTGATGCCGGACGGTATGACGACTGGATCGCACAGCGTCGGGCCAATCCGCTCCTGCCACAACTGCAAGGATTTGCGAATGTGGTCTGCCGCATCGAAGCGGATCTCATCCGTGGTGCGGTAATGGGGTGGGGCTATACCGTTCCCCCACCGGTAGATGGTGGAAAGAAGCTGATGGAGGATCTCCGAAAGGTCGGTTGGCGTCCGCCGGTGTCCTTCGATAATCTGCCGCCGTACGTCTTCGCGGAATACAGGCGGCTTGTGTCTGGTGGCTTGGTTGTCCATTTGGTCAACTATAAGCCAGAGGAGCGGATTGTCGGTGCACGAATTGCTCTGCCGAAAGGCGTGTCCGCCGTTCTTGAGGAGCCGTTCGGGAATGAACCCCGGAAAGTGACACTCGAAGGGGATGGCGTACTGCCGACACTAGGGATGTACGTGATGATTGTCGTCAAATAGATCGCATGAAAATCATGACAAAGGGAGGATCACATGATGAATAGCATAGTTAAGAATGCGATCGCGGCGATTTGCGTGGGCCCGTGACGCTGGGCAAGAGTGCAAGGTGAACCTTCAACTCTCTTTGGTTTCAAGGTTTCGCGGTTTCATCCAAATCGGGATCGGGATCGCTATCGGGATCGAATGTTGCGACCACGCAGTGGTTCGCAACGACGAGTGTAAAAATGGTGGCGTGACCGTCGCCGGACGAGCAGACGCTCGTTCCTCCCGGTGCTTTAAAGCGGCGTCGCGCGGAATGCCGCTTGCCGCCGCAAATACGTTCGCCTAGCTTGCGCCCACACACAAAACACGCACTCGTCTCGCTTACGCCCTGTCACCAACCGATCGATTACCTACAGCGGGAGGAATCCATTGGACGAACTGCAGTTGAACGATGTATACTATTTCCTATCGGTTTCGGAAACGGCATGGCGAGATGAGATGGATGGACGTATGATTCTTTTGGCATGTGGTATTCTTTTCGCCTCGTCGATGCGTCTGGAGGCGGCGCGTCCGGCCTTCTACCTGCCCGGATGGCTCTTAGCCGCGCCGGGGCCGGTGTGCAACACGTATCATGCCGCCTCCCCGACCGTGGATGCGCTGGAGGCGTCTCTGGCCGCACGGGATGCGGCGGTCGATGCCGAGTGGCTGGCTGTTCCGGATAAGACGGCGTTTGTGGTGAAGCGCACGGAGTTCAAAACGGATTTCCGGCGTGTGATCGGCTATGACGAGATTCAGCGCACGTCGCTTCAAGCGAAAACGACAGGTGTAAGGGTCTTCGACGCCTTCCGCATCGAGAAGGTGCTGATGGAAAGTGCTCCCGGCGAATTCATTGCGACACTCGTCTTCCTTCCGGATGCCAAGAAGTTTGCGCCGCCCTACGCCGGGTTCATCTTCATTCCCGGCCATAACGACCGCGGTAAAGGCGGGAAGGATTATCTTCATACTTGTGAACTGGGCGCGCGGAATGGGCTTGCGGTGATTACCTATGACCCACTCGGACAGGGCGAGCGTTCACAGGGAGCGGGTTTGAGGAGCGCAGACGAGCACGTTCGCATCGGTGCGTATGCGGTGTTGTTGGGCGAGACGACGGCGACGTATATGTTGCGGGACGCCGTCCGCGTCTTCGATTATTTCGAGAGCCGTCCCGACATTGACCGGAACAAGCTCGGTGTGTGCGGTAATTCCGGCGGGGGGACGATGGCGGCGTTCTTTATGGCCGTCGATGATCGCGTGAAGGCGGCGACTCCGTCTTGCTACCTCTCTTCTGCGCGCAAACATCTGCTGACGTGCGGTCCGCAGGACGCGGAACAGAATTTCTTTGACGCGTTTTCTTGGGGCTTCAATCACGCGGCACTCATGTTTGCCGCAGAGTGTCCCGTTCTCATCAATGCTGCGGTCGAGGACTTCTTTCAGATCGAGGGCTCGCGTTCGACGCATCGGTTGGTGAAAGAAGTGGCGGCGAAAGTCGGTCTGCCTGCCGATTGGTACGAGCTTTCAGAGGCACCGGGGCCGCATAAAATGTCCAAGACCCATCGTGAACGTTCTGTGAGCTTTTTACTGAAGCATCTCACGGGTGAATCAAGGCAGGTCGCTGAGACCGAGACGACCGAGTTCACGGCGGATGACTGCACTGTAACTCCTGACGAGGAAGTCTCGCATCTCGTTGGCTTTAAGTCGATTTACAATACGATCGCCGAGAAGTTCGTCGCGCGCGGCGTGTCGGTCGATAACGCCGCGCAGAACGCAAAACCGCTTGTGGCGAAAGAACTCATCGGTAAGGATTGCAGCGGTGTTCTTGCAACGCTAAAAGGAGAACTGGCCAAGGATAGGCGTGCGACCTTGCGTTTGGGTGGGCTGGCCGGTGCGGGCGAAGTGACGGCCACGCTATTTGCCGACGCAGGCCGCTATGTCATCCGTTCGGAGCGGAAAGGTAAACGATCGTACTACGAAAGGCGCGGTGACGACGAGGTGGTGGCCGTGGATCTCTATATCGCGGGACGTTCTCTCGTCGCCTTGCGCGCAGCAGAAATCCTCACGCTGGCTGCAGAACTGGAGAAGCGGACGGGCGTGAAACCGATGCTTGTTGCCGAAGGCCGTTACGTCACCATTGCGAAATTCGCGCTGGCTGCGGATCCGACGGCATTCGTAGGGGTTGAATACCGCAATGAGCCAAAATCATTTCTCGATTCACTCAAGGCGCGCGAGTATCTGTCGTTCGCCGATTCCGGTGCACTTTATTCCGGAAAGGCAGGCAGATGACTCGGTATGGAGAGATGAGATGAACAGATGTGTGATTCCTTTTGTATGCGGCATTCTTTTCGCGTCGTCGATATGTCTGGAGGCGTCCACGATCACACGGGATGTGGCGGTCGATCCGATCACGACGCGCTGGACCTTCGGCGCGCACGAGCCTTTCACGATGTACCGCCGCATTGGCAGGAGGTCCACCGGTGGTATCTACGGAGGCTCAAAGTGGGTGAAAGACTGGCTCGACTGGTGGGACGAGCACGCGCCGGCGCGGATGGAGGAGATCGGACTCAACGCTCTCCACTCCCGCTTCTACAAAGGCATGGGCTGGGAGGTTGAGAAAAAGGATTTCCCGAATGTGAAGAAGTTTGTCGATAATTGTCATAAGCACGGTGTCACCGTACTTGCTTACGTGCAGTTCGCGACACTCTACCATGAGGTGATGCAGAAGGAGATTCCGGACATCGAAAGCTGGGCGGCGATTGATGAGCGCGGAATGAAGATGATCTACAGTAGGCAAGCGGCCCGCTGGCTCCCCTGCATAGTCAATGAGAAGTGGGTCGAATATACGGAGAAAATCCTTACGATCGCCATGACCGAAGGCGGTTTCGACGGCGTGATGTTCGACAATGCCTTCTTCTTTGGTTGCCATTGTCCGCGGTGCCAAGAGGCGTTCAGACGTCACATTCATTCCCTGCCCGATCTTGAGGAACGTTTCGGCTTTGCCGAAATGCCGGGACTGCGTATTCCGCAAGCGTTCCGCCCCGAGAACGGGGACGAGTATGATCCGGTTGCCCAGGAGTATTACCGCTGGCGCGTACAGTGTGTCAATGCGGTGATGAAACGCTTCTACCGCCACATCAAGTCGCTCAAGCCGGATGCGATTGTTTCGGCCAATTCGGGATCTTTCCGTAGCACCGATAACTACCACGCGCGAAGTGTCGATGTCATCGACATGGCGGATGGAGGATTGGATCTCCTGATGATGCAGACGCTCAACTTCCCTGCTTATCTCGATGACCCGAAGTTCCCCGGCCAGCATTATATTGTCAACCGTCAACGGGATCTGCGCATGGCGCGTGACCTCGGCAAGCAGATCGTCGCTCTCAGTGACGGTGCCGCCGGGAGCGACGCCCTCGATGAGTCGATGTACTTGAGGCCGCTTGTCGAAGATCTTGTTTGGGGCGGCATTCCGACGGATCGCACCGTCATGTCGCCTGTGCGCCGCGAGGGTTTCATTGACGAAGAGCGTTTTGCGATGCGCAAAAAAGTGCTTGCCGAATTCGACGCTTTCGTAAAGGCGAACCGTGCCGCCTTTACCGGCAAGCCCTATCTGCCGGTCAGGGTGTTCTATCCGTCTGCTGCCTGCGGACTCGCGGTCTCGATGAATCTGGCGGTTTCGACTGTGGACGAGATCCTGCTGCGCCACCATATGCCGTACGGCTACGTTATCGTCAAGGGTGCTGAAGCACCGTCTATCCCGGCTGACTGTGAGGTGCTGGTGTTGCCGAACTCGAAGTGGATGAGCGATGCTCAGGTCTCCGCAGTGGTGGATTGGGCGAAAAAAGGCGGTAGGCTCGTTGTCACAGGACGCGACACGGGGCTACGCGACGAAAACGGAGCCGAGCGTTTCACGAATCCGCTTGATTGCGTCCGCAAGCTCCCCAACGTCGACTGGCGCAACGACATTGACGTCGCGCAGAAAAACGCACTCGGCTGGATCACGCGCGTGTTGCCGCCGAAAGATGGGGGCCGGGCGTTCATGGCGGGGCTTGGTCGGGTCGGCTATCGTAACCGTTTTGTGTTCGAGAACCTGCCAGAGGAGGTTTTCGTTGACATGCGGGAAGTCAGCGACGGTGTTGTTATCCATCTCGTCAACTATCATCCCGAGGTCCAGATCAAAGGTGCGAGGCTGGTTGTGCCGTCAGGCGCGAAAGCCACAGCAGAGGAGCCGTTCGGCACCCGGCGACAGGCCGTGCCGCTCGGTAAGGACGGTATGCTTCCCGCGTTCGGGCAGTATTTGATGGTGCGGATTTACTGAAAACACAAGGAGGTAAATCAAAATGAAAAAAGGGACACTGGCTCTGCTCGGTGCGCTGACGCTGGGTTTGAATGTGCGGGCAGACACGTCTCCCGATCCGACGGGCGGATATGACATCAGCGTCGACTACTCGCTCGTGGCGGGCCTCGTCGAGTACACCAACATCTACAATCAGACCGCCTGGACGGGTATGGACCCCGGCTATCTCACGTCTCCGTCGCAGGGCGTGACCTCGCTTTGGATCCGTGTCTCGACCGATTCGAATGCGAACCTGTACTATGAGGACGGAGATAGCTACATGAAGATGCTCTCCTACTGCGGGTACATCTGGAATAACAGCCCGACGAACGAGACGTGGACGTTCATATGCTGCATGGACGCGAATTCCAAGCTGTTCATCGACGGTGAACTCAAGATCGATCAGAACACGCGTGGATACTGCAAGACAGGAAATGTGGTGATGACGCCCGGTGCACATGCCTTTGAGTTTCGTTATCGCCGCGATGGCGGGAATTCCGGCGCTATCGCTGCGAACATTATGCAATCCATCGATGATGAGGTCTTCACAGGCTTTGCCGGCAATGACGGTGGCGAGTGGAAGAGCAAGTTCGGTTTTGCCATCGATCGGCAGGGGCGGAGATCGCACAACTACCGGGACTACGTGTCGCCGGTCGATCCGGGCGATGGCTCGCTTTTCACTTACACGACGAACCTGAACGGTATTGCCTCGCTGTATGTGCAACAAGGTGCTTTCCGCTATCCCGACCCCGATGTCGACTATTCGCGCGTGGCGGGCCTCGGTGAGTACACCAACCTTTACAATGGTGTAGCCTGGGATGCGACTGAGCCTTGCTATCTCACGTCTCCGTCGCAGGGTGTGACCTCGCTCTGGGTGCGGGTCTCGACCGACGCGAACGCGCATCTGTACTATCAGGACGGGGACGCGGAAAACAAGATGCTCTCTTACTGTGGGTACGTTTGGAATGACAGCCCGACCAACGAAACGTGGACGTTTGCGTGTTGCATGGATGCGCACTCCAAGCTGTTCATCGATGGTGAACTCAAGGTCAATCAGAACGTCCGTAAAACCTGCAGGACGGGAAACGTGGTGATGACGCCCGGGGCGCACGCCTTTGAATTCCGTTATCGCAAACTCGGCGGATATTCTGGTGCTATCGCTGCGAGCATTATGCAATACCTCGATGATGAACCTTTCACAAGCTACGTCGGCAATAACGGTGGCGAGTGGAAGAGCAAGTTCGGTTTTGCCATCGACCGGCAAGGACGGGGGTCACACAACTACCGGGACTACGTGTCGCCGGTCGATCCGGGCGATGGCTCGCTTTTTGTCGTGACAACGAATCGTCTGGAGGTCAGTTCACTCGAGAACCGGATAGACTTCTTGGCGATGAAGTTTGCGCCGAATACGGTTTTAGATCTCAATGCAGAGGGATTGACGACGGCAGTGTCGTCAATTGAAGGGCTTCCGACTGTTACCAATGGCAACCTGACGGTGACGGGTACGTGGACGATCCCTGCTGTCGATATCGCCGCCGGTACGGTCTTAAACGCCAGCGGATCGCTGACACTGTCCGCAGGCGCGATGCCGATTGTGTCAAATGTGGCGGATTTGCCGCGTAACACGGTCATCATTGCGCGTGCCGCTGGCGGACTCTTCCTGCCGGAAGGCATCGACGGACTGGCGTTGGATCCGAAGGGTAAGTTCGTCTTGTGTCAGACGTCGCCGACGGAGCTCGCGATTAAGTATTCGGTGCAGGGACTGTTGATTATGTACAAATAAGGAGCGCGACGAGATGGATCGTATGCCGACGAGGAAGATAACGTCGTTCGCATTGTTCACTTTGCTGGCGACAGGGTGTGCGGTTGCCGGGACGCCGGTTATGATAGACGTACCGGCCGGAACGAAGTTGACTGTCATTCGCGATCAAATTCGTGCTCTGAGTGTTGCCCAACGTGTACAGGGTGTGGAGGTGCGGCTCGCGCGCGGCGTCTTCGAGATGGAGGAAGGGCTCGCGCTTGAACCGCAGGACTCTGGAACGCCCGATGCGCCGATCATCTGGCGGGGTGCGGCGTGCGGAGGAACGAGACTTATCGGCGGACGCGCGATACCGGCAGACGTCTTCAAGCCCGATCCCGAATGCCCGGGCGTTCTGGTTGCGGACGTTTCGGACTGGCAGGCGAATTGGCCGGTCAAGCCGACGGAGACGGTCCATCCGTATCCGGTTCCGGAACTCTACGTGGACGGCAAGCGGATGATGCCGGCGGGATGGCCGGATCCGGTGAGTGGCGAACTGGACGACTGGGAGGACGGCTGGGCGACCTTCGATAAGGTCGTCAATCCCGGAACCAACGGCGTCGACTGCGGAACCTTCGTCTACCGGGGGCTCCGTCCCGACCGCTGGGTGAACGAGAAGTATGCCTATGTCTTCGGGTTCTGGAAGACCGAATGGCGTGCCGATGAAATGCCGATTGCCTCGATCGACGACAAGGAGAAGACGATTACCCTCGGCGGGTTCCATTTTTACGGCCTTGGCGGAATCAACAGTTGGAGCAATCGGCCCCGCCGTTGGCGCGTCCTCAACGTGCTCTGCGAACTGGATACTCCCGGCGAATGCTATGTCGATGTCGAGGCGAACAAGGTCTACCTTATACCGCGGCATCCCCTTGACGCGCAGTCGCAAGTGCGGCTTTGCTGGCAGGACGAGGACATCGTTTCGCTACGGGGTGTTGCGAACGTGACGATCTGCGATCTGACGATCGGCCCTGCATGGAAAAATGCGGTTTGGGGTTCGGCGGTGACGAATGTCGTGATCCGCAACCTGACGATTTCCGGCACGCGGCTCAAGGGCATTGAGTTTTCGGAAGCCGATCATTGCCGGATCGCCGACTGCACGATGTATGACTTGGGCGCCGGGGGCGTGAAGGTCTCGGGCGGCGACCGCCGCAATCTCATCCGCGGCGAGAATGTGGTGGAGAACAATCTCATCCACGATTTCTCGAAGATCCGGATGACGTATGCCTGGGCCATCCAGACATGGGGCGTCGGCGATGTCGTGCGGCACAACGAGATGTACAACACGATCCACGAGGCGTTGAACGTGGATGGAAACGACTGCCTGATCGAATACAACGTCATTTCCAATGCGGTGACCGGCACGGACGATTCGGGCGCATTTCATTGTGGACGCAACATCTCCTGCCGCGGCAACGTTTTCCGCCACAATCTTTTCGCGAACATCGGCAACCCCGAGTTCAGGGCGCAGGCGGCTCTCTATCTCGACGACGGGCATTCGGGCTGGACGATCGACGGCTGTATCTTCCGCGATGTCTTTCGTAACGAAGACAAGCGGGGGTTCGGTGCGATCCACTGCAACGGCGGCTATTCGAATGTCGTCCGTAATTGTCTCTTCATCAATTGTGGACGGGCTCTGGGTTCGCGCTGGGTTACGGACGAAATTTGGAATAACTGGCTCAAGGAGCCCGGTTGGATACGTCGGCTCAAGAGGGAGGTCGACATCGAAGGCTCCGTCTACCAGTCGCGTTATCCGGAACTCAAAGGTGTCATGCAGGGTTTTCCGCGGAGCCACCGTATGCAGAGATGCGAAGACAACGTCGTCGTGCACTGCCGCGAATTTAAGAAGGGTGACAACTGGGTCACCAATCAATGGAATGCCGTGGTTAACGAACTGCCGCCGGGAGATGTCAACGCGGCCTGCCGACAGTTGATTCCGCATTTCCAGCCCATCCCCTTTGAGAAAATCGGGCGTTACAGGTAAGGCGGTGTTCGATGGGAAAAATGATCGATTCGAACGTGTTCAGGATGCCGACGACGGAATCGGGATTACGTCGCGGTCGAGTTTAGTCGTAATCGTTAATTGAAAGGAATGAACATGAGTATAACGAGAAGAGGTTTCATCGGTGGGGTGTCGGCCTCGATCTTTATCGGCGGTTGCACGACTGTCAAGGGACCGCGTAAGATCGCGGCGAACGCGAAAGTCAATGTGGCGATCATCGGCTGTGGCCTCATCGCGAAGACGACGAACGCGCCGGGCTTCCTGCAGGATCCGCGCTGCCGCGTGACGGCCGTCTGCGATGTCGTAGAGATCGCACCGGACTACTTCTACGGTAGCCGCAACACGAACTTGGGAGTCGAGGACTTCGTCCGGGCGGATGGCCGTTACCGCCGGGACGTCTGCGGCTGGCGCGTTCTGCGTGACGTGGTCAACGCCCATTACGGTGACAAGGCCTGCAAGGTCGTGTTCGACTGGCGCACGATCATCAACGACCCGGCGATTGACGCCGTCTGCATCTGTACGCCGGATCACTGGCATGCGATCATGTCCATCGCCGCGATGAAGGCCGGCAAGCACGTCTTCTGCCAAAAGCCGATGACTCTGTCACTGGCCGAGGGCCAGACGATGGTACGCGTCGCGAAGGAGACAGGCGTCACCTTTCAGGTCGGCAATCAGGGGTCGACGAACCCCGCGTACCGCCTTACCCAGGAAATTGTCCTTAACGGATACGCTGGCAAGGTGAAGAGCGCGACGATCTGCATTCCGGCCTGCGACCACTGGGCGGGGCACGGCCGTTCTGCGGCGCGACTGCCGCGTCCGGCCTATCTCTCCGAGGCAGGTTGGAACATGTGGCAGGGTCCTGCCCGTCACTGGGAGGACAACGCCTACATCCCCTCGATTCACGATCCGACCTGCTGGCGTTTTAACAGCCGCTATGGCGGCGGTATGATTCCCGATTTCGGTGCGCACGAATTCGATCAGCTCAACCGCGGCCTTGGCACCCAGTTCACAGGACCGGTGGCGGTTGAGAACGTGGAGACCGATTACGCGACCGGAACGGATCGCGATATCTTCTCATGGCCGAGCGAATTCAAGTTCGACTTCGTTTTCGCGAACGGCGTCAGGTGCCATGTGCGTAAGATCGACAAGGAGGCCGGATGGCCGCGCCAGACGATCTTCCACTGTGAGAAGGGCGATGTTGGCAGCTACGCCGGAAAGGGCAAGGTGCCGGAATGTCTCAAGAATTTCAGGGAGTCCGATCTCACCGACAAGGACATCAAGCTTCACCGTCCCCCGGCTGAGCGCGACGGCTCGAAGTTTCACGAGTCTGACTTTCTGGACGGTGTCCTGACCGGTAGTCAGGACGTGGCCTCGACTTGCGAGATGGGACACCGCACGATTTCGATGGCACACATCGCTAACATCTGCGCGCGGATGCAGCTTTCGTCTCTCAAATGGGATCCGAAGTCCGAGAGATTCGTCGGCGCCTATGCCGACGAGGCGAACCGCTTCCTCTCTGCCGAGTATCACAACGGCTGGGAATTGGGTGCCTGAGAAACGGAAACTTTATGAAAAGCAGGGGCATCTTGGTGTTCAACGTGCAATGCTGTTTGTGGCCGGATTCGTACGCTCTACAGGCGACATCTCACGGTTACGCTCAATGGTGTCAGGATCATGGCAACCTGCTGATTCCCTGGGGCACCTGAGGCCATCGACGGGAACGAGTTCGTGTCTGGGCCGATTCTCCCCCAAGACGACAATTCGAATACCTCGTTTAAGAACATGGTGCTAACACCGATCGTGAAACAAGGAAGCGAAAGAGGTCGTTGATCTGGACATGCGCATCGAGGTGCAGAAACGATCTTTCAGGACAAGGCAAATGTTTCTTTCGTCGCGACTACGGAATACGAGAGAAGGAATGAGACGATGATTGCTCTTGCGGCAGGATATCAGCATTTCGAGGATGGCGCACCGTTTGCCGAGATTGCCTTGCGGCATCCGGCGGTGAAGGAGGTCTACTTTCCGTGGGTGGATGAGCCGTCGGGACGTCCCAAACTTGGCTACGAGGAAGAGGATGATCCTGCGGAGCTTGAGGCAGCGCTACAGCGCGACCTTGGCCGACTTCGTGAAGCCGGGATGAAGCTCGATCTTCTTCTCAACGCCAACTGCTACGGAGAGAAGGCGATGAGCCATGAGTTTGAGGAGCGCATCATCACGATCCTCGAGCAGCTCATATCGTGGCGCTGCAAGCCCGAGATCGTGACGACCGCCTCGCCGTTTGTTGCGCGTACGCTTAAGAAGGTGTTCCCGGAAATCGAAGTGCGGGCGAGTGTGAACATGCGGCTTACGACGCTACAGGCGTTCAAGTACCTCGCGCCTCTTTTCGATTCGTACTATCTCGGACGCGATGTGCAGCGTAACCTCGATACGGTGAAACGGTTCTCCGATTGGTGTCATGTGAACGGCAAGAAGCTCTGCATACTTGCGAACTCCGGGTGCTTGAGGAACTGTCCCTGGCAGACTTTCCATGACAATCTCATTGCGCACTCCGATGCGGCGATGAATGTGGAGAACGTGAAGGGCTGGAGTCCACACCTCTGCTGGACGCTTTACAAGGATCCGAAAAACTTTTCCCATATCCTCAAGGCGACGTGGGTGCGTCCAGAAGACCTCTATCGTTTCGAAGGGCTTGTCGATGTCGTCAAACTCGCGACGCGCCAGCATGCGAATCCGGATATGGTGATCGGTGCCTACGAGCGCGGCGGTTTTGAGGGCAATCTTCTCGACCTTTTCGAGCCGGGCTTTTCGCCTGCGTTCTTCCCGACTGCCCTCGATAACGCGGCATTTCCGCCTGATTGGTTTGACCGCACCTCTTCCTGTTCGCGTGAATGTGCCGAATGCGGATATTGCGAGCAAGTTCTTGAAAAGGTTAAGGTCAACATTGGATGACGGTCATGGGAAAATTATCGAGTGTCCGCATCGCATGCCGGACGGGAGCGAATTCTCGGCGCTGGATGTGCCGCTCTGCAAGGTCACTTGGACTTCCATATTTTTCGGTGTCATGAATAACCCTTGCAGGCCGACATTGCGCCGATGGCGGTATTTCGGGTATAGTACGGGTGTATGCGAATCACGGGCGGAGAATGGGGCGGACGGAAACTCAAGGCACCGGCGGGTGACCGTGTGCGTCCGACTCAGGACCGGGTGCGCGAGGCGTTGTTCTCCATGCTGATGGGGGCGGTCCCCGGCGCGCTCTTCATCGACCTCTTTGCGGGAACCGGCGCGGTGGGGCTGGAGGCCCTTAGCCGCGGTGCCAGCCGTGTGGTTTGGGTGGAGCAGGATCCGCGGTATGCGGCCGTGCTTCAGGAGAATGTGGTGGCCGTGACCGGCAAGCCCGGCGAGGTCTGCCGTTGCGAGGTCCTCCGCTGGCTGAAGGGCGCGGGGTGCGGGATGCGGGCGGATGTGGTGTTCGCTGATCCGCCGTACGCAGCGGACGGTGATTCGGGCTTCGCGCAGATCATGGGGCTGCTGGAGACGAACCGGGTGTTGCGGCCGGGCGGGATATTCGTGGCGGAGATGCCGGAGGCCTGCGCGGCGGAGGAGACCGCGGGGTGGCGCCTCGTTCGCGACCGGACATATGGGCACACGCGGCTGGCGGTGTACCGGATGGGAACAGAGGGAACCGAGACAACGGATTGAGCGGTTCCGGCGTAAGGGCCGGACCGTATGAGAGAGAACCTTATGGAAAAAATTGTAGTCTATCCTGGCACGTTTGACCCGCTGACGCTGGGCCACTTCGATCTCTTGCGGCGTAGCGCCTCGCTGTTCGATCAGGTGATCGTTGTGGTCGCGGACGTATCGGTCAAGGCCGGGGGCATGTTCAACCTGCAAGAACGCATGGCCATGATCCGCGAGAGCGTCGATGAGGTCGGCATGACCAACATCGAGATCGACCGGTTGGACTGTCTGCTGGTTGACTATTGCCGCCGCCGCAAGGTCAGGGTGGTGGTGCGGGGGGTGCGCGTGTATTCGGATTTCGAGTACGAGTTCCAGATGGCGCTGACCAACCGTAAACTCGCGCCCGAGATCGAAACGCTCTTCATGATGCCCAACGAGAACTACAGTTACGTGACGGCGAGCACGATTCGCGAGATCGCCCGGTATGGCGGGGACACGAGCGCGTTCGTGCCCGCCCCGGTGCAGAAATACATTCGCGCACACATGAGCAGGCATCCGGATCCGCACATCCGGGCGGGAGGCGGGATTGGAAACACAGGGGCGTTTGATCGTTGATGTCGCGCGGCTCGAGGCGGGCGGCGAAGCGTATTGCGGCGAGACCGGCACGGGACTGCTGGAGCTCGGCGAGAGCGAGTGGGTGACGCCGGTGGGCGGCATGCGCTACGCGCTGCGCGTCGAAATGGCGGGAGACGAGTTGCTGGTGCGCGGCGAGGTGCGGCAGTCCTTGCGCTGCGTCTGCTCGCGGTGCGCGGTCGAGTTCGACACCGAGGTGGCGGTGCCCGATTTTTTGTGCTCGCTGGAACGGGATACGTTGGATGAGTTCGTGGACTTGACCAGTGAGCTTCGGGAAGCTACCATACTTGCCCTGCCCGGTTACCCGGTTTGTCGCGAGACGTGCCAGGGCCTGTGCATGACGTGCGGCGTGAACCTGAACACCGCGTCGTGTTCATGCCGGAAACAAGACCGGGACCGCCGCTGGTCGGTGCTGGATGCGCTGTCCTGAGGATGGCGGCGGAACGCGGGATGGTTTTTTTGAACGAGAGAGGGAAACATGGCTGTACCAAAAAGGAAAAAGTCGAAAATGCGCAAGAACCAGCGCAAGGGGCATATCAAAGCCAAGGTCGCGCAGGTTCAGGCGTGCCCGAGTTGCGGCGCGTCGCAGCAGACCCACCGGGTTTGCGCTTCGTGCGGGATGTACAAGGGCCGCAAAGTGTTGACGGTCGCGGAGTAGGGCGGCCGGAAGGAGCGGTATGTGCCCGGAGAGGCATCGAAGGGGTTTTCGCCTGGGGCGGAACCCCTTTGCATGATGCGAACGCAAACGGGGTGTGAGAATGCGGATTGCGTTGGATGTGATGGGGGGGGACCGTGCGCCGGAGGAGATCGTGCATGGTGCGGTCGAGGCGTCCCTCAAGTTCAAAGATGTTTCGAAGATCCTGATGGTCGGTGACGAGGCCGCCATCCGGGCCGAACTCGCGAAGTACTCCAAGGCGGACCTAACCCGGTTGGACATCGTCCATGCTCCGGATTCGATCAGCATGGGGGAGTCGCCTGTGGTGGCGGTGCGCAAAAAAAAGCGGTGTTCCATCAACCTCTGCATGGATTTGATCAAAAACCGCGAGGCCGACGCCATGGTCTCGGCCGGCAACTCCGGCGCGGTGGCCGCGGCCGCGATGTTCTGCCTGGGGCGGATGCCCGGCGTGCTCCGCCCGGCGATCGCCACGGTGATCCCGACGCGCCAGCCCAAGCGGCCGCTGTTGTTGCTGGACGCAGGGGCCAACACGGATTGCCACGAAGCTTGGCTCGCGCAGTTCGCCGTGATGGGTAACGCTTATTCGCAAGCGGTTCTGAAGCGTACCGAGCCGGTGGTGGGGTTGCTCAGCATCGGCACGGAGGATTGCAAGGGGAACGACATGACGAAGAAAGCGTTCCACCTGATCCAACGCTCGAAGGTGAAGTTCCGCGGCAATGTCGAGGGGCATGATCTCTTCCTCGGCAAAATCGATGTGGTGGTGTGCGACGGTTTCGTGGGGAATGTGGTGCTCAAAACCACGGAGAGCGTGGCGCATGCGGTCGGATACTGGATGAAGAGGGAGTTTTTCCGCCATCCGGTGCGTTTGCTGGGCGCGCTGCTGCTGAAGGGCGCCTTGGAAACGCTGAAGCGCCGCATGGACCCGGAGATTTACGGGGGCGCGCCGTTGCTGGGGGTTCCGGGCACCGTGATCATCACGCACGGGTCCTCTTCCTACCGCGCGATTTTCCACGCGATCATCGCGGGTGCCGCCGCAGCCGCCAACAACCTTTCGGATACGATCGCCCGCCGGATCGCCGAGATGGAGATGCCGGACGAGGGCGCGGGAGTGTAGCCCCTATTTTTCTATCGCGCCGCCGCGTCTGGATGTGCTATGCTTCCGAAATCAGTTCAAAAACGGCTTGAAATTGACATTTTGCGAAAAAATGTCAAAATGCGCCGCCTCATACGTCTGTACATGGGACAGGTGTGGCACAGAACAAGCAACTGAGGAGACGCGAATGAGTGATCGGGTCTGCGTGTTTGCAGGACAAGGCGCGCAAGTGCCGGGTATGGGAAAGGATTTTGCCAGCGATCCGGAGGGGATGGCCCTTTTCGAGTGCGCAAACCGGGTGTTGGGATTTGATTTGGCGACGCTCTGTTTCGAAGGCCCGGCGGAGGCGCTGACGAAATCCAATGTCTGCCAGCCGGCGATCTTCACGGTCAGTGTGGCGGCGTTCCGGGCATTCCAGAAACGCTGTCCCCGCGTTTCGTTCGCAATGGCGGGCGGTCTGAGTTTGGGCGAGTGGACCGCGCTGCATGTGGCGGGGGTGCTGGAGTTCGAGGCGGCGCTGACCATTCTGGAGGCGCGCGGGCGTTTCATGCAGCAGGCTTGCGAGGAGCAGGCGAGCGGCATGATCAGCATCATGGGCGCGACCGCCGAACAACTTCAAACGCTGTGCGACCGCACGGGACTGACGGTTGCCAACATCAACTCCGATGCGCAGGTCGTGCTGTCCGGTCTCAAGGCCGGCGTGGAATCTGCGGTGGCGGTGGCGGCCGAATTGGGCGTGAAGGCGATTCCCCTCAATGTGGCGGGCGCGTTCCATTCGCCGCTGATGGCCTCGGCCCGGTCCAAGCTGGCGGAGGTGTTGGAGGGCGTGACCTTCCGCGCCCCCTCGATGCCGGTGCTCGCCAATGTGACCGGAGCGCCGCACAGTACGGATCCGTCGGCGATCCGTGACGCCATGCTCCGGCAGATCACGGATTCGGTGCGTTGGTTGGACTGCGTCCGGCATGCCGTTGCTGCGGGAGCCGGTGGTTTTGTGGAGTTCGGGCCTGGCAAGGTGCTGTCCGGCCTGATCCGGCGCATCGACAAGGGTGTGGACACGCTCAATGTGGCGGATGTGACGTCGCTTGATGCCGCGGTTGCGGCGCTCGGGGCGTGAGGTTCGATTTTTCGGAAAAGGAGACATCATGGGAATGCTTGACGGGAAAGTGGCGGTGGTGACCGGCGCGGCGCGCGGAATCGGTCAGGCCATCGCCCGGAGGCTGGCGCAGGAGGGCGCCGATATCGTCCTTTGCGATTTGCAGGCGGAGTGGCTCGCCGAGAGCGCGGGGATGGTTCAGGACTGCGGCCGTAAGGCGCTGCCGCTGGCAGTGGACGTGGGTGACAGTGAGGCTGTAAACGCCTGCGTGCAGGAGGCGGTCAAGGAGTTCGGCAAGGTGGATATCCTTGTCAACAACGCTGGCATCACCAAAGACACGCTTCTGGTGCGCATGTCGGACGCGGATTGGGATGATGTGATCCGCGTGAACCTGAAGGGCACCTTCCTGTTCACACGCGCCGTGGCCAAGAACATGATGCGGCAGCGGAGCGGGGCGATCATCAACATCGCCTCGATCAGCGGGCTCATCGGTACCGCCGGGCAGGCCAACTATGCGGCTTCCAAGGCCGGTGTGATCGCATTGACCAAGTCCACGGCCAATGAGTTGGCCGGACGCGGGGTCAGGGCGAACGCGATCGCGCCGGGGTTCATCTCGTCGAAAATGACGGACGCGCTGTCGGAAGACGTGCGCAAACAGTACTTGGCCCGGATTCCGCTGGGCCGTTTCGGAACCGTGGAGGACATCGCGCATGCGGTGGTGTTCCTCGCTTCCGAGCAGTCGAGCTATCTCACCGGGCAGACGCTGAACGTCAACGGCGGCATGGTGATGTAATCGGATTGGCGCGGCATGTGCCGCAACTGTATAACAAGGGAAACCAGATCAAGGAGAGAGTACATGGCAAGCAAACTGGAAGAACGGGTCAAAGAGATCATCGTTGAGCAATTGGGCGTCAACGCTGAGCAGGTCACACCGGAAGCATCGTTCATCGATGATCTGGGTGCGGACTCGCTGGACACCGTGGAACTGATTATGGCGTTCGAAGAGGAGTTCGGCGCGGAAATTCCGGACGAGGACGCGGAAAAGCTGACGTCGGTCGGCAAGGTGTTCGAGTATCTGAAGGAAAAGGGTTTCGGACAGGACTGAGTGTCTTCCCGAACGTATTGAAAACCGGGGCGGATGGTTTACGCATCCCCCCGGTTTTTTGGTTGTCCCAAGTCTCCTGCCGCGGACTCATCCCGTTGGGTTCTGCGGATCGCCGATCGCTCTCTGATCAAAACCGGGACGGGCACCCTGACGTTGACCGGTGCCAACACCTATACGGGCGGCACGGTTGTGAACAGCGGTTCCCTGGTGACGACGAACCTCTCCACACTCGGCGACTCTCCCTCGGTCACCTTGGCGTTGGGGACAACGCTGGAGGTCTCGGCAGGCGGCGAAACGTTCAACGGGGATCTGACGGTGAATGTCTCCTCCAACTCGGCGAGCCTGCTGGCCGTGAACGGCAGCCTGACGCTGGGGCCGGACAGTTCTTTGACGGTGGCGCCGGGTTCGCAGTTCAACCGCAGGAAGACGTACACGATCGTGACGTGCGCCGCGCTGAACGGCACCTTCGGTTCGGTTAACGGTCTGCCGAAAGCATGGTTCGCGCGTTATGTGTCCAATCGTGTTGAACTGTTCTACGCGGAGGGCACGGTGATCCGGCTGTATTAGAACGGTTTCGGCGCTCCGGCTCCGCGCCGCTGGCGCGGAGCTGTGGACGTCCCGCCGTACTGCATGGACCGCCTGCGGTTCGGACGCCCGAAGGTATGGTAAAACGGCTAGGATCATCGTGCCGAAGATCGTCACCCCAACTTCGCCACTTTCAGAGGTTGACACGTTTCGGCTTTCCTCCGCATAATAGCTGGCGTTCGGGCGTTTGAGGGAACCGTTGCGGTTCCGGTCTGTCCGAAGCGATGAAATCAAAAGAGGTGATCATGCGTAACCGTATCAACATGTTTTTTTTGTTTCTCGTTGGGTTCACTTTTGCGATACCGACGATGGCAACGGACATGACCTGGTCCAATACCGCTGGTGACTACGACCTGGGTAATGCCCAAAACTGGGGTGGAACGCTGCCGGAAGGTGCCAACCACACGGCGACAATCAGCACGAAAGTGACTCACCCGGCTTGGCTGAAACTGTCGGCAGTCTCGACGCTCCAGCCGTATGCGATCACGGTGAAGAACGACATCGACCTCGATCTCGGCACGGGGAGTGTGTTCACCGCGCTTCACCGCGTATATTTCAACACGGACTCCGCACTCACGCTTAGGAGCGGCACGTTCGGCGTCGATTGGGAGTCCGCGAGTGGCGAACGTTTCTTTATGGGTGACAGTGGCAACAACGGCGGCTCCATCACCGTGGACGGGCCGGATGCGATCATCACAAGCTCCCAAAAGAACACCCTCCAGATCGGCACCAACCGTAAGGACTACCGGCTCAACATTTTGAACGGCGCCACATTGCAGGCGAACATCACTTTGGGCAACACGTCGCTTCAGGCATCCAACAACGTCGTCTGGATCGAAGGCTCTGGTTCGAAACACCTCGTCCCATCCGATTCGACGGTCGCTCCAATCGCCATCGGATCGACCGCCCCGCACTGCAGCTACATTCTCACAAACCAAGCCTCGCTCGTCGTCGAGAGGGACGCCGGTATCTTTGTCGGCAGTTTCTATTCGGCTGTGCCCGGCGGACTTGCGGCAATGCACGTTCTTGATCATTCGACGGTCGATACCCTCGGCAGCCTCTACATCGGCAATTACAGTGGCACCAACTCGCTTTACGTCTCCGGCGCCTCGACCTTCAACTGCGCCGAATTCCGTCTCGGTGAAAATCCCTGGAGCAAG
>JAPXSY010000012.1:0-54190 GCA_033812795.1 Kiritimatiellia bacterium
TCTCTGCGCCTCTGCGTCTCTGCGTTAAAAACTTCTCCTTCCTCCTTCCTCCTTCCTCCTTCCTCCTTTCTCCTTCCTCCTTTCTCCTTCCTCCTTCCTCCTTTCTCCTTCCTCCTTCCTTATTGCGCCCCCTCCATGGTCGCAATCACGCTTTTACCCTGATCGAGACCGCCCTCGCCATGCTGGCCATCGGCCTCGGGCTGCTGGCCGTCTTCGGCCTCGGCCGCCTGGGCCTGCAAGCGTCCAAAGAGACGGATCACGACCAGCGCTGCGCCATCATGGCCGACGCCATCTTCGAAACCCTCCGCGAATACAACGCCCGCTTCGTGGATGACGCGCGCACGAACGGCAGGCCCGACCGTACATGGGGACAACTCTGGGATGACGCGCGCCGGAAGCAATTCGATATTCCTTTCCCCCCTGTCACCGGCATCCCTTTTCCAGACACCGATATCACGCTCAACTTCTCCGGCGAGATCACTTCCACCTATTCAGCGAAAAACATTTCCCTTGCGAACTGGAACCCCCGTTACGCGTTGGTAATCAACCCCCTCGGCGCCTCTCCTGTTGCCCAAAACTGGAACCGTCTCCAAGTGGAATTGCACATCTACCCCGACGGCGACACCTACTCATCCGAGGCCCGCATCTTCCAAACCACCCTCACCAACCCCGGAGGCCTGCCGTGAATACCCGCCTCCTGGTCAACGCTCAACGCTCAATGTCAGAGCGTGTGAACTCTAGAACTTTAGAACTCCCGAACTCTCGAACTCCCGAACTCTCCCCCCGTTCCGGCTATACCCTGATCGAGCTGGTGGCCTCGCTCGCGCTCTTCGTAATGATCCTCGGCATGCTCATGACCGTGCTGAACAGCGCCACCGACATGTGGTCCGGCTCGCGCGGACAAAAGCGGGAACAGACCGTGGCCGCCGCCATCACCGACCTCATCGCCGACGATCTCTACCAAGCGGTAAGCGATATTTCCGAATCCGCTGACCTCTACAAATCCTTTTACCTGTACTCGCCAGACCCCACCAACACCCATCCCGATACGGTCACGATCCTTTTGGCGTTTCTCCGGCCCGCATCCCCGCGCACGCGCATTCCCGCCGGCTTGGGGTCCGGCACCCGCACCTCGCTGGACGCGGTGTTCTACACCGCTTACTCCCACGCCCTGTTCCGTCACGCCATCCCGGTCACTCTCGATTTCGCGCAGGCCGTGACCAACGGCGTCGCCCTCCCCCACGAGTTTCTCACCGAAACCATGCCTCTCGTGAATGATCCCTCCCTTCACCAAAAACTTCTGGACCCCTCCGCCACTCCGCCTGCGACATCCTCATCGCTTCTGGCCGAACGGATTCTTCCCACCTTTCTGGCACACTATCTGGATGATCCCGACCCCAAACCGGATGATGTCCAATTTGATCTGCCGCCTCAGTATCTTGACCTCTCCCTCCACCTGTTCAGTGCGGAAGAGTGGGGCACGTACCAGTCCGGGTTCAACGACTCCTCCCCTAGCGCCCTCTTGAAGCGCGCCCACCTCGGCACGCTCGTCTCCCGCCGCATCACCCTGCCCCAAGCCGGAGGCTCGCGTCTGCCATGAAAGGTACATGGAACATTCAACGCTCCTCGTCTCTGTTTTTTAACGCAGAGACGCAAAGACGCGGAGACGCGGAGGGGAAACGCCGAACGTCGAACACCGAACGTCGAACACCGAAATTTTCCCCGTTCTCCGTTCCGCGTTCAGCGTTCAGCGTTCAGTGTTCAGCGTTCTCTCCTTCCTCCTTATCTTCGCGCCGCGGCGCGACCTTGCTGGTCACGCTCGGCATCCTGACCGTGCTCAGCGTCATGGCGGTCACCTTCCTGGTCACGGCCCGGCTCCGGCAGCAGTCGGTCGCGGCCGCGACCCACCGCCTCGCGGCGCGCAACCAGCTCGACGAGGCCCTGCACCTCGCCATGCGAACCGTCGAGGACGCCTTCTGTCACACCCATTTCACCGACGCGCCCCCTCCTCCTGATCCGCCTGTCCCCCTGCGCCTCACGCCGGTCGGCCGCTGGTTCTCAAAGACGTGGACGGACGCCACGCTCACAGACCCGAGTGCCATCCAATTCCAAGCCCCCGGCGTTCTCCTCTCACCGCCGATACAGGAAGGCGACGATTCCAGCACGCCCCCATTCACCACACCTGAAATTCGCGACCGCTGGACCGTCAACCTGCTCACACCCGAAGTCCGCGCCCTCGTCCCGCCCGCCCTCACAAACGGTATTGACCTCAACCCCTCCGCCACCGCACCTTTCCGTTCCTCTTGGCAAACAGTCGCCGCCGCATCCACCGGCCAACCCTGGCGCGACACCCCGGCCCGCATCGCCTTCGCGGTCTTCGACGTTTCCGGCTTTCTCGACGCCAACTATTTCATTTCCGGCCCCACCACCCAAAAGCTGCCGCGCGTCTGCTTCAGCCAAGGCGATGTCACCAACTGGTTCGCCAACGTCGACCACGAAACACTCTCAACGCTCAAATCTAAAATCCCCGATCTTGCATCCGACCCCGACCGCCTGCCGTTCTCCTTTCTCTCGTATGACCCGGACCCGGACGCGGACCCGCTCAGGCCGGACGGGGCGGACGCCCACCCCTATCTCGGATATGACCCGTACCGGGCCACGCATCAGTCCAAGTTCGATCTACACTCTTTCACGAACCTGATCGAAAAGAACGATGCCGCAAGCGGCGACTGGCTGCTCGCGCCGCAGCTCGTCAGCCAATGGATCCTGCCTGTGGTCCTGCGGGTGAACCGCCTGCGTTCCGCAGAGCCGGAGGATCATCCCGACCGGCTGGAGGATCTGCAACTCGCCAGCCTGCCGTGGACGATCATCAATTTCATCGACAGCGACCGGATCCCGCAGGTTTCGCTCTTCGACGGGATCGACCTCGCGACCCGGCACAACTTCGCGATTGAGGATGTGCCGCTCGTCAACAAGGTCGCGGTCTTCAACCTGTATGATGAAGACGGCTCCGGAGCCAACCCCGATGCGCCACAAGAGCCGGATTTCTACGGCCTGCCTTCAAGCGGCCTCAGCAACCATTACGCCGTGGCGGTCGAAGTCTGGTACCCCTTCGCGCCGAACCGTCCGCCGGAAAACGCGGCGCTCTACGCGGCGCTCTTCACCAACGAGGCGGACGTGGTCACCACCACCAACCGTCCGTTGAACGAATCCGAATTGCGCGACTGGTTCCGCTGGAATGACGCCGCATCCAGTAACTCCGTGATGAAGACGCTGTTTTACGCCTGGGCCGACGCCTACACCCAGGCGGTGGGGTCCGAGATTCAGGACCACCCGCTCTGGCAGACCGTCACCGACCAGGGCGATCTCTGGTTCACTCCCGCGATGACCA
Source organism: Kiritimatiellia bacterium (assembly GCA_033812795.1). Taxonomy (GTDB): domain Bacteria; phylum Verrucomicrobiota; class Kiritimatiellia; order RFP12; family UBA1067; genus JAPXSY01. The sequence goes on from JAPXSY010000012.1 coordinate 3,392, forward strand.
ACCACCCCTCCTGGCCGGCCGCCGACACCAACGGGGTCTTCTCTCTCACCAACACCCCGATCTGGCAGGCGTTCTATCCCGAAACCTATGACGTGATCACCACCAACCTCACCCAACAGGTGGTCACCAACGAGGTGACGGGGGTGACCACCAATTTCGCTGAGGTCGCGGTCACCAACACCTACACCTACCACACCGTCACGAACACAACACTCCTGTGGGTAACGGAACCCGGTCCGGAGACCAACCTTTTCGAGGCAACCCTCGGCACAACCGGGCCAGACCCGTATCCCATGCTGCTCTGGTCCGGACCGGACGGCTCAGCGCTGATCACCAATGTCTTGGGCGCGTTCGTCGATACGGCGGGCGTGACCAACCGTTTCGTTGAGGCCGGTCTCACCAACCTCCTGCTCGTGTTCACCCCCCAGCCCGGCGGCATCGAACTGGTCATCAGCAACAGCGTTTCCGGGGCCGTGTCCGCCCACACCGCCGTGACGCTCGACCTGGCACCCTGGACACCTCCCGCTTTCGTCTTCGCCCCCGCCACGAATCTCATTCTGGTAACCGAGGTCCGGCCGGTCGCGCCGCTCCCCATGCCGGATGCGTTGGGGACCACCCTCTCCGTTCTCCTCTCCCTGCTGCCCACGGAGACGCTCGACGGGCTTTACTCCTTCATGCTCCTGCGGCCCGATGAGTTTGACGACGAGGCGTGGGGGGCGTTGTTCAGCTATCTGAATCCGAATCCGCTCGTCCTTAGCACGCTCACACCTTCGCGGCGCGAACCCACGCTCGGCAACATGACCGAAGAGGACCGTTTCCCGCTGACCGACGCTACCGGGGCGCCCCAGCCGTTCGAATCAGACGAACGCGGCCGCGTCGACGTGACGGAACCCCGCTCCGACGGGTTCGGCCGATATTGGACCGTATATCCCAGAAAGACCGTCTCCTTCCCGGAAATCACTATCATCGAGGCTGACCAGTCGGTCTCTGGCCAGCGCGAGGTCATCACGAACTATATCGCTCTGGGCAAAAACGGGAACCGGCTTTGGTTACAACCGACGGTGACCATCAACACCAACCGCTCGACTGCCATGTCGGGTGACGCGATTGTGGATGAGGCCCTGCTCACCCGAGGCGGGGAGAGTGTACAGGGCTGGTCGGCGGTAACGAATCTTTCCATCGCGGACCCGCGGCACAACGCCTATGCCGCCTTTTGGCGACCCGTGCATTCCCTGTCGGCCTGGAAAGACGAACTCGGCACCACCAACCGCAGCACTGAGGTCACGGAGTACCCCTTCATCCAGCTGAACACGCCGCTCCACTCCATTGCGGACCTCGGCCATGTGTACACCTCACCCGACCGCCTGCGCCTGACCCACACCTTCCTGCTGGGCAACGCCACGGCTTCCCCCGACCTGAACGATAAACTCCCGCGTCACGACACCATCGCCTTCGTCTCCCGTTCCGGCGCCGGGTTGCTCGACGTGTTCACGATCCATCCCACCAACCGACCGCCTTGGCGCGGACTCGTGCAGGCCAACACGCACCATGAACCCGTGATCCAGACACTCTTCAGCTTCGGCAAGCTCGGCTGGACCAACACTACCGAAGGGGGAAAGAGTTTTCTATCCGACCTGTCCGACGTGTCCGACCTGTCCGACTGGTCCGACGCCTTTCGCGACGCGCTCGCCAACACGCCGCCCACCGGCATCGGCTGGCGCTCGTTCGCGGACATGTTGCCCGCGATCTCGACGAACGAGCTTCTGCGCACGTCCTTCACGCCGCCGTTTAACGACGCCCCGGCCCACGACTGGATCGAGGACGCCGTGCGCCACCTGCCGGACCTGGTCTCCTTCCGCCAGAACATCTTCGTGATCGTGATCGCGGCGCAGACGCTCTCGCCCGCCTCCACGCCGTCGCGCCCGGTGGTGCTCGCGGACCAGCGCGCCGCCGTCACCGTGATCCGCGACGCCTTTACCGGCCGCTGGACCGTCCACGACTGGCGCTGGCTCACGGAATGATGCCGAAAACGCGGCGGGGAAGAAAGAGACGGCCCGTTACAGAAAAACCCGGCTGCGGAGGCTAAACCTTCGCAAACCGGGGCTCATGTTCCTCTCTGAGCTTACGCGTTTACGCGCCGGGCGCGCCGGGCGCGGCGGGCGGCGGACCTTTTTTCTTACCCTTGTCGGGCCTGCCTTTTCCGGGGCCGCCACCCCGGCGGTTCTTCATGAGTTCCTCGCGCATCGCCTTGCGCTCCTCTATGCTCAGCTTACCGTCCCCGTCTTTGTCGAACGCCTTCTCGCGCGCCTTGCGGGCCTCTTGCATGGCGGCCCTTTCGGTGTCATCGAGTTTGCCGTCGCCGTTCTTATCGAACGCCTTCTCGCGGTTCTTGCGCATCTCCTCGCGCATCGCAGCCCGCTCCTCCTCATTCAACTTGCCGTCCCCGTCCTTATCGAACTTCTGGATCAAGCCCGCCCTGGGATTCGCCCGTTTGGGGAACCCCTCCTGTTTGGCGGCGGGCTTCTCCTCGGCCCGAACCGACAGACCCAGCATCAGCGCCACACATGCGGCGAAACAGAGTTGATTCATAACATGACTCCTTGATTACGGTTGTCGTGTACAACGGACAACGTCTGGCCGTAAAAAACGGCCCCGTGTCCGCTTTATTGCCGGCCCGTGCCGATTCCCCATCCGGCTCAGGCCCGAAATCCCTTGAGAGCCTCGAAATCCAGCGTGGCGAAGTAGTCCTCAGGCGTTTCCGCGCGCCGGATCAGAAGCGTGCCGCCATCCTCGCGCAACAGCACCTCGGCCGAACGCAGCTTCCCATTGTATTGAAAACCCATGGCATGCCCGTGCGCGCCCGCGTCATGGATCACGACAAGATCCCCCGGCTCCAAAACCGGCAGGGGACGGTCGATCGCGAACTTATCGTTGTTTTCGCACAGCGACCCGGTCACGTCGTACACCGTGTCGCACGGGGCACCCGCTTTGGCGGGCACGGAGATGTGATGGTACGCGCCGTAGAGCGCAGGCCGCATCAGGTTCGCCATACAGGCATCAAGGCCGGCATAGGTTTTGTAGGTCCGCTTGATGTGGCGCACACGCGTGACCAGATACCCGTACGGTCCGGTGATCATCCGGCCGCACTCCATATAGAGATTGAGTTCAGGATGGCCTTTGGCCAGCAGGCGCGAGGCATACGCGCGCCGGATTCCCTCACCCACGGTTTCCAGACTTACGGCCTCCTGTTCGGGCCGGTACGGGATGCCGATGCCGCCGCCGATGTTCACGAATTCGAACGGGACATCGATCTCGCGAGACAGCTCGCACACCAAGTCAAAGAGGATCTCTGCGGTATCGATGAAATACTGGGGGTTAAGCTCGTTCGACGCCACCATCGTGTGCAACCCGAAATGCCTCACGCCCTTGGCCTTCAGTTGCCGGTACCCCTCAAAAAGCTGTTCGCGCGTGAACCCGTATTTGGCCTGCTCGGGACGGCCGATGATCGCATTGCCGCCTTTGAGCGGACCGGGGTTGTACCGCAAGCAGATGCGCTCCGGAACGCCCGCGCTCGCCTCCAGAAAAGGGATGTGCGCCAGATCGTCGAGGTTGATGATAGCCCCGAGTTCCCGCGCCTTGACGAACTCTTCGGCAGGCGTGTTGTTCGACGTGAACATGATCTTCTCGCCCGTAACCCCGACGCGTTCGGAAAGCAGCAATTCCGGCAATGAGCTGCAATCCATGCCGAACCCCTCCTCGCTCAAGATCGCCATCAGGAACGGGTTGGGACAGGCCTTGACCGCAAAGTACTCCCGGAATCCGGGGTTCCAGGCGAACGCCGCCTGAAGGCGGCGCGCGTTTTCGCGGATACCGCGCTCATCGTACAGATGAAAGGGGGTAGGATAACGTTGCGTCAGGCGTTCCAATTCGGCAGGCGACAGCGGCAAAGTCTTTTCCGGCATAAACTGCGGCTCCACACGTCATTCCGACGGATTCAAACAAGACAGCAAAATGGTAGGCCAGGCCGGAGTCGAACCGGCGACCCCCAGATTAGGAATCTAGTGCTCTGTCCTACTGAGCTACTGGCCTTTAAACGGTTAGTGATAACATAACGGGGTGATCTCTGGCAAGCCCGCGACGCAGAGCCTACGCACTTCCAACACGGGCGGTACCCCACAACCAAATTTCACCTCACATAACGGCACAAAGGACACAACGTGTTTTTCATGACGCCCCATTCTCCTTCATGCCTTTTGTGTCTTCCATGAGAAACAACTTTTTTCTTATCAGAACCCGAAGAACGACCGCTTGACCTCTTTCTCCAGCAGGATGTCGATCTTGCGCGTTTCACCGGGCTTGGCCTTGTAATACTGCTCGATCCGCTTGTAGCCCTGACACACCGCCTCGACCTTGTGGTTCACGCCAGGCTCGATTTCGACCAGACCGGCATCCACCACCTTGCCGTCCACCATCAGGACCCCGATCTTGGGCGACACCGAAAGCTGGAAGAACGCTTTGGCGGCCGCAGGCGCAGGAGCCGCTGGCGCGGTCTGCGGAGTTTTCTCGGCCACGGCAGCGGGAGAAGGCGCGGCGGCCGGTTTGGCGGTCGCGGCTGGCACGGCGGCCTGTCCGGCGGCTGGCGCGGGCTTGGCGGCTGGCGCGGGCTCGGGTTTGGGCACGGGTGCCGCCGTCTGCGCGACCGCGCCGACGATGGCGCGCTCGACCCCGCCGCCGCGCGGCAGCCGGACGGTCTCCATGCGCGAGCGGAACCGGCTGCCCTCATCCACCGTGATCGACATCGTGAGGGTCTCGCCCGGAACCGGGATCAGCCAATCCTTGACCTCGCCGCCGGCCAGTGCCGTCGGTTCCGGCCACTCGCGCGCCGAGACCCGCACCGTCTGCGCGCCCTGATTGACCAGCCGGAGCACACACACGCCCTGCTGCTGTTGCAGGCTTTTGCTCAGTTCCGCCACGCGCGAGGCCTCCATCACGGCCTCAATGGCCCGGCCCTGAACGATCTCCCCGGCGGTCTTCAGCCGCTGTGCGCGTTGCGCGAGCGGATCTTTCCGCAGGATCTCCCGCTCCAACAATTCGGCGCTAGCGTCCCGCACGGCAACCCACTTGGTTTTGAGAGTCTCCTCCGCACGCAGCGGAATCGGAACTGCGGCGAGCGTATCCAACACGCTCGCGCAGGCTGCGAGGCCCTCTTTCCGGAGACGCGCCGCCGCACCTTCCACCCGCGTAGCCGCCTCAGCCGCTTCTTTGGCGCGAAGCGCGGCCGGATCGGATTTTTGGGCGACCGGAGCGGCAGGCTCGGCAGGCCGGGCAGAAGGTGCGGCCTGAGCTGTAACGGGTTTCTCGACCGGCGCGGGCTTCGCTTCGGGCTGCCGGGCCGGTTCCGAAGGCTTGGCGGGTTGCGCGACGGCAGCGGGTTTCGCGGCGGCAACCTCCGGGGCCGGAGCGGGCTTCGCTTCGGGCTGCCGGGCAGGCTCCGAAGGCTCGGCCGGTTGCGCGACGGCAGCGGGCTTCGCGGCGGCAACCTCCGGGGCCGACGCGGGCTTCGTTTCTGCTGGGGCTGATGCGGTCGGCGTAGCCGGTTTCTCCACACGCGCGGTCTGACCGGCTTTAGGCTTCTCCCGCCCTAGCCAATAAACGACGAGACCGAAAAGAAGGGTCATGGTAACCGCCGTTCCGGCGATCGCGGCGATCAGGTAGCCGGGGCCTCTCCGACCCGCGCGCTCGCGCGGCCGTCGGTCCGCCTGCCGCGCCTGCTCATCCAGCGCTTCCTGAAGCACCTCGGACGACACGGCACGGGTTCCGGTTGTGGCACCCGGCTCCGGTTCGGCAGGCCGCGCCCCGACGAAGGTGGCCATGGTAAGCCCTTCGTCCGCGTCAAACCCCTCATCCGCCTGCGGCGCGCTCCCAGAGAGTAACGCCTCCTGCAGAGCCTTGCGCATCGCATCGGCACTGGGGAACCGGTCGTCGGGTTTCAGGGCCAGCGCGCGAAGGATCACCCCTTTGAACCGCGGGTAGCGCACGAACACCTCGGCGTCGAAAGCAATCTCCGGCGGTTTGCGCAGCCGGTCCTGAAATGCGACCCAGGCGGAGTTGAGGTCACCCGGCAGACGTTCGAACACCGGCTTGCCCGCCAGCACCTCATAGAGGCAGAGACCGAGCGCATAGAGGTCGGACTGAGGCGAACCGCGATCCCCGCCCGCATCCGCGAACTCCGGGGCCATATAATCCAAAGTGCCCGGCACGCCACCGACCGTGACCGTACCCGAGACATCCCGCGCCACGCCGAGGTCAAAGACCTTGCCCTTCTCCGGTTGCCCGACCGGCGCATAGAGGTTCCCAGGCTTGATATCACGGTGGATGATGGGGCGCGCGCTGCCGTGGAGGAACTGCAGGGCCGAGAGGTAACAGTTGAAGAGCGTGACCGCCTCCTCCACTTCCAGCTTGCCCTCGTTTTTAAGTCGCACCCGCAGGGTCCATCCCGGCATACCCTCCAGAAACTCCATGACCAGAAAGAACTGCTTCTCGCCGGTGACTCCCTTGATGACAATGAAATCGACATATTGGACCAGATTGGGATGCGGATACTGCTGCAGGATCTTCGCCTCTTTGAGGAAGCGGTCGGACTGCTTCTCCGAAAAGAGGAACTTGACGGCCACCACCAACCCGTCGCTGACGCGGCGCGCTTTGAAGACCTCACCGAACCCGCCGCGGCCAAGGACCGCGAGGAGTTCATACTCATCCTTATTCTTGTTTCGGATCCGACGGTAGCGGATCATGCGGAACTCTTCGAGGAAGGCCGCGAAAGTGGCGTAACGTTGTTCGCGACGGGCGGCGATGGCTTTGGAAACAACCGTTTTGGCATGGGCCAGCACACGGAACACGCCGGGCCGGAACGACGGCACGGGGGCGGCCTGATCGCGCCACCGGTTGAGATATCCGATATGCGCGGCCTCACCCAGCTTCCCATACGGCAGAGAACCGGTGAGCGCCTGATAGAAGCAGATGCCCAGACTGAACACATCGGAGGTCTCGTCACCACGGAACCCGTCGATCGAGATGAAATCCGGCGCCATGTAATCAAACGTGCCCTTCCAACCGGCGGTGGACATCTGTCCGGAATCATCGCGCCGCGCGATATCGAAGTCGATGATCTTGGCTTGACCGCCCTTGGTGAGGAAAATGTTGGAAGGCTTGATGTCGCGGTGGGTGATGCCGCACTCGCGCGCGTGGATCAGTCCGGCGAGGCATTGCTCGAAGATCTGTTCCACCTGCGGCCAAGGCAGTCCGGAAGAGGCATGCTTGAGCAGTTCCGCCAGCGTCTCGCCTTCGAGCAATTCCATAACCAGACACTGGGCCTCGTCCCACTCGCCGGCATGCCAGGTGAAGCAATCGCGGTAAGCCACGATATGGGCATGGTTGAGCCGACGCAGAATCTCGGCCTGCTCCTGAAACCTGAGCCGCAGCTTCTCGTCCTCGCCGGTGATACGCACGACCTTGAGCGCAACCAACTCTTGCGGTTCGCCTTCCGGACCGGCCATATGCCGGGCCTTGTAGACCCGGCCCTGGGCGCCGTCTCCAATCAGCTCCAGCAATTCATAATCGCCAATCCGCTCTTTGAGGGTCTCATCCATGAGGTACGGGTCGCTCCTTCATCATGATTAAGGTCGGAATGTCCGGAAGAGTATCCACACCGCGGCCGCGAGACCCGCCATGAGACAGACAACCAAAATACGCAACAGCAGACGACGGCGCGGCTTCGGCGCAACCTCCTCCTTTTCCACATTCTCCTCCGGCGTAATACCGGTGCCGGAAAAGGGCGTGGGCGGGGTTTGTATCGCTTGATCGGTGTCGATGTCTCTGGGCGTTTTGGCGCATTCGCAGCCTGCGGTGTCGGCGGTCTCCCGGGTGTCGCGCGTGAGCGGCTCGGAATCTTCAGAATCTGCGGCGGCAGGCACACCATCGAGGTCGAGAGCTTCTAATGCGAGCGTTTCCGGAGACAACTCCGTGACCGTCGCCGGCGGCAGTTTGTCGGCCACGCGCACGAGGATCACCGAGATGTTGTCCTCGCCGCCGGCATGCAGGGCCTCGTCGATTAGGCGTTGCGCCAAAGTCCCGATCGGCTCCGTAGCGTGCTTGCGCAGCAACTTTTGGATATGACGATCGCTCACCATTTTAGAAAGTCCGTCCGAGCAGAGCAGATAGAGGTCAGCGCCATGCACCTCGACCAGCGTCTCCTCGAGCCGCACCGACTTCTCCAACCCGACCGCGCGCGTGATGACCCCGCGGAACATGGCGGGCAGATCTTTCTCATCCTTCAGTCCGGCGGCAGCGGCCACGGAATGGTCTTGGCTCAACTGTTCGAGCCGTCCGCCCCGCAGGCGGTAGGCGCGGCTGTCACCCGCATGCAACACACGGGCACACGCGGGGTTGATCCGGTCGAAGAGCAGCATCACGGCGGTACTGCCGCAACCGGTCAACCCGCGCTCCTCGGCGTTCTCCCGGATCCACGCGCTTGCCTGATTCAAAGCGCGCGCCGCCAGCCGGGCCGCGGCCGCGGCGGTCACGGCGAAAGGCGCGTCCGTCGAATGCTCGAACACCGTCTGCAGGGCCTCCACCGTAGCCTGGCTGGCGATCTCCCCGCCCTTCGCGCCGCCCATACCGTCCGCCACACAAAACACTCCGCAGGCGGGGAGTTCCACCAGCGCATCTTCATTGTTCTTGCGTCGCCGGCCGACATCCGTCACCGCCGCTGATTCGAGGTAAGAGAAAGGTGTATCCATGGCACTCCCGGTTACTGAAATTACGGATTCACCGCTTCACTGCGGCGGCTTTCGAGCCCATCCTGATCCACCGCCGACACAGCCAATGTGGGCGGTTTCTGATCCGGCGGCAGCGTGAGCGTAAACTCCGGCTTATCGGTGTCGGCCAGCCGCTTCCAACCCAAAAACCATTTTTCCCAAACAACGTACCGGACCACGTCCGGCTGCGGCGGGGGCTGCCAAGTGATGCGCCGCAAGGCACCTTCGGTCTCCGCCTGCAAGTCGAACGGCGGATCCGGCAACGGTTTGGCCCGGCCCTCGATCGGCTCGCTCCACAGGCTTTCCAAGCCCTCACGGTCCAGTGCCATCACACGGTAGTAGCGGACTTGCGAGGGATCCAGCTCTTTCTCCTCCGCGCTCAGATCCGTCTTCTCGTTCAGCCTGAACTCCATCCATCGCCTGAATCCTCCATCCGGTTTTTTGGAAGCTTCGAGACGGTAGCCGTCAACATCCGGCTCGGGATTCGGACTCCAAGTCAACCGGATCGCATGCGGCAGATTGGTGGTTGCCACGAGTCCGGAGGGCGGCACCGGGATCACCTTGGTCTTGGCGGGCGCGGGCACGGAGGCGGACGAGCGGACCGTGGCCGTGTTGAAGGCCACCACCCGGTATTGGTATTCGGTCCCGTCTTGCAGCTTACCCAGGCGCGTGGCATCCTGTTCGCCGCCCCGATCAAGAAAACGGGTCGTCTCGCGACTGTTCACGCGACCCACCTGAGTCCAGTCGTCGGCCCCGGCGAGGGTGCGCCACACCTCATACCCGACCACAGCGGTATCGGGCGAGGCCTCCCACTCGACCGGCACCTCGCGCGGCCGCGCCGATACGGCGGCGACCTGCTTGACCTCGGGCGGCACCTCGCGGGTCACAGCCCGCACCGTATCGGAATCGATACTCTCCGCAGTCACCACGTTCACCGCCCGAACGAAATAGAAGTAGGTGCCCTCATCCTCGAGATTACCGGGATTGGCCCCGCCATCGGTGTATTCCGCCCCGGCGCGTCCCTGCGCGGTGCCGATCTGTTCGAAGGGACCCTCAGACGAACGCGCCCGGAACACGGTGTAGTGCGTCACATCGGCTTCGGGACTCGGCGTCCACTTCAACGGCACACAGCGCACCTCGCGCGACACAGCCTTAAGCCCTTTGACCTGCGCGGGTCGCGGCAGGGTCTTCACACGCGCGGTGGCGGACGGCGCGCTCGATGATCCGGCCCGGTTGACGGTAAGAACACGGTACAGATATTCGCTACTGTCCTTGAGCGTCGAACTGGGCTTGCCGCCATCCGTGAACGTGAGCGTACTGACCTCGCCTGACACCGGCGCGAACGCCGTGGGCTCATCAACCGGCGCGCGCTCCACGCGGTATCCGGTCACCCCGATCGAACCTGAAGCCTGCCACGTCACCGTCACGGCGCGGGAACCGGTCGCCTCGGCCCGAATCGCTTCCGGCGGGACCGGCGGCGGCGCGGTGACACTCCGCACCACAGCCGAAGGCGGGCTGACCGGACCGTTTCGCTCCAACACTGCAATCACGCGGTAATGATAGGCCGTGGCATCCTCTAGCCGCGAGGATGGATCAGCCCCGTCCGCATACGACAACGCTTTGGGAGGCACCTCGGCAACCATGACGAACGGACCGTCGGCTGCAGGCGAACGCTCGATCCGGTACCGGTACGCCTTGACCGTCGGCGGCGCCCACGTCACCACCGCCTCGCGCAACCCGTCCGACGAGACCTGCACCCCCTCGGGTGTGCCGAAATCCACGGTCTGCGCCGGCGCGCCCCCCGGCACACTCGGCCCCGAATCCAGCAAGGCGCACCCTGCCGCCAAGCCGATCCCAACCGTGACCAGCCACACGCTCCACGACCGTGCCCTCGCTCCGTCGCGTCCTGCCTTTTCCATATCCGGCCTCCACACCTGAATCATGGCATTTGTCGGAAAGAATACTCCATCGACAGGGTAAAATCCAGTCCGATTCACAGAAAAGGGAGAAAAAAGCCGGGGGGAGCCCGACGCTCTTTTTGAACCCTTAGTCCCGACGCTTCGCCGCTCCACTTCGTCGCAAGCGCAATCGACTGAGTTTTGGAGACCGGTGCGTATGCGGGACGCCCGCTTCTCCCGTCAGACCTTATGTCGACTCGCGACCCGCGACGAGCGACCTGCGGTGTCGGAAACGCGGGCGTCCCTGTCGATCGTCGCGGGTCGAATGTCGCGGGTCGCGGGTCGACGTTCCCGATTCCGATTCCGATAGCGATTCCGATCCCGATACCGATTCCGATAGCGATCCCGACCCCGACCCCGATTTGGATGAAACCCTAAAACCTTGAAACCAAAGAAAGAGAGTTGAAGGTTCAACTGCTCTTTTTAGGCTAATGCACTAATGCACTAATACACTAATGAACTAATGAACTAATGCACTGAAAATGCGTTGCGTATCAGCAGCGCATCTTCAGCGCATCCACGTTGCGTAACAGTACGCGCAGAGATGACGGCAGGTGTTATACATGCCGATGTCTTTGCTGACGATGCAGCCGCACTCTTTGCGCTGTCCTTTGTCCTTGAGGTACGGCCGGTCTGAACCCGCAAAGAGGTCTGGCTTATAACCGAGAAAAGCCATCAGCGCGGCATCGTGTGAAAACAGCTCGACCATAAGATCGTCATCGATGCAACGGTTGTGCTTGATGCCGTATGGCTCCAAGTCTATGCCTTCGGCACAGGTGGCGATTTCGAGTCCCCACTGTTTGTTCATATCGCTGAGACGCTTGCCGAAGTCGCGCATGAGGCCGGGCGTAAATTCTCTATACTGTACGGGTTGTTTGGCGAGGTTGTCGCGGACTTTTTTGTAGTTCTCGATGTCGGCGAAACTGAACACGAGTTTCCGTGTATGCCCTTTGAGTTGTTCGGCGATATGCGCAATGCGGTCAAGCAGCACATCGATGGTCAGCGAGTCCGACAAGAGCAGCGGGTCGAAACGCCAGATCACACGTTCCGGCCCGATTTCAGACGACAGCCGTTTGAACACCTCGATACGCTCGGTCAGCGGCGGAACATTCGGTTCCAACCCCTCGTTTTCATAGTCATTGACGGTGAACTGAAAGTAGTAGTTGATGCCGGTCGCATCGATTTGCGGCAGGTGATGCAGAAGCGGCTTGGGGTTTTTCGTCCAGAAGACGATCACGCGCGCATCCGCAAACGAAACATACTGGACTTGGTCGGCGTTGAACGGATTTGTCCAATGCACATAACCCGCTTGCAGGCGGTTGATGAACCATGTTGCAAAGAAGGCGGGAATATCCGTCGCACGGCTCGCAGACAAAATGACAGGGCACACCGCCTCCACAACCCTGCCGTCAGGCAAAGTGAGCGTTGTTTTTCTCCATCCTCGAAAGGCCATGGGACGTTTCTTTATTGTCATGCATCACTTTTCGCACGGGGCGCAGGATGAACGACACCTTTGCATGGGGAATGATGGCACAGAGGTGCTTTCAGAGCAAGCGGAGATCGGTGGGTTTTGCCGTTCCTTTCGGCGAAAGGAAGCTATCGTCGCAGGTCGCGGGTCGAATGTCCTCTCTTATTGCGACCATGCAGTGGCTCGCAACGATGAGTGTAAAAACACTGCTCGGGTTTTTCACGCGAAGGCGCGAAGCTTGGAGGGCGAGCATCCCCGCGAGCCGCATAGCTTGAGCGTTGCGCGGATTTGGAGTGCGTGCGGCAAGCGGTATTCCGCGCGACGCCGTACTCTAAGTCCGTTCGCTAGGCTTGCGAGTGCCGGACACGAACACCCCAAGCCGAAATGTGAAACCAGAAAGCTGGAGCATCCTTCCGCTCTTTTAAGGGTAACGACTTTTTGATTGATTGCTGCCGATAAGTCGTTACACTTTGGGCTTGAACAGGTGAAAAAGAGGTTACAAGTCATGCCCGGAAAACCTTTCCAGTCAAAACTGAACCCGCACGAGGATGAGATTTTTGCTCTGCTGGATGCGGGTTGGAGCTTTCGCCGGGTCTCCGAACAGCTTAACCGCACCCACGGCCTCGGGGTGACGCACAACGCGGTGTTTTCTTTTGTGAAGCGCCGTCGTAAACGGCGCAGTCCCCGTTTCTTCTTCGAGGGACTCTCTCCCGATATCCGCGACCACATGCTGAAGCAGATTGCCGCTGTCTGGACGCACGACTCCACCGCTATCGAGGGGAACACGTTGACGCTGGGCGACACGGCTAAGATTCTGGAGTTGGGGTTGACCATCAGCGGGAAAAGTCTGCGCGAGCATCAGGAGGTCTACGGACACGCCCGTGCGATCGATCTGATTTACCGGATGTTACGTCAGCCGGGTATCACCGAAAAGGATCTGTTCGCCTTGCATTGCGCCGTGATACAACTCTCGGCGATAGACGCCCTGAATCCGGTGGGGGCATGGAAGCACTCATATAACGGCACTACCGGCGTGGTGAACGGTCAGGTCGTTTTCATGGAGTACGCCGATCCCTTGGATGTGCCGTACCTGATGAAGCGATGGCTTGAAACATTCAATGCGTCGCTGGATGAAGCGCGACAACCGGAAGAGGCCGTCGGTGCTTATGTCCGGGCACATCTGGGTTTCGTGCGGATCCATCCGTTTTTCGATGGCAACGGACGCGTGGCGCGGCTGGTCGCGAATCTGCCTGTGCTACGTGCCGGTTATCCGCCCGTCACCGTTCCGCTGGAGCGTCGCGGCGATTACATCGACATCCTGTGGGAGTACAAGAACGCGGTCGGCAGGATCCAGCGTGACGATCCGCTTGTGCCGCCGCATCCAGCCATCGAGCGATTTACGGCGTTATTGCAGGCCGAATGGCAACGGACACTGAAGCCCCTAGAAGAGGCCCGCCGCCGGGAAGCCAAGAGAAAAAGTAATAGGTAGTAGGTAATAGGTAAGATGTAAATTTAGGATTTAGGATTTAGGAGGTATGCCTTGTCCTATAACTTGGCGTTAAACCTAAAAAGAGCAGTTGAACCTTCAACACTCTTCGGTTTCAGGTTTCAGGGTTTCAAGGTTTCACCAAATCGGGATCGGGATCGCTATCGGGATCGATCATTTTAGCTACGGAACACTTTCTTGGGTTTCAGGGTTTCAAGGTTTCAGGGTTTAAGGGTTCAAGAGGTTGGGCGCCGAGCCTAAAAGCAGTTGAAACGCAAGGTGTCCTTAAGTTGCAGGTTTCGTCTCTGCGCCTCTGCGTTAAACAAACAACTTTTTTATCGCGCTTGTCGGACCGTAAGGCGCTAATACTCAATACTCGTTCCTACGGATGTCACGCACTTCGTTGCTGAAGATGTTGATGCGGATGTAGCGGGTCACGTTGTCCTTGACGGCGCGTGCGCAGATGAATTTCTGTCCCTCTTTGATCGAAGCGGGGAACGTCACTTTGCCCCGCTTGTCGACCTTGGCGGTGATGTCGGTCTCCACGCCGCCCGGCTGCTTGTAGTAGAGGCGCGAACCCGGTTTGACATTGAAAGTGACCGTGATGGTCGCCGAGGCCGAGACATCGGTGGAGTCGAACGTGACGTCCACGCCTGCGGCGCGCATGTTCAGCACCTGACGCCGGTTGGCGGCCAGCAGCGCGTCGGGATTGTCGAAGAGCAGTTGCGGATGCAGGCGGTCGAGATCGCTCAGCCGCGCCACACGGAAGCGGTATTCGGGATAGGAGACGGTGCCGCTCTTGGTGACCGGTCCGACAGCCACCGCGCGGATCGCGTTGTCCACGTGATCCTGATCGGCGGGGCGCGTCAACATCTTGAAGCGGCAGGTGCAGGGGGTGGCTCCGGTTGCGGATTGTCGAGCTTGCGCCCGGTGCTTCCGTGCCTCCTCCAGTTTGCGGTTGCACTCCGCGAAGACCTGCTTCTCGCGCCCGACCAGTTTGTTGCGGGATAACGCTTTTATGACCCGCGTCACGGTTCCAACCTGACAACCGCCGTTCCCATGGAGTCCATGTCGAGCGACAACACGCCGCCCGCCCTTGTCACGCCGCTGCCGAACACTGGTGCGCACGTCGTATAGGCCCCTTCAATTTCCACCTGTCCCACGCGTCGATCAGGGTGCGTGTTACAGACGAGCACGTAGACTTTCTTTCCGTCTTTCCATGTGCGCACACGCGTCCGCGGCGGCATTTTACGCACATCCGGGCCAGGCTCCAACAGAAGAATGGGGATGAGATCGCGCACCTCGACCGCGACCGAACATGTCGTACGGAAGTTTTCCTCCAATTCCGCCCCGGCTTTATTCATCATCTGTCCGTAGGAATAGAACAAAAGCCCGTTCGCCCCTTCGGCGATTTGTTGCCAAGTCATGCTGGAGAGTTCGCGCCGGGTAGGGAAACGCAGTTCAGGTTGTTCGCTTTTGTCCCACTTCCAAGCAAAGGCCTGCGGAACCTGCCACATCGGACGCAGGCCAAACACGCTCTCTCGGATGGTCCGCGCCGAGTCGCCCGCGCGCCATACGGCACCGGCGTCCGGAGGCAGGACCGTGTTGACGCGGTCCGATCCCGGTATGGGATAAGGATCCGATCCCACGACATCCGTACAATCGATGAATACGCGCGCGGTCACAGGATGGTTCAGGCAGATGAACGTGGGATGGTCGGGATCAAGCTGTTTAAGAAGAGAATAACGGTCTTCCACCCGATCGGCGTATTCATGCGGAATCTCGTCGCAGGTGTACCAGGCCAGCAGCGCGGGATGGTTGCGGCAGCGTTCAACAACGCGTTTCACGTAGTTTGTCTCGTCGGTCCGCGTCTTGACTTCCGGCGGCGTAAAGCCAATCAGCGGACCGCCGACAGGACGCACATAGATGTCTTTGACGCTCGCCACGACACGTAACCCATGACGCCAGTAACGATCCAATATCTCAGGCGTCATCTGCTTTTCATATGTCTGCAGGCAGTTGAACGGCCCCGAAGCGTAACGCTCCAAAGAGTTGGACTTCGCCAGCGTGTTCTCGCTCCAATACATGCCCAGAGGGAAGAAGCGTTTCCCCTCGACGAGTGTGCGACCGTAACGATCGAAGCAGACACGCCGCGGCGGCAACGTGTCAACACGTTCGAACACAAGGGTTTTCTCGCCCAACACCTCTCCATTTTCCAGCTTCAGAGTCGCCACCAACGGATGTTGCCCCATGGCGAACGATGTGACGGGGATTGATGCCACGAACTGTTTGGCTTCCACCGCGCGCATTGCATCCTGACGCCGTGCACCATCGGAAGCCCTGTATGCAAGTTCCGTCACCAGTCCTTTCTCCCCCAAGTATTTGTCAGGCAACTCAAGACCGGCACGGACGTGTACGATCCCCGTGGCAGCCATATCGCGATAACAGGACGTTGTCAGTGTCTTGACGGCAGCTTTCTTCGGATCCGCAAACGTGTCCACGCGAATGTCGTCGAAAGCGACGCGACCGGTTCCGCCGGCATGGACATAAAGCTGAAGCTGGACAGCCGTCGCTTCCTCGGGCAGACGTTCGGACGGCATTCGAATCGTCATCTCGTACCACCCGTCGGCGTCCGGCTTGAGCCGCTTGTCTCCGAGTTTCATCACCGTGCCGCCCGCGCCGCCCAGCCACTTGTCCTTGCCCGTCCAGCAAATCGTGCACCCCAGCCGCGCCCCCGTGATCTTTTCCGGTTTCACCTTGAACGTTGCGACGAAGTATAAGCCCGGCCGCCCACCGGGGATGGTGAAACTGTTCACATTGTAGTTCTTTGGATCGTCGTTGGTCCAGACAAGCGCCCGCGAGCCGCCCGTGCCCGCGCCCTCCTCGATCTTCCAGTTGGCATCCCGTTTCCAGCCGCGGATTTCCTCCGCCGTTTCGAAAGCCGTCTGATAGTAGGGCTCCCCCGCCAACGCACACCACGCGCCGACCAGAGACGCCATGAACATCTGCCACCCACTCTTTTTCATGCCGAGGTTTTTCTTCATTTGTTTTTGCCTTTCGTTAGCACGTTCACATGTGACCGCTCGAATCTGCGGCGGGCGATACGGCGAGACGCCCGAAGAACGGCAGACGCGTGAGCGGCGTGGCCTGATTCCCGTCCGTTTCCATGTTTAATCTATTATGCGGTCGGGGGACGAAAGCAGTCAACCCCGAACCCCCCCGGAACGTGTTGAACGGTGAGGGCGGCACCCCCTTCCATGCGGGACAAAAGGTGTGGCGCACGGAATCCGACCTGCGGCCGGAACCGCGGATACGATGCTTGCACCCGTTCCGGCCATCCGTTATTCTCTTATCGAATCCGACACGTTTCAGAAAGGACACGACTCATGACACGCACCCTCCGTTTGATCACGATCTGTTCGCTACTCGCCGCATGCGCGGGCCTGCTGTCGGCCGCACCCGAGGCCGAAGCCTACCGCATCCGCCGCGGCATCCCGAACAGCCGGTACTTTCTCCAGAACGACACCGTGGGCAACCAGTATCTCTTTTTCATCGGCCATTCCGTGCTTGCGGGAACCGGACTGAAAAACTCGGGGCTGCGTTATTCCGCGTGTATGACCAAAGCCCTCAAACGGCACTTCCCGAACGCCTCGCCCCGCGAGACGCGCCACATGTACCCCGGCGGCAGCTGGTTTGCCCAGTACCGTTGTAGCCGCGGCCAGCCGGTTTTCGGTGAGGTGATTTGCAGTGGCCACCTCGCGATTCTGGATTTCGCGGCTGAGGATCGAAGCGCTGATCTCGAACAGGTCAAAACCTCCCTTGAGGGCCTGATCCGTCAGATCACGCTCTACCGCGCCACGCACAGCACGATCCTCGTATACACGCTAACCCCCGAGATGCTGGCCGACTACCGTGCGGGCCGCACGCCCGCGTACATCGAGGTCTGCGAGCGGATCGCGGACCACTACGGCATTCCGAGCCTGAACCTGGCCCAGGTCGCGGCCCGCGCGATCCTTTCCGGCACGATCTCTGCCGAGGCTTTCTCCGCTGACGGCATCCATCCCACGGACGCGGGTGCGCGTCTGTGGGCCGAGGCGATCAATGCCTTTGTCGACGCGCTCATGGCCGACGGTCCGGTTCCCGAAAAACCGCAGAGGGTGACCCTCCCCGCGCCCCTGTTCCCCGGAACGGATGACCGTGGACAAATCATCGCGTATGAACACCCGGAGGTACGCACCACCGGTTCTTGGCAACCGGGCCGGGAGAGTCCGATCAAGCCCTTCCGCCATGTGCTGGTTTCCCGCGAGCCCGGCACCCGGCTGACGCTCCGGTTCCAGGGTTCGGAAATCGGCCTCATCGATGTCGCCGCTCCGGACGGCGCGGATCTCGAATACGCGGTGGACGGCGGCGCGTTCCGCACCCTCGCGGCACCGAAGAACACAGACAAGCCCGTCTTGCGCGCGCTCCCGCTCGCACGCGGCTTGACGCGGGATGCCGAACATGAGGTCGTCATCCGCACCGCTTCGGACGGCACGGCGCGCATCGGCGGACTGCTGGTCAACGGCAGCGTGAAGAACCCCCACGCCGGAATGAGCACGCTCGAACGGATCGACGCGATCTACGCCGCGATGGACCCGATCAACTACACGCCGCCTGCAAACCGCTTTGCCCACATCCCGAAAACCATGGCCAAACTGCGCGGGGGCGGCGAATTGCGTATGGTTCTGCTCGGTGACAGCATTATGGGCAACACCTCGGGCTCCTCGTTCGAACTGCTGCTGATGCGCAACGCGCCCGCCTGCAAAATCATCAAAATCGCCTCCCTGCGCAGTTCCACCGGGTGCACCTACTATCAGCACGAGAACCGCGTACAGCAGTATGTGCTGCGCCACAACCCCGATCTGTTGATGATCGGCGGTATCTCCAACGGCGGCGATGCCGAGGCCGTGCGTTCCGTGATCCGTCAGGTCCGGGCCTCGAAGCCGGATACGGAGGTGCTGCTGCTCACGCCCGTTTTCGGCGCCATGCGTGATGAGCACATCCGGACCTTCACCCGGGAGATCGACACCACGACCCCGAACTTCCGGCACCGTCTCAGCAAGGTGGCGGAAGAAGAGCGCTGCGCCTTCTTCGATATGACCGGCCCCTGGTGGGAATACATCCAAAAGAGCGGCAAGACCTACGGGTGGTTCATGGGCGACGCCGTGCATGCCAATGCGCGCGGTTGCCAGATCATCGGGCGTCTGCTGGAGCGCTGGTTCAAGGAGTGACGCGGTTGGAATTGCCGGAAGGGCGCGCGCCCGCCCGGTATGCGGCTTCGCGTGCCAGACAGGCCTCCACAGCTGCGCGGACCTCCTCCAGCGTGTGGAGCGTGTGCAGACGGCCGCGCAGATACGAGGAGCCTTTGAGCCCGTGCAGGTAGCGGAAAAGATGCCCCCGGAAGGCGGCCACCCCTGCAGCGTCCAGATCCCTAACGGAACCGGCGCGGCCCTCGCGTTCGCAACAGCGGCGCGCCAATTCGCATTCGGCTTCGAGGTGCGCCTCCAAAACAGACCGGATCGTCTCAAGCGCGCGCCGTGGACGACCCCGCGCCGTTTCGACGGGTGACGGGGTCCTGCCCGAGACGAGGGCGTCGCGAATATCGCTAAAAAGCCAGGGGTTACCGATGGCGGCGCGCGCGACCATCACCGCATCCACACCGGTCTCCTGCAGCATGCGTTGGGCCGTATACGGCGAACCCACCCCGCCGTTGCCGATGACCGGTATCCGGGCGCGGCGTTTGACCTCAGCAAGCAGATCGAGCCGCGCCTCCCCGCCGTGTCCTTGCGAGGTGAACCGCGCGTGCAGCGCAAAGGCGTCGGCCTCCGCCTCCTCTGCCGCGGCCAACAGCTCGAAAACCGTCACCCGGCCCGGGTCGGGCCCGAGGCGTGTTTTCACGGTCAGAGGCAACGTGACCGCGCGGCGCATGGCCTTTAGGATCGCGTGTACGCGTTGCGGATCCGCCGCCAGAGTCGCGCCCGCGCCGGTCGCGGCGATCTTCCGCACCGGGCAGCCCGCGTTGAGATCAATCGCGGCAAAGCGTCCCGTGGCTTCCACGCGCACGGCGGCCTCGGCCAGAACCTCGGGCTCCGAACCGTAGAGATGGGCCACAACCGGCCCTTCGTCGGCAAACGTCTCCAGCAGATGCCATGTTTTGTCCGAGGAGTGCAACAGACCCGCCGCGCTGGTCATCTCCGTATAGGTCAGTTCCGCACCGTGCGCACGGCACAGCGCGCGCATCGGTGCTCCGGTGAATCCGGCCATCGGCGCCAGAATCAGCGGCGGTACCGAACGATCGGAGAGGGAGAATATGGGTAGAGAAGGCATAACGTCCGCGTTGAGATGTGTAAGGTATCCCCATCCCGCAGGGTTTTCAACCCAACAAACGTCTTTTGTCCGTTTCCGATGATGATGCGCAAAAAGAACCGCTTGCTGGATTTGACCCCGAAGGCCCCGCCCGCGTATACTTGAAGCCGTCATGCGTGAAGTTCTCGATGTCTTGCTCCTCTCCGTGCTGCAGGGAATTGCCGAATTCCTGCCGATCAGCAGTTCCGGCCATCTGGTGCTCGCCCAAAGCCTGCTGGGCGTCAACACCCCAGGCATGCGGTTGGAGGTGGTGCTGCATCTCGGCACACTGGTCTCCATCCTCGTGTATTACCGGAACCGCCTCACGCAGTTGGTTCTCGGGACCGTGCGGGGCGACCGCGAAAGCTGGCGCACAGCGGGACAGATCGCGCTTTCCGCCATGCCTGCGGTTTTCTTTTATCTGCTCTGCCACGACAAGATCAACGCCTTTTTCGAGTCCCCCCGGGCCGTGGGCGGGTTTCTGATCTTCACCGGCGTGGTTTTGTACGCGCTGCGCTGGATGGCGTGCGGCCAAGGCAGACTCACCGCCGCGCGCGCGCTGCTGGTGGGGCTGGCCCAGGCGCTGGCGGTCCTGCCGGGCGTCAGCCGTTCCGGCATGACGATCGCGGCCGGACGCATGGCAGGCATCGCGCCGGACCGGGCCGCGGAGTTCTCGTTCCTGATGTGCATACCGCTCTTAATCGGCGCGGCCCTGATGGATGGACTGGGCATCACGCCGGCGGCACCGAAAGCCGATGCGCTGCCCGTATGGCTGCTGTTGGCGGGTGCCGCAGTTTCGGCAGGCGTGGGGTATCTCGCCCTCTCTCTGCTCGTGCGTGTTTTGCGTGCGGGCCGCTTCTGGCTGTTCGGCCTCTACTGCATTGCCGCAGGTTTCGTGACAATCCTGCTGACCTGAGTGGGGGACGCGTCACTGCGCACCGCGCGTCCAGCGCGCAAAGGCCCCGGACGGCGTGGACGGCACGGTGGCCGCGCCAGTGAGCAGCATCTCGCCTGAAACGATTTTGCCGTCCAAATCCCCCACCGCCTGCCCGAGGACGTTCTCCAGCACGAGCGGCGAATACCCGGGAGTGTGCGCGCTCAGCAGCACGAAGAGCGGGTCGGGGGCGAGCAGGCTACGGCAAAGGCGGAGTGTCTCGGGCAAGTCGCGTTCGATCTTGTAGGTTTCGTTGCCCTGTCCCCGGCCGAAGGTGGGCGGATCAAGGATCACCGCATCGTAACGCCGTTCACGGCGTACCTCCCGGCGCAGGAAGGTGTGCGCGTCATCCGTGATCCAGCGGATCGGATGCGCTTCGAGCCGGTTGAGCCGCGCGTTGTCCCGCGCCCACGTCACCATGCCCTTCGAGGCATCGAGATGACAGACCTCCGCACCGCCCAAGGCGGCTGCCAGGGTCGAGCCCCCGGAGTAGGCGAAGAGATTCAGAATCCGCACCGGCCCCGGACGCGCGGCGCATGCGTCCCGCACGGTGTTGCGGAGCCACAGCCACTGCGCACGCTGTTCGGGAAACACGCCGAGGTGGCCGAAATCCGTGCCCGAGAGCCGGAAACGGATCCCCGCGATCTCCACCTCCCATGCGGCGGGCAGGCCACTGCGGTTGTGCCAGCGGTTCCCATCCTCACGGTCAAACGCGGCGTGCGCCGCCGCGGTCCACTCCGCCTCGCTCAGGCGGGGCTTCCAAACCGCCTGGGAGCAGGGCCGGGCGAGCGTGTACGCGCCGAAACGTTCGAGTTTCCGGCCATCCCCGCTGTCCAGCAGTTCATATTCATCGGCCAGACCCGGACTCATCTTCCCTCTCCGCAACTCCTTGCGCCGGTCACGTTTTCCCCCAGAGCAGCAACAACGCCATCGCGGCGAAAAAGAAGCCGAGCAGGATTTTGACGACCACGAGATTCCGCTTGCTCCAGTTGATCAGCGAGGTCAGTTGCAACCCCCGGTGGAAACAGATAAACACCACGGTTAGCGGCAGGACAAAGAGCAGGTTGTAGGTGATCAGCAGGATCCAGGAAGTGAAATCGGAACAGTCGCGCTTGAGCATATACATCAGGACCGGCACGTAACTCTGCCCCGTGCAGACACTTTCCAGCAATGTGACCCCCGCGCCTGTGACCAGTCCGCCCAGCACCGGCCCGCCCACACCGAGCCGCGAGTTCATGAACGCGTGGATCTGGCCCTTGATCTTCTTCGGGATCTGGAGCGTCACGTCATCCGGCCGCTGCGATTTGCGGAAACGGATGGCGTCGCGAAAGGAGAGAATCGCCAACGGCACCATGGCAAGCCCGAGCACCACCTCGATAATCCGCTTGACCATGACGAACTGCGGCACTTGACGGAACGCGAAGAGAAAACCCATACCGAGTCCCATGTATACGAAAAAGGAGGCGGTGATGAACGAAGCGCCAACCAGCAGGCGGGTGCGTCGGTCGGCACGGGCGAGGGCGAGCACACTCATGAAAAAAATCAGGGTCGAAATCGCGCAGGGGTTGAACCCGTCCAGCAAACCGCCGAGCGCCACCACCGAGAAGGTCAGCGCCCCCGCCCGCTCCTTCACGATCTCCGCCGCGCGCTCGTCATCCAAAATCGGTGCCTGCGGCATCTGCCAACCCGGTTGCTGCCGCCGCACCAGTGCCTCGCCGACTCGATCCAGCAGACCCGTGACAATCAAATCCGCGCCCGAGAGGAACACGCTGTGATCGATCACCAGCGCCACGCGGCCGTTGTCGGTGTTGCCGCACCGCTGCTGATAGGCCACGAGCAACGGGACGCTCTCGGCATCCGTGAGATCATGTGAGGCCAACTCGTAGAGCCCGTCAAGCTGATCCGCCAATTCAGGCAACGCCTCCCGTTTCACCCGCTCGCACTCTTCGCATCCCGGGGAAAAGAAGAAATCCAAACGCACCGCATCGTCCCGGATCTCGGGCGCCGCAAAGACGAACCCGACCAGACAAAACTTCGCGACGACCATAAGCCGCAAAAACCGAATTACTCTGAAAAGGTCTTTCTGCATAGGAATAATTATAAAATACCGCATATATGGCAAAGACCACAACCTAAAAGTCCGAACGTCACGCAATCGGTTCGTGACAGGGGGGAGAGTCATCGTGTACGGGTACGGGGTATGGCCAACGTTCACGTTCTCCAAATCGCTATCGGTATCGGTATCGGTATCGCTATCGGGTTCGAAATCGACTGTTGTGCCCACGCAGTGGCCCGCAGCGACAAGTGTAATGATAGCGGCGATTCCGATTCCGATACCGATGGCGATAGCGATGGCGCCGCAATGGAACCCTGAAACGCATGACCTTCGCACACCCCTGTCACGAACCGATTACGAACGTCACAGATCGACATTTCGTGCTCCAGTCACTCTCAGGCGTCCGAGACGTCCGCCCGTACTCTGTTCGGCTCATGTCCCTGCCAGTACGGCGGGACGTCCCCCCCTTCCCTCTTCGCCTCACACCTCCAAGCGCCACGTGAACTCCCGCACTCCGTCGGCGGTCTGTTCACGGAAGTTCATATTCAGGATGCGTTTGGCCGGCGAGGCAGGCAAGCGGATCAGTTCGCAACACTCTTCCAGCAAGCCTTGGGCGTCGCGCTTCGCCACGCGCTCGGGTTTGATTGCTACGCCGTCCAGCGTCGCTCCGACACACGTGATCGCCGACGGATCCGCCAACTTCCGCCCCTCCACCCATTCGCGCAGCACCCGAATCCGCACGCACACGCCCGCGTCCGGACGTCCGAACTCGAACCGGTCCCCAGGCCGCACGGTCACCACCGACACGGGCATCCGGTCCAGCACGGTGCCGGAGTCATCCCACCAGCGCCAGTCATCCAGACGCCTCATGCAGGCTTCGCGCACCTCGGGCGCGCCGCCCAGCATGCGTATCCGCCCGGCGGTCCGCGCATCACGCCTCACCGCCACCACCCGTTTCTCCCGCAAGGCCTCCTGCCACCCTTCCCACCCCGGCTCGCGCGCGAGAAACAGGGTTCGGAACCCGGTGAGCATCCCGCTCCACCACCACGACTCCCCATGCGCGTCCTGCAGGGACACAAAGGGGATTTCGTGCCGGTAGCGCATCATAAAGGGCAATGCCCAAATCATGTTGTGGCAACCGAAATGAAAGGTGCTGATGGCGCCGTAACCGCCACGCAGGATCGAATCGTCCAGCACGATTCGCGCGAACTCCTCGTTATCACAAATTTGCCAGAGCATCATGCCTCCCGCCGCGTGGAGCGGTCCGACGCACTCGTCGCGAAACTCCCGCCAGCTCCCATCGCGCCGCGGCCACGCCGGCACCGGACGCCCCGGTGCCGCCACAGGGTCATTGACATGGGTATATGAACCCAACCCCGGCAGGCTCACCCGCGTTCCGTAGGCCTCGTCCGAGGCAAAGAACGTCACCGGCACACCCCGTTCCTCCGCGCAGGCTTGTGCGGCCTCCCTCCAGCCGGGGCGACTGTTTTTCGCACCCCACAAGTGGATCTTGAGGGCCTTGGCCAGTTCAACGGCCTCAATGACCGAACCTTCGCCCGGCGCTTCAAACTGGATCGTGAACGCATGCAGATCCGCAGGGATCACGGACCGTCTGCGTGAGGGGCGGTCTTGCGGTCCGGTATCCCGCAACCCGCCTCCCGTACGCGCAAGGATATCGCAGGCCTGATAGGTCGCCAGTGCTGACGAGACCCCGCCCGGCCGGTCGGCGAACCCGCCGTCCGCGTTCCAGAGGGACCGGATCCAGTCGCGGCAAGCCTCCGGCCGTACCGGTTTCCCGCCCAGCAGTTCCAGCGTCCGGATCGCGGCCCACGTGTAGGAGAGGTCACTGAGCCCGCCGACCTCCGGTTCGGGACACCAGGAGAATCCGCCGTCCGGCCGTTGACAACGCCGGATCCAATCGAGCGCGGCGGGTCGGGGGGCGATCCCCAGAGCCTGCTGCGCGCGGATACCGAAAAACGTGTTCACCAGATGCCCGCCGCTGCCGTCCGCCGCAGGCGTGTTGTTGAAGGTGCCGTCCGGTCTGCGCCGCGCCTCCAGATATCCGCCGAACGCCTCGGCCAGCGTCTCGCACGGCAACCCCAGCAGTACGCGGCACAAGAGGGGCTGTACCTCTTGACGGAAGACCGGATTTCCGCCCTTCTCATACGCCGTCGTGTACCCCGAGACCTTCCGCCACCCCGCAACCTGTCGGGAAAAGCCCTCCCCTGCCGGTTCGCCCAGCCAAAGCAGGGTCTGAATCTGTTGAAAGACGAACTCTTTTATCTCGGCCCAGTGCCGCCGCGTCTGCGCGTACGGTCCGTTGATCGGATGCGCCCGCCTGACATACGCTGCGGTTTCAGCAGGACGGGGCGGCCGCATCCCCAAAGCATGATACGCCCCGACCGCCGCATACGTTTCCGTCAGAAAGGAATCCTCCTGATCCTCCCATCCGTAACCGCCGTCGGAGCGTGCCAAAGTCTCCAGATAGCGCGTGACCGCCTCGCGGAACGCCTCCGTCCCCCCGGCGTCCGGCGAAGCCGCGCCTCCCGTAACCCAGCCTGCGGCCGGAGCGGCCGCGCCGACGGTCTTCAAAAATTTTCTGCGGGTGATCCGTTCCATCGTTCTCCCTTATTGCAGCCAAATCAACATACCGTGTAATCATAATTTTAGACGCGATCCCCGCTTTGTCAACGATGACACCGTCCCGAGAAAAACCGGAGGATACCGATCACTCCGATCCGACAAATCCACAACGGGCGAGAACACCCGCGTTCCCGACACCGCAGATCGCTGGTCGCAGGGAAAAGCGTCCGGTCCTTGTCCGGCACGGGGAAGCGTGTTACAGTAATCCGCATGATCAACCTTAAACAAGCTCTTCTCACGCTGTCCGGCGCAATGTGCGTTTTCGCCCTCCCGGTGCGGGCGGAAAAAATCCTCGTGTTCTTCGGAACCGGCGGTGCCCACGCCCAAGGCATCTACCGCGCGTCATTTGACACCCGGACCGGCCGACTCGAGCCAGCGGCGCTGGCGGCCAAAATCGGCTCTCCCGGTTTTTTGGCCTTGCATCCGGACGGGGACAAGCTTTACGCTGCGGCGAACGGCGAGGGTGGTCAAGGCGTGACCGGTTTCCGCATCGGCGGCGACGGTGTGCTGAACGCCTTCACGGCCGCGCCTACAGGCGACGGCCAGGCGTGTCATCTGGCCGTACACCCCTCCCGGCGCTTGTTGTTGACCGCGCAGTACGGCACCGGCTCGGTCGCGCTCTTTCCGCTGGATACGGAAGGACGGCTGGGCGCGGCCACAACGCACAAACATCCGGGGCCGGGAACAGGTGTGGTCGCGCAACGTCAGAAGACACCACATCCGCACTGGTGCGGCTTCTCGCCCGACGGCCGCTTCGCGCTGGTGCCGGACCTCGGGCTGGACGGCATCATGGTTTACCAGATCGACGCGACTGCGCCGAATATCGCACGCCACGGCTTCATCACCGCGCCGCGCGGCGCCGGACCGCGGCACATGCGTTTCTCCACAGACGGCCGCCGGATCCATCTGCTCAACGAGCTTTCGCTGACGGTCTCGACCTACGCGTGGGACGCGGAAACCGGAAGCGCGCGCCTGCTGACCACCGTCCCGACCCTGAGCGAAACAGAGAAGGCCGGCGAGGCGCACAACAGTGCCGCCGAAATCCTGACGCACCCGAACGGCCGTTTCCTCTACGCCTCCAACCGCGGAAACGACACGGTGACGGTGTTCCGCGCCGATCCGGCTACAACCGCGCCGGAGAGGATCCAGGTTCAGCCGGTGCGCGGCGCGTTCCCGCGCAACATCAATCTCTCGCCATGCGGCAACTGGCTACTGGCAGCGGGCGCGGACTCGCACACCATCGCGGTGCACAAAGTTGATCCTGAAACGGGACGACTGACCTACCAGACGCGAAGCGTGATTTCGGTGCCCGCACCGATCTGCATCCTCTTCGCGCGTGTGCCGTAGGCGCGGAGCGGGACCGTTGAAACCGTGCCGGACTTCGGGGTAGGGACGCCTCCCCGAGGCGTCCGAGGACGCGGACAGGCAAACGTCTGCCAGCCTGGACGGGCAGACGCTCGTCCCTTCGTGATTTCATGAAGTTTCTTGTGTTTCATGGTTACGGATATTTACAAGGCTTTGGTTGCGATTGCTCTTTTTAGGCTTATAAGATCACGGCTTTCGCTTGCAAACCGCTGATGTCCCACCTACACTGGCAACTGTTGAAAGCGGAGCGCCCGACGCGGGCCGCCGCAGTTTCAGACTGAACGTTTCAGGAGTGCCTGCTTTATGTGTCCAACCCGCAACCCTTCTGACCCGAAAGCGGCGATCGCCTTCACGGAACGCCAACAGGGTATCGTGGCCGCCGGCATCACGGTCCTTTGCGCCACGCTGATCACCGGGTTCGCGGTCCTGCTGTTCTGGGCGTTGTTCGCGTTGCTCTCGGCCGTCTCGGTAGTGCTCACCCCGCTGCTCGTGGCGATGATCCTCGCGCTGCTTTTCAAACCCTACTATCAGTGGCTCCACGCGCATTTGCGGCGCTCGCACCTGCTGGCCCTGCCCGCTTTCTTCCTCTCCCTCCTGATTCCCGTGGGCGGACTCTTCTTTTTTTTCGGCTCGCTGCTGGTCACCCAACTGATGGCCCTGTACGATTACCTGCCGTCGCTGATTGAGCAGATCCGTGACGCCCTGACGCACGGCAACCCCGCGCTGGAAGCCTTCATCACCAAGTTCGGCCTGGAAACGAAGATCCCGCTGTTGAGCGACCCCGAATCGTTTGTCGCCGCCCTGTTCGACCGGGTCTCGCTGGACAGCATGGGCGGCATGGCGCTCGCCTACGGCATGGATGCGATCAAGCACCTCGTCTCGCTCATCGGTTGGCTGGTCGTTCCGGTCTATCTGATCTACTTCCTGACCGCCAAACCCTTTTCCGGCAAGAATGCCGAGGACTTCCTGCCGTTTCTGAAGCCCGCGACACGCCGAGACGTCTCTTACCTCATCGACGAGTTCTTCTCCATCATCGTGGCCTTCTTCCGCGGTCAGGTAACCGTCGCCTTCATCCAAGGGCTTCTCTTCGGTTTCGGGTTCTGGATCGTGGGCCTCCCCTACGGTCTGCTGATCGGTCTCACGCTGGGGCTTTTCAACCTCGTCCCCTATCTTGGCAACATCATCGGTCTGGCCGTCACCCTGCCCCTGGCCTTTTTCGGCGAGGGCGGCAGTGGGCTGCGGCTCGGTCTGGTGCTGGCCGTGTTTTGCATCGTGCAGATTCTCGACGGTTACTTCATCACTCCGCGCATCCAAGGCAAGAAGACGGGACTCAGCGATCCGGCGGTCATCTTCTCGTTGCTCTTCTGGGGCGTGGTCTTCAAAGGCATCCTCGGCGTACTGCTCGCCATCCCCCTCAGCGCATTCATCGTGGTGCTCTGGCGACTACTCAAAACCAAGTACATCCGGGAGCTGATCTAACGCGGGCGGAGGGCAGCGCAAGGGTTTTGTCTGTAAATTCGTCCGGCGGGTCACGGAATCTCATAAACCTAAAAGCCAATTCGCCGTACCCGCGCAGTCCGATCCCGTATTCCCGACCCATGAACGAACACACTCCCGCTCGCCGTCCAAACCGACCGGACACACGCTTCCCCCGACAGACCGGCCAGCGACTTCGCAACCGGGACAAATTGACGGTGCGCTACAGCGAAAACTGCGGGATCTTGAGCGTCGTGCCGCCCTTTATCGCGGAGAGGTGCGCGTAGATGCCCGAGACCGTCGTGTTCCCGGAATAACGCGCCGCACATCGACCGCATTTTCTGTTTTGGTTCCGCGCCCCTTCCCGTTACAATGAAACGCACATGTCCCTACCGCTTCTAGAGGTCGAGAATCTGGCCGTGGTCTTCCGTCAGGAGGGCGTCGAGACCGTGCCCGTGCGTTCAGTCTCGTTCACGATCCGCGCGGGCGAGCGTGTCGCGATCGTGGGTGAGAGCGGCTGCGGCAAGAGCCTCACCGCGATGTCCCTCACGCGTCTTCCGCCCACAGACCGCGCCCGGCTTTCCGGACGCGTGCGATTCGACGGCACCGACACCCTCGCCCTGAATCACGCCGGGTTGGCGCGCGTGCGCGGACGCGGTATCGCTTACGTCTTTCAGGATCCCTCGGGCAGCCTAAACCCGGTGATGCGCGTGCGTGACCAAATCGCCGAGTGTCTGCCGGATCTGCGCCGCGCCGACCGCGCCGATGCGGTAGTTCGGCTGTTGACCCAAACCGGTCTGGCCGATCCGCTCCGCGCGGCCCGTGCGTATCCTTGCGAACTCAGCGGCGGGCAGCAACAGCGCGTGATGCTGGCCATGGCGCTCGCGGCCCGCCCCAAACTGCTGGTGGCGGATGAGCCGACCACCGCGCTGGACGTGACCACGCAGCGTCAAGTGCTCGATCTGATCGACACACTCGCCGACGCCTGCGGCATGGCGGTCTTGCTGATCACCCACAACCTCGGCATCGTGGCCGGCCGTATGTCGCAGGTCCATGTCATGTATGCCGGCCAAATCATCGAGAGCGGGCCCGTGACGCAGGTGCTGACCCGGCCCCGCCACCCCTACACCCGCGGACTGCTCGCCGCGGTGCCACTGCTGGACGGTCCCCGCGACGCGCCGTTGCAGGACATCCCGGGCCGCGTGCCCTCACCCGATGTCTGGCCACCGGGGTGTGCCTTTGCTCCGCGCTGCCCCGAGGCTTCTGAACGCTGTTCCGCGCAATCTCCCCCGAAGACCGGAGACGCGACACACACCTGCCGCTGCTGGCTGGAGGAGGCCCCATGCTCTTAGACGTACGTGACCTCCATGTCCTCTACCGCACACCCGGTCGCCAGCCTGTTGCAGCGGTGCGCGGTGTCACGTTCTCCCTCGACACCGGCGAATCACTGGGACTGGTCGGGGAGAGCGGCTGCGGCAAAAGTTCGCTCGCGCGCGCGTTGATCGGCATCCAGCCGCCCGAAGCGGGAACGATCCGTTTCGAAGGACAGGATATCGCCCGCCTGACGCCCCCCGCGTTCGCGCGGTACCGGCGTGCGGTTCAAATGATTTTTCAGGACGCGGCGGGCTCGCTCAATCCGCGCATGACCGTGCGGCAGACGCTGGAAGAGGTGTTGCGCGTCCACGCGATGCGGCCTGCGGCCCGTATTCCCGACCGCATCCGCGAACTGCTGGACCGCGTCGGCCTGCCGGAGACCGTGCTCAATGCCTTCCCGCGTGAGATCAGCGGTGGCCAATGCCAGCGCGTCAGCTTCGCGCGCTGCCTCGCGCTCGAGCCGCGTTTGATCCTGGCCGACGAACCGGTCAGCGCGCTGGACGTCTCGGTACAGGCGCGTATCCTGAATCGCCTGCGGTCACTGCAGAAAGAACTGAATCTGGCGATCATTCTGATCTCGCACGATCTGGCCGTGGTCCGCAACATCTGCGACCGCGTGGTGATCATGCGTGCCGGCGAGTTCGTCGAATGCGGCACCGCGAACGAGGTGCTCGACACACCGCAACATCCCTACACCCGCGAACTGCTGGCTGCGGTGCCCGACATCGCCCGTTCCCTGCGGTCAAAGGTCCCTCCGCAACCTGTAACCTGAAACCCGTATTCCTCCCGTACTATGCCCCCTCCCCTCATCCTCGGTTCCGCCTCACCGCGCCGCAGTAAAATCCTGCAAGCTCTGGGCTGCGTCTTTACGGTTTCGACCGTTGACACGAAAGAACTTCACGACGACTTCGATCCAATCCGTGCGGTGACCTTCAACGCGCTGGAGAAACACCGTGCCTGCCGTTTGCGCCATCCCGAATCAGCCCTCATCACCGCAGACACGCTGGTCTGGTTTGAAGGACGTCTCATCGGCAAGCCGGCCGACTTCGACGAGGCCGCCGAGCTTTTGCGCTCTTTCTCCGGGCGCACGCAGATCGTCTACACCGGTGTGGCGCTCAGTCTGCCGGGTCAGGAGCCGGAACTACGCGTCGAAGCCTCTTCCGTGCGTTTTCGAGAGCTGACTGCCGCAGTGATCGCCGACTACCTGCATCGGACACGGCCGCTTGACCGTGCGGGCGCCTATGACATCGACGAGAACGGCGACCTGTTGATTGCCGAGGTCTGTGGCTCGTACACAAACGTGATGGGGCTACCGGAGGCACCCGTGCGCGACTGGCTCCGGGCCCACGGGCTCATATGACCGCGATGGCCTCGATCTCGACCTTCGCGCATTTCGGCAGGCGCGTCACCTGTACTGTGGAGCGCGCCGGGGTGTGGCTGCCGAACATCTCGGCATAGACCTTGTTCATAGCCGGGAAGTCCCCCATATCGGTCAGGAACACCGTGGTCTTGACCACCTTGTCGAGCCCCGATCCCGCAGCCTCCAAGACCGCCCTCAGGTTCAGCAACACCTGCATGGTCTGTTCCGCGGCCCCGGCCATCTCGATCATGCCTGAGGCAGGATTGACCGCCAGTTGCCCGGAACAGAAGAGGAACCCGTTGGCTTCCACCGCCTGCGCATAGGGTCCGATCACTGCCGGGGCTGTTTCCGTGCTGATCTTTCTCATCGCTCATCCCTCCCTGATCGCGTCGTTTACGGTGCGGTCACGCCCAGCCGCAACACCGGCAGGATCTCCTGGTGCAGCGTGGTGTCGAGATCGAAAAACAGATATCCCGGGCACCCGGCGCGGCGCACCGCCCGGATCTGATCAATCACCTGCGCGGCGTCGAGCCGACTTTCCGCCGCAGTGACGCCGATACCGGGCAGCACGCGCATCGTTTGTTTGCGCAGGCGCGTTTGCTGCGACAGCCACTCGTTGAAGCGGGAGAGATCCTCGGTGTAGTTCATGGGCATGACATAATCCACCAGCCCGATATTGATCCACGACTCCCAATCCTGACCCACCGCATCGAGGCAGGAGGGATATTTGCCGAAGACCGCCGCAGTCAAGAGCTTGCCCGGCGCGTCGCGCCGGAGCGTCCGCCGCGACGCCTGCACCAGATCCGTAACCCGTTCCGCACGCCACCGGATGAAGGACGCGCGCAACGCCCCGCTCTTCACATCCTCGGGCCAGTCCGCGGCGCTCCTTCCCGTGGCCTTCTCAAAACGGGTTCGGACGGTGGGGCCCAAACTCGACGCGTAATCCGGATAGCGCACGAAATCCAGATGCACACCGTCGGTCTTGTACGCCGTGGCCATCTCCCGCACAGCCTTGAGCAGATACTCGCGCACTGCGGGCACGGCCGGATCAAGCCACGGGCGCGGCGTTCCGTCGGGATGGGTCAGCAGCCAACCCCGTTTAGCGAAAATTCCGATCCGGTCATTCGTGGCCCCTTCGGTTGAGAAGCAGAGCAGCCAGGCATGAACCCGCAACCCCAGCGGTTTCGCCGCTGCCAAGCACGCGGCCAACTGGTCGCCCTGCTCATCGAACACACGAGAACGCGGCAGCACCCCGCTGGCGTAATGCGCGAATCCCGCACCCGCCACATTCACAAAAAGATCGGAGATCCCCGCATCTTTGAGCAGACGGCAGGTCCGGCTCCAATCCCCGGGGTAGAGTCCCATCCCCGAGTGTTCCCACACGCCGCGGAACTCGCCTTTGCGAACAGGCTGCGCCGCACCGTACGCCTCATACATCCGGGCCCGCAGATCCTGCGCCGCCAGCCACGCCTCATACCCTTTGCCTGCGGCCAGCGCGCGCACGGTCTCCGCCTCACTGCGGAGCGCGCCCCGGGCCGCGTTCAGAGCCCGCGTGCGACGGGCCGGGTCCGTGAGCCGCTCAGCGTTCATTCGCAGGCCTTCGGCCCCCCCGGCCCCGCCGATCCCCCGCGCCCGATCCAGCACACGCGCCGCAGCAGGCCGCCAGAGCGACGGATCCCGCGCAGCCGCCAGAGCCAGAAGCAGACGCCCCTTGGCGTCCGCATCGCCATCGGCCAGCAACACATGGGTCATCCAGTATCCGTTCGGCGACATCAGCCAAGCGGCTTCCCCGGTCTGCCGACCCTGACGGTCGTGCCACCACGCCAACACCTGCGAACGGCCTGCCACAGGCTGAACCCGAAAGAGGTTTCTGGAGGTCTGGAGGATCCGCTCCGGCGTGCCGGGCGGACGCTGCGCAGAGAAACGCATCATGGACCAGCGGCCGTCAGTTGAACCCTTCTGGTACCCCACGGTCTCCATGCCCAGAAGAGCCGCGAGTTCCGCTGAAGAGGAATAGCATACGATCATGCTGCCGCCGCGACCTGCAAAGGCCTTCAGCGCGGCGAGTTGCATGGCATTCGGCTGAGAAAGATAGACCAGCACCGCAACGCGGGCGGACGCGAGGGAACGGGACAGATCGCGGTCATCGGTCAGCACCGCCTCCACGCCGACCTCGCGGTACCAACGCTCCACATGCCGCGCAAGGGATGCCGCAAAACGGCGTTCCCCCTCACTGACGGATTGGTAGCCGTGAATCACCGCCACCGGTGCGGCCCCGGCCGTGAGGGCGGCCATCACCATCCACATCGTCAGCCGTCGTGTCATCCTCCCCCCCAAGCCCTCATCCCACGCCGTGCTCAGCACCGTTCCTCAAAACGAATCCGGGCGGATCGCCCGTGCGCATCCAAACCCTCGACCTCCGCAAACGTTTCGATCGTGCGGCGCGTTTCGATCAGATCCTCCCGCGTGAACTCGACAAAGCTGTGCCGCCGCCGGAAATCATCCGCCGTGAGGCCGTTGAACATGCGCGCCGCGCCGCCCGTGGGCAGCACATGACTGGGACCGGCCACAAAATCACCCGCAGCCTCGGGAGTCCACGGGCCGACGAAAACAGCACCGGCCGCGCGCACCTGATTCAGCCGCAGCCGCGCGTCGCGCGTCATGATCTCGAAGTGCTCCGGCGCAAACCGGTTCACCAATTCCATACCCTGATCCAGATCCGGCACCACTACCGCCAGAATACCGCCGACGGCAAGCACGCGCTCGATACAAGCGGCACGGGAAAGGAGCCGCGTCTGCGCCGTGAGCGCGTCGCGCACCGCCCGAGCCAGAACCAACGAATCCGTCACCAGCAGCGCCTTCTCGTGCCCGCTGCCGTGCTCGGCCTGAGACAGCAAATCCGCAGCAACCCATTCGGGCGCGGCGGAGTCATCCGCGAGGATCGCGATTTCACTCGGTCCCGCCACCTGATCAAGGGCCACAATGCCGTACACCTGGCGTTTGGCCGCAGTCACATACGCATTGCCAGGGCCGACGATCTTCTGCACCGGCCGGACCGTGGCCGTACCGAAGGCCATCAGGCCGATCGACTGGATCCCGCCCACCCGGTAGACCTCGGTGGCGCCCGCGACCCGGAGAGCGTGAAGCAACACGGGGTTGACCCGTTTGTCGCGGCCGCACGGCGTACAGGCCACAATCTCCCGCACGCCAGCCGTGCGGGCCAGCGTGACGGTCATCACCGCCGTGGAGGCGAGCGGCGCAGTCCCGCCGGGCACATAAACACCGACACGGTCCATGGGCGAAAAGAACTCGCCAGTAAAGCCGCCACGCGGCAACGGCATGTGCCACGCCTCGCGCAGACTGGCCTCGGCATACCGCCGGACCCGCGCATGAGCGTCGTTCACCGCGCGCCGGACCCGTGCGGGCACCTCGCGGGTTGCGGCCTTGAGTTCCGCATCCGTCACGCGCATCTCGGAGACCCGGAGCGCGGCACCGTCAAACCGCCGGGCCGCGGCCAGCACGGCCCGGTTGCCGTGCGCGCGCACCTCCGCCAGCACTGCGGCTGCCGCAGTCTCCGCCTCTGGGGAAAAGGCCGGACGCGCGAGGAACCGTTCGACCTTAGGCGTCGGACGGGTTAGGGACCATTGGGCTATCGTCGCACGCATGCTCGGGCATCCTCGCTCTCCGCCTTTCGTAACCGGCCTCATTGGTCGCCCGCAGGCTTCTTCTCCTCTTTCTTCGCGTCTTTCTTCGCGTCTTTCTTCGCCTCGTCCTTGGCCGGCTCGTCCTTAGCCGGCTCGTCCTTAGCCGGCTCGACGAACGTCACGCCGAAAGTGGGCACCGGGCGTCCGAGTTTCTCGGCCATGCGCTTGCTGATCATCGCAAAGGCATCCTCGAAGGCCTTCTCGCGGCTGGCCTCTTTGGCGAGGTCCTCATCCTTCATCATCTTCTTCCGCCTAGACTCTTTGTCCATCTCTTCGAGTTGCTTCTCGTTGATCCGCTCCTCCAGACGCGCCTTTCTGGTCTCGGCCTTTTCGCGGTTCGGAAAATCTGCGCCCATCTTTTTGGCGGAGCGCGGCTTGATCTTGTTTCCCGGGAAGGGGAGTTTGTTCTCCTTGTTGGCATCCCACTGCTTTTTGCTCTCGGCCGCCGCGACCGTATACGCCGCCGTCTCCTCTCTGATCTCCTTCTGGAGCGCGGTGTACTCTTCGCGGTTCAGGATCTCAAACCCGGTCTGACCGCGCATATCCGTGATCTGAACCAGACTGACCATCTCGGCGCGCGCGAGGCCCACCGCCATCAGTACCATTGCCATCTGCATCAACCCGTTCCGCATCCGACACCTCCTTCTTTCTTTGCTGCGGGCGAAAGGCCCGCACCCGATCATTTCGATTGCTGTCCCGGCACCCACTCTTCTGAAAAACGGGGACGGCGCTGCGCCACCGCCAGACGCGGGGCCGCAGTCACAGCCGAACGCGCGGGCGTTTCCGCACGCCGCGCGGGCGCGGGCCGCGGCTTCTCCGGCTTCCGGGGCTCAGGCTTGGGTTCGGGCTTGGCCGCAGCCGGTTCTTTGGGCTGCGCCGCATTGGCGGGAACCGCGGCGGGCGACGGCTCCGAACGGCGCGGACGCGCATCCCCGCGCACGGCCGTGCCCCCTTCCCCCGCGCGCTCGCGTTGGGCCCCGGCGGGACGACGCGAGTTGGCAGACTCCGACAGCGACGCACGCCGCGACCGGCCCGCCGGTTTAGGCGGCAACTTGGCCAGCAGCGGATCATCGGGCGCCAAGACCGTGCACTTCAGTTCCTCGCCGATGTACTTCTCGATCTCGGGGATAATGAACGACTCATCCTCATCGGCGAACGAGATGGCCACTCCGCTAGCCCCCGCGCGACCGGTCCGGCCGATGCGGTGCACATAATCCTCCGGCTCGTAAGGAAAGTCGAAGTTGACAACGAACCCGATGTCGTCCACGTGCAGGCCGCGTCCCGCGACATCCGTGGCCACCACGATCCGCACCCGGCCCTCGCGGAAATCCTCCAGCACGCGCAGACGGCGGTTCTGGTTGACGTCGCCGCTGAGCATCTCGCAACGGATGCCGCGGCGGATGAGGCTGTCCGCCACATCCTCGGTCGTGTTGCGGCGGTTGCAGAAAATCAGCATACGGGAATCGGGGTACTGCTGGATGTGGTTGTAGAGCACGGTGAACTTCTCATTGACCGTCACCACATACACCACCTGCTTGACCGCGGCGGTGGTGACCTGCTCGGACTCCACCTCCACTTTGACCGGCGCCTCCATCCACTGGAGCGCGAGGCGCATGACCTCTTCCGTGAGCGTGGCACTGTACAGCATGGTGCTGCGCCGATTCTTGGGGGGCAGCCGCGCGATAATCGAACGCACGTCAGGGATGAACCCCATGTCGAGCATCCGGTCAGCCTCATCGATCACAAGGGTGTCCACCTTCGACAGATCAATCACACGCGACCGCACGAAATCGAGCAGACGGCCCGGTGTGGCCACCAGCAGGTCCACCGGCGCGTCCGAAACCTCGCGTTTCTGCCGATCGTAATCCATGCCGCCGTAGACCGCCAGCGAGCGCAGCCCGCAATACTTACCCAACGCCTCAGCGTCTTTGCAGATCTGGATCACCAACTCGCGGGTCGGCGCGATCACCAGAGCGCGGGGCGCGCCCCCCTTCTGCTGCCGCGATTCGGGAGAACGGAGATAGCGGGTCAGGATCGCAACCAGAAAGGCTGCGGTTTTGCCGGTGCCGGTCTGGGCCTTACCCGCCACATTCTTGCCGGCCAGCGCATGCTCCAAGCTCAGCGCCTGGATCGGCGTGCAGTACTGGAAGCCGAGATCCGCGACCGCGTGCAGGATCTCGCCGGGCAGATCGAAGTCATGAAACCGCTTCTTCCCTTCGGCCGGTTCCACCGAAAAACTCTCCGGCGACCACGAGGCGTGTTCGGCGATGCGCGCCGCCCGTTCGGAATCCCCCACCGCACCGCCCGGACGCCGTGTGTTCGGATCCGAGCGTTCGCCGCCGCCGCGGCCGCGCCCGCGACGCGGCTCTTTGGATGGCGGACGGGCAACGGAACGCGCGGCCGCCGCGACCGCGGGCGTCCCCGATTCGCGGCGCGGCCGCGTTTCGGAACCGCGTCCGGACGACTCCCGGCGCGGTTTCCCGCGACCGGCATCCGCCTTGCGTGCGCCCTCGCGGCCCGAAGCGCCCCGGGACGACCGGCCAGCCGAACCCTCTTTGGACGCCTGAGGTTTGGCGCGCCCGCCCTGCGGACGGCTCCGCCGCCCGTTGCGCGACGGTTCCCGCTTGGGATTCTTCGCGCCCCGGCCAGTCTTGGCCGCCGGTTTTTTCTGTGACTGTTGCTTTTGACCAAGTAGTTTGTCGGCTATTTTTTTAATAAATCCGAGTGACATATGCGTAAACCTGCTATCAGAAAAAAATGCGGACGCCTGCGAGAGACGCCCGCACATTCAAGTAGGATGTGACGAAAATAAGACTAACGCTTCGAGAACTGGAAGCGCTTGCGGGCGCCAGGCTGACCCGGCTTTTTGCGCTCCTTCATGCGGGCGTCGCGTGTCAGGCAGCCCGCCTTCTTGAGCACATCGCGCAATGTGGCGTCTGACGCCACCAACGCACGGGAGAGACCGTGACGGATCGCGCCGGACTGGCCGCTGATGCCTCCGCCCTTGGCCGAAACGAACACGTCATATTTCCCCTGCATCCCGGTCAGCTCCAACGGCTGACTCAGATATTGGCGCAGGGCCTCGCTGGGAATGTATTGGTCGATCGCAACGTCATTCACGAACCATTTGCCATCGCCGGGAACCAGACGCACGCGCGCGATCGCGGTTTTCCGGCGGCCTGTTCCCGCTGCAATTTCTTTCGCCATCTGAAACCTTCTTCTCTTGTCCGGCCCTGAGCCGGGATCCTATAACTCTGTCCGCCGCCTGATCAGAACGTCGCCGCAACCGGCATCTGCGCCTCGTGCGGGTGTTCCGCGCCGCGGTACACCTTGACGCGGGTCATCATCTTCCGGCTGAGCGTGTTTTTCGGCAGCATGCCCCACACCGCCTCTTTGATCACGCGGTCAGGGTGTTTTTCCAACATGGTCTTTGCCGTGAAACGCTTGAGCCCCCCACGCCAACCTGAATACCGCTGGTATTCCTTCTGCTCTTCCTTCCGACCGGTCAGCAGGACTTTTTCCGCATTGACCACAATCACGAAATCGCCCGTGTCCACACTGGGATCAAAGGTCGGACGATTCTTTCCGCGCAGGGTGTTGGCGATATTCACGGCTAGCCGCCCGAGCGGTTTACCCGTGGCGTCCACCAGATGCCAACTGCGGTTCGGACCTGGATCTTTCGGTTTTGTCGTCTTCGTCATGTTGAACCTGTTTTTCCTTCTTCGCGAAAAATGGTCCATAAGGTTATCCCATCCCGCGCCCGGTGTCAACGCGCAACTTCCGGTTTTTACACCCGCAAAACCGAGGCCCCCAGCGCGGCCAGCAGGGCCCCCATCAGCCCCTGTAGAAACCCGGCGGCCCGGAACAGGCCCGGGCGTCCGGTGAGCCAGTCGATGGCTTGGCGGAGTTTCCACGGGTAGAGCAGCAGCACCATGCCCTTGATGATGCACAGGTAGGCCACGGCCACCACCACCAGCCTCCAGGGCGAGGGGTGGGTGCGGGCCGTGTGCAGCAGATCATAGGGAAAGAGCGTCAGCAGCCCCCCCAACGCGCGGCACGGCAACAGGTTATCAAGCCAGAACCAGGTGAGAGGGATGCAAACCAGTACCGCAAAGGGGATGTAGCGCTTGAACGGCATGAGCAGGTCGAGCCCCATGGTCCAGAGCGCGGCTCCGGCCCAGATCCACGCGAGGGTGCTCAGCACGATCCCGGCCGCGCGGTTGCGCGGAAAAGCCCGGAACACCCGTGCGGCCGGTCCGGGACAGAGGACAATCGTCACGCCGAGCGACAGGCAGAAAAGGCCGAGCAGATAACACCAGTTCGAAAGGGACATATAGGAATCTCCGTAAAATGAGGATAGTAAAGCATATCCCGGTGCAGGAGGGGAAGCTTGATCCGCGCTCAGTGACCTCCATCGCCCGGGGCCCGGATTCGCCCCCCCCCGATCTCGAAGTCAAACATAAGCGGCAGATGATCCGAAAGTCGCACCCGGGGGATCTTGAAGCGCACGGGGGTGATGATGGAAGGGTCATAGCAGATGAAATCGAGTTCCCGGCAGGGAGCCCAGCTTGGGAAAGTCGGCGCGTGGCGCGTGTTCGCGCTCCGGAGTCCGGTCGCCCGGAGGAACATGCGCATCTCCCAAACGCCGGAGAGGGTGTTGAAGTCGCCGGCCACCAGCCGGGGCTTGTCACACCCCGTGATCAGATCGTACAGGTCGCTAAGCTGGCGCTGCCGCGCGCGTATACCCAGCGCCAGATGCACAAGAAAGAAGGTGACGTTCTCCAACTCGACCTCGATGGCCAGACTTTTGAAACCGGTTTCGAAATCGTGAAACCGGGTGCGCAGAATCGGTTCCCGCACCAACACGGCGTTCGCCTGTTTGTTGAACACCGGCAGACGCCGCCCCATGCCCTCGTCCGGATACTTCACCCGACAACAGTGGTAGAGCGAGAGATCCGCCGCCAGCTCCTCGGCCTGATTCCGGTGCCGCGCGCGGTAAGATCCGGCGTCCACCTCCACCAACCCCACAATATCCGGGTTCATATGGCGCACGAACCGCGTGATGTTCGGAAAGTGCGCGGTAGTCCGCAACAGGGTCTCCACCCACGCGAACCGCCGCAACCGGCCAGTCCCATACTGAATGTTGTGCAACAGCAACCGCATACGTCCTCTACTTGACCGGCAGCGAAGGCGCCAGAGACTTCAGATCGGTCCAAAGCGTGCCCTCTCCGGCGTGGAGGATCCGGATACCCGCATCGGGGTTGAGCTTGTCCACAAAGGTCAGATCGGCCAGCGTGGCGGGATCCTTGAAAACCCCCGCGCGCAACTGCTCGCCCAGCGCCTTCTCGTTGGCCGTCAGGTAGTCGGCCCGGACCCGGGCCTCGCCCTGCACCCGTGTGATCTGCGCCTGCACCGCAGCCTTCAGAAGGTTGGTGGCGGCAACCGCAAGCGCGGTGCCGGCCTGGATGTTCGCGACCTCGCTGCGGGTCCGCGCCACGGTCGTGGCCACGAGTTTCTCGGTCTCCTGCTCGACCTGTTTCTTGAACTGTTCGATCATCGCGGTTTCGGTGTTGAGCTCCGCCTGTTTGCGGGCCGTGTCCTGACGCGCCTTGTTGGTCAGATCCTGTTCTTTCGCGAGACTTGAATCCTGAATCGGAGTAAGGATCTCGCCCGGCACCTCCACATGGCGGATGATCGCGTTATGGATAACAATGTGCTTCTCGCCCATCACGCGCGTGAGTTCAGCGGTCAGTTCCTTCTGGAAAAGCTGGCGGCCCTCGCCGTCGATGAAATCGCGCGCCTTGTAGCTGGATCCCCGGATGCGCGAGATGGAGAGCACCTGCGGCAGGATGATCTTCTCGACCACGGCGGGCAGATCCCCGTAGAGCATGTAGATACGCGAGATGTCCTCCGGGAGCAGCTCGAACTCGACCGTCATATCAAGCAGGATCTGAAAACCGTCCCGCGAGGGGAACTCCACAAAGCGGTTGATGCCGAACGCCACGGACTCCGGCACCACAGCCTGCCGCATTGCGGCGGGTCCATCGGTATCCGCAAGCAGATCCTCCGTTTCCGGTGCCCGTCTTCTTCCTCCCGGCGCCTCCATCGCGTACGCTTTCGACTCCCTCGGTGACGCGGCCGACACCTTGCGCGACAAGGCCTTACCCAAAATCTCCCGACTCTTGCCCAGCGCGGCGGCAACCTCGTTTTGGGCCAGCAGGTTGCTGTTCCGCCCAATATAGTCGGCGCGCTTCTGCTGCTGCTTCTGAATCGTGGTGGCATGCAGCTCATCCAATGCGCTGCTGGCATTGGAGATTTGGCTCTTGGTCAGCACCACGCTGCCGGAGCGGCCGTTGATCGAGACCTGGTTCATGCCGATCTCCAGCACGTCCACCTGATAGGCGCGCGGATTGACATAGTAAAGCCCCGGCTGGAGCACGTCCTTCATAACGCCCTGCTGTCCGGGCCCCGCGAACTCACCGGTCTTCACCGGCTCGCCGCTCTGCGACGTGACGATCCCCACATACCCGATCGGAATGCTGACCGCGTCCAACTGGGTGATCTCGTACCCTTCGGGATTCAGACGGTAGGTGCCGGGACCGAGCACGTCTTTCCACACGCCCTTACCCTCCTTGTCCGCAGCCAAGATCTCGCCGGGCGGCAACTCCCGGCCGACTTTCGCGGTCACCACCCCGACCTTGCCGACCGGAATGGAAACCAGCGGCACGATGCGCCACGAGTGGGTGACTGGATCGCGGAAGTGGCGGCCTTCGGGCAGCGGGTCGCGCTGCACGCCTTTCTCACCGGGACCGGCGAGGATCTGGCCGGGCGGCAGCGGGTGCCCCGTCTTTCTGGTGATGATCGCCATATGGCCCGCAGGCACCGGGATACGGCAGAAGAGCCACAGCCAGGCGGCAGCGAACAGGGCGAGGGCCAGCACAGGAAAGAGAGCGAGAGAGATTTTCTTCATGGCGTGTCCCCTTTCGCAGGTTTCACCGTTCCGGCCGCAGGTGCCGCGGGACCGCCTTTCGCCCCCACCGGCAGGCCAAACAAACCCTGACCGTCGTCCGAGGTCAACACCCCCTGAATCTTCGGCGCGGTTTTCTCATAAAGTCTGGCGCGCACGTAATCAGCCTCATCGCGGTAAACCGCAACCTGCTGCTTGAGCACATCGGCGTTGGCCCGGTTCTGCGCCTCGATCACGCGGCGGTCGGCCTCGGCAAGTTGAAGCAACGCCTCGGCATCCGCACGCGCGACTTCGAGCTGGATCTCGGCTACGGACAGCTCGGTACGAGCCGCAAGGGTCTGCTCGATCCGCACCTGTTCGGCCGCGATGGTCTGGCGGATGCGTTCGGTCTCGGCCGTGACTTTGGCGCTGTTCTGGATGGCCAGCGCCTTTTCGCGCTCCAGATCCGCTTGCGACCGGGCCTGCACAATCTGCTGCTCGAACTTCAGAGACTCTTGGTTTGCCAGTTCCCGATCCCGGATGATGCCCGCAACCTGCTGCGGCGCGATGATATCGCGGATCAGCACCGAATTCAGCGAGACGCCCCAGTTGGCGCAGATCCCGCGCAGATACTTCTCCAAGCTGTCTTGGAAGGCCTGCCGCGACTCGCCCACAATGAACTCCGTGGCGCTCTTCTTGCTCCCCTCGATCCGGAAGAACCCGCGCGCGCTCGGCAGGATCAGCTTCTGGCGAATGTCGTCCATGTCGCCGACCTCATGCGTCAGCAACGCGACCTTGTCGATGTTGAGATTGAACTCCAGCGTGCCCTCGACTGTCACCGGAAAACCGTCGAGCGTGAGGAACATGATCGCCTCCTCCCCGCTGAACTCGAACCGCTGGCTCTGGATGTTGACGATCGAAACCGCGTACAGGAAGGGGTTGAGGCGGTGCGTGCCCTCCTTGAGCACCTCGGACTGCACGCCCTTGCATCCCGGCGCGGCCAGAAACCCCTTCTCGCGGACCACGTCCGATCCGTCTATTCCGCTCAGGATGTCCCGACCGCATAGCGCGGTGACCACCCCGACGTGCCCCGGCGCGATCTTGATGTCGTCGAACAACCGGACCTCGTAGGCATAAGGGTTGATCCGGTGCTTGCCGGTGCCGAGCACGTCGCGCACGATACCCTTGTACCCCTCGTCAGGCGCGAGGATCTCCCCGCCCGGCAGGTCCTTGCCGTATTTGCGCACCAGCACCCCGAACTTGCCGGCCGGGATGTCCGTGACCCGAACGATCTGCCAACCCCACGTATAGGGATTGCGGAAGAAACGGCCCTCGGGCAGCACCTCGAGTTGAATGCCCTTGTACCCCGGCTCATCCGCGATGATCCGGTCCACCGGCAGATTTTTACCGGTTTTCCGGAACAGCACCGCCATCTTGCCATTGCCCGGCTCGATGCGCCACCAGAACCAGAACCAAATCGGCCCGAGAATGAGCGCCAGCATCAGGAGCAACGGCGCCAGCGAAAGGGAGGAAAGCGCGGCCCGGCGCGACGGCGTACGACGCGACGGCGCGGATCGTCGATTCTCCAGCGGCGGCGGCATGATTTCGGCATCTTCCTGCATGGTGACCTCCGTTTGTTGTGAACCTGAAGAACCCGTCGGCATACTGAACGTGAGAGACCGGACTTCAGGGCGAAGAGTCTGTAAAGCTGTAGGGTTTCAGTATAAAGGGGCAAGGCATGGAGCGTCAACGCAAGGATTTAGGGAAAGACGCATCCGGGCGCATCCCTGCTGTTTTGACTGCGGTCAAGCGGCGGGAGTCCGCAGGAGAGAATCGGGGGAAGAACCGCACTGGACGGCTGACAACAAGGACGACCCCGATCCCAATGGCGATAGCGATTTGAACGTGTACGGCCTCCGGACGGACGGCTTGTGTGCGAGAAGAGACGGTCTGGAATTGCACTTGAAACATCTGGACAGGCGCACGAACCTCTAAGTATATTATCCACGCAAAGAGCAAGAGGAACCACAAATGACGACATCATCGGCGATCACCCCCCATGCCGTGGCGGCACACCTCGGCAAGCCCCCGGCGCAGTTCACCAAGGCGGATATCATCCGCTTCATACAGGACAGGGGTATCCAGATGGTGAACTTCATGTATCCGGGAGGTGACGGCCGGTTGAAGACGCTCAACTTCGTCATCAACGATTTGGCCTACCTCGACGCCATTCTCACCTGCGGCGAACGTGTGGACGGATCCAGTCTTTTCTCCTTCATCGAAGCCAGCGGGAGCGATCTGTATGTCGTGCCCCGTTTCCGGACAGCCTTTCTCGATCCGTTCACCGAGATCCCGACGCTGACCCTGCTCTGCTCTTTCTTCAACAAGGAGGGGCGGCCGCTAGAGAACTCGCCTGACTACACGCTGCACAAGGCTTGCAAAGCGTTCACCGACATCACCGGCCTGGAGTTCCAGGCGATGGGCGAGTTGGAATACTACGTGGTGGCAGACGACGTTGCGCTCTTTCACGCTGTCGACGACCAGCGCGGCTACCATGAATCCGGGCCGTACGCCAAATTCAACGCCTTTCGCTCCCACTGTATGCTGACGATCGCCCAGTGCGGCGGCCTCGTGAAATACGGCCACAGCGAGGTGGGCAATTTCACCCAGAACGGCAAGATCTACGAACAGAACGAAATCGAGTTTCTGCCCACCTGCGCCGAGGATGCCGCAGATCAACTCGTGGTCGCCAAGTGGATCATCCGCAACCTCAGCCGTCAACGCGGGCTCAATGTCACATTCGCGCCCAAGATCACTGTGGGCAAGGCAGGCTCGGGACTCCACATCCACATGCGTATCATGAAAGACGGGCGCAATCGGATGCTCGCCGACGGCGCGCTTTCCGATACCGCCCGCAA
Source organism: Kiritimatiellia bacterium (assembly GCA_033812795.1). Lineage (GTDB taxonomy): Bacteria > Verrucomicrobiota > Kiritimatiellia > RFP12 > UBA1067 > JAPXSY01. Next base: position 48,280 of record JAPXSY010000012.1, read on the forward strand.
AGTGATCGCCGGCCTGATGACACTGGCGCCCTCCATCACCGCCTTCGGCAACAAGAACCCCACCTCCTACTTCCGCTTGGTCCCGCACCAGGAGGCGCCCACGAGCGTCTGCTGGGGCGACCGGAACCGTTCCGTGCTTGTCCGCGTGCCGCTGGGCTGGACTGCGGAGAACGACATGAGCGCCGTGGCGAACCCTCTCGAAACCGCCTCGGTTCGGGACACCTCGGACAAACAGACGGTCGAGATGCGGTCGCCCGACGGTTCGGCGGATGTCTACCAGTTACTGGCCAGTCTCGCCGTAGCGGCCCGCCATGGCTTTGAAATGCCCGACGCTCTGGACGTCGCCGCGAAAACCTACGTCGATGTGAATATCCATAAGACGGGTAACGAGTCGATTGCCGCATCCCTGAGCCAGCTTCCCGGCTGCTGCGTCGATTCGGCCGCCTCGCTTGAGCGTCAACGCGCCGTCTTCGAGGCTCACGACGTCTTCAGCCCGGGCATGATCGACGGCGTGGTGGCGGCCCTCCGTGCCTACGACGACAAAAACCTCCGTGCCGAGCTGATGAAGTCGCCTGAACGGCTCGCGGAGCTTGTCGAGCGGCATTTCAACTGCGGTTAGTCAACCGACGCGCCCCGTATTTTCGGTGCCGTTTCATTTGAGGCAACCTGAAGTCGCCCTCCCCGAACCTTTTTGATTCCGGTGTCATGAATGGTGAGGCAATGCGACGGATTTTTACGGATTGACGGTTTTCACCCTCCTGCGCATAATGAATACCATCGTGGATGTCCGTGTGTTGTCGGGAATCTTGTGGCTGATCGTGGATTGAACGTGATGAATGAAGAGAACGAGAAACCGGTGAAAACGCGGGAGGAGCTTGCGGCGATTGCGTATCTCGACAAGCTGCGACGCGGCGTGGGCGAGACGATGCCGACGGAGCTGCCGCTCGCGTGTGTCGTAAAGGTGGTCGCCTACAAGGAGATTCCGAAGGCGAACGAGAAGTATGCGCTGGTGACCGTTCGCGGTCCGATCGGGATCACGTGGAAGATGTGCGTCAACCGCCACTATCTTAAAAAGGGCATGAACGCGCTCTTCGTCTCAAAAGGCGCTGCGATGCCCGAGGAGGAGCGTTTCCGTAATCCCGAAGCCGCAAAGGTGAAGCTGCGCGTGTTCAAGTTCGGCCCGGGCATCAAGGAACGACGGCTTCTGCCGATCGTCAGCCGGAACATCTATCTCTTCAACTGCGGGCTCCTCTATCCGCTCGACGACTTCCCGGAATTACAGGGGGTACGCGCAGGCATGGTCTGTGCCGTAAAACTCCGAATCGACCGCCTGAAAGAGCTGCATGAACGTGTCGCCGCGCCGAAGCCAAAGCAGAAGAAAAAGCCCGCGCCCGCGCCGAAGGCGGAATCGGACGGCGATGATAGCGTCCTTGCCAAAGTGCGCCGCTATTACATCCGGGTCTGGAGGGCAAGATAAAAAGCATTGCCCTGTTTTTCACGCGAAGCCGCGAAGTTTTTGTGGCGGCAAGACGGTACCGCGCAACGTCAGAACCAGGCCCTTTTTCGGCGGTCCGGGACGTCCCGCCGTACCTCCAGCTTGAGCAGATACGCGCGCCAGACTTTTACATGACATGCTGTTGCGAGCGAGGCCGCATCCGGCGCGTAGGTCCCGTCCCGTATGTCTCGGTCTGTGCGGCGGGCCTGCCTCCCGTCACCCCGATCACTCATACGTCAGCCACGCCGTCGCCGTACAGGCACGGTCGGCGGTCACGCGCAACCAATACGCGCGCGCATCATCCAGCACCACACGGGTGGTTTGGCCCGGCGCCACACGATAGGTATCGTACACCCGCCACACACCGGTACCGGTGAGGTCAAGCTCCAGCGTGACCGTTACGATCCCGGCCACCGCATGCGAGAGCGCCAGCCGCTTACGGTCGAACCCGGTCATCAGATAAGGGTCGGACGGCACGCCCGCAGCGGTGACGCTGTCCTTCCAGGGGCCGCCTTCGCCGCGCGCTTTCCCGAACGCCCAGAGATCGTCGACACTGCCGACCCAAACCGCCGCACGTCCATCTCCGGAACGGATGAGGTGACGCGACGTAGCCGCGTTCTCCCGGATTCCGGTCATGACCAGCAACCCACGGTACGAGCAGTAATCGTGCACCTGCCCGCAATGTGTCGCGACAGCCCGCACCTTGCTGAAACCGCCCGCATTTTCGGCGGGCAACTCGTAGAAGATGCCGCAAACGTTCAGCAGATCACGTTCGGTGCAGACCTCGCGGCACAGACGCGTGGCGCCGAAAAGCCCAGGCGCAGCGTACGCCGGATCCGCCTTGGGGAAACGCCAGCGCCGCCCCGCATCATCGGTAATGAGCGCGGAGGCGGCCTCGACCACCAGCCCCGTGCCGCTCATCGGATAATCGGTACGCGCCACCTTCCACGCCGCGGCATCCTCCTTGCGCGTGAGGTTCAGATCGGCGTCCAACTCGTAATATCCGGTTTCACGCACACCGTCCGGACCAGCGGTGACCGCCGCGAGCCCCAGCACGCGCTTATCCCCGCCGCGTGCGTACACGATTCCGCCGTACGCGCGGGGATCCCGCAATGACGCCAGACCCGCGCAACGCGCGTCCGGCCGGTCGGAACGGCGATCCGGGTTGGCGTACTGGAAACAGGCATAGACGTCCGCAGCGTCGCGCTGCGGCACGAGCCGCACCCAGGCACCCCGTTCCCGTTCCGCGAAGGTCAGGGCCGTCAGCCGCCCCGGTGCCGCCTCGACCGTTCGCACGGCTTTCCAGACGCCCTTGCCCGCGCGATCCGTTTCGAGGGTGAAGCGCACCGGCTCCGCACTGCCGTGGGCGAGCCCGAGCGAGCGGACCGCATACCCGGAGAACAGATACGGATCGCTCGGAACCCCGGCGGAAACGGACTCTCCCAGCCACACGGCACCGCGGCCGATGGCCGGACCAAACGCGTCCAAACGCTCAGGGTTGACGAACCAGAGATTCGAGTGCGACTGACCCGGACCGCGGATCGTGCCTTTGGCACGGCGCTTGTTGAGAAACTCCGATTTCGCGCTGTCATCGCAAGCCAACACCAGCCAATCACCCCAGCGGCAGAAATCCGCCACAACCTTCAGATAGTTTGAAAGCGGCGCGATCCCCGCCGAATCGCGCGCGGAAAAGGTTTTTGGGAAACGCCAGAAAGTGCCGTGCATGGTCATCAGGAACGACTTGCCACCGATTTCGCGGATGCGCGGCCACTCGGTGTTCCATCCGTGTCCGCCGTCGTAACTGTGGCTGCCTTTGGGCAACCGGTAGGTGTGCCACGCACCGCGGTCCAGCACGGTGAGCAACAGCGAACGGTGATCCCAACCGATCGCCCAGACCGGATCCGTTTCCGGGTTGGGGTTACCCAAAATGCCGCCGGGGCCGGTGACGTCGGTGAACTGATTGCGCCGCACGACCGTCCACGCCGCAGCCTTGCCGTCCCAAACGGCGAGACATCCGGAAGGGGCCGAGGGATCAACGAACGCCTGCCGCGCTTGGTCACCGTTGTTCGCATAGATCAGCAGGCCTTGACCCGAATAAAGCCCTTTACCGTGGTACCCCGGCAACTTGGCGAAGCGGGGATTGTCACCGGGAGTGCGCTTCGCCTTCGCGAGCTGTTCATCGCGCCACAGCTCTGTCACGGCCAGTGTGCGGACATCCACCTCGTAAAAGCCCTCCTCCATACTCGCGTAGTAAATTTTGCCCTCCGGATCGGTCAGATGGCGCGCGTTGCCGGTGGGCCGACCGTACATGACGCTGTACGGGATCGTCCGGACCGTGCGATCCGCGCCGATCGCGTACGGGCCAATGAAAAGCTGATTGGATTCGGGATGGATCATCCGGTTGGCGGGCGTGCCCCCGATACTCTCGGACCTCACGACCGAAACCAGATCGGGCGTGATCTCATAGAGCTTGTCATCCGACCCTGTGGGACTATGGGGGGAATAGGTCAGGGTCCACAACCGTCCGGCCCACGGCACCACCGCACCGATCCCGCACTCACCTCCGCCATTATACATGGCCAGATGCGGGTAGATGCCGCTTACAAAAGCGTACTGCCCGGTGACCATCGGTCCCCCGGACGGCGCCCGTACCCCTGCAAAAATTGCGCCAGCCGCTCCCGCGACCGCCCATACGACCGCTGTCGAACACCACCTCTTCCAACACATAACCGCCACCTTTTTCGTTGTTGATCAGCGCACCGCGCCCGGAAAACGGCCCGCCTTTCTTGTCATCGCCCCTCCCCCCTTCTCTTGTCGTGTTTCAAGGACACCGGACCGGGCCGGTTCCCGCGGTGCCGACGTCACCGAGTTCGACCGTTACAGTCTCTAAAGAATTCGCCTTGTGGAAGATGGCTTTCATCTTACGCGTGGCCGGCATACCCGAATAGGTGCCCGTGCGCGGACCCACCGTCAGGGCGCCGTCCTTGAAGGCACATGTCGTCAGCGCGCCCTTGCCCGAACGGTATTCGAGGGAGACCCCGTCATCTTCATAGAGATCGCCCTTGCCGTCGGCCCCCGGCCACACATGCAGCTCGACCGTCTCGTCCCAACCTTTGTCCACATGCGCTTTCTTCTCCCACATCGGGATCACCGCACCCGCGCGCACAAACAGGCTGCCGCCCCACTCCGGCGTCACCTTGACCGCGCGTTTGCAAGGGCCGGTCACCAACTCACCCGTTTTCCAGTCGTGCCACAACCCTTCGGGAATCTGGATCTCCTTCGTGAAAGCGGAAACAAGCAGGTCCGGCCCCAGCAGGTAGGTGGTCACGCACGCATCGTACGCCGGGACATCGGGATAGGCGAACGGCAGTGCGCGCATCACGGGCCATCCGGTGCGCGCGGCTTCGGCCGCCGCCGTGTAGAGGTACGGCAGCAGGCGATAGCGCAACTGGTTGTACGCCCGGAACACGGCCACCTTCTCCGGCGGATAGAGCCACGGCTGCTGCCAGTAATCCCAGTTGTTCTGCTGGCTCCATGTCTGCAGAAACCCGAAGTGCAAGGACTCGATGTTCCCGATCGTCATGTCGCAGCTTTGGTTCGAGTGGCCCGAGATGCCGAGATTCAGCAGGGAGGCGAGCGGCTTCGCCCCGCCGCCTGTGTCACCGGCCCATGTGGCGACGAACTGCTGCACACCTGCGTAGCCGCCGGAGGAATAGACCATCGCCCGGCGTCCCGTGTAATCCTCGTACCCGCGCGCCATCTGCTTGGCGTACACGTCGCCGTAAAGGTTGTGCATCTCCTCATCGCTCATACCGTTCACCCACGCGCGATTCGGATGCTCAACGAGCTGTTGGGATCCGTCCAGCTTGAAGCATTGCGCCCCTTGGTCCACGAATTTCTTGAGGTGTTCGAACCAAGGCAACATGCCTTCCTCGTAATCGTTCTCGGGGCAATAAAGCCGGTCGTACATCTTGCCCTTGTGGACGGATTTCCGCTTCGCCTTCGCGTCCTTTCCCGCCGCGTCGCCGACAATTCGGTCATCCTCCCACGTCTCCGTGATTCCTTCCGGCACATCAACCTGCCGCCCGCCCTTTTTGGCGAGCCCCGCCACGCACTGCTCCTCGTATCGCGTGAGGTCATAATCGCAACACAACCACAACGAGAGCTTGAAGCCGATCCGCTTCAGCGCACCGATGAACGTGTGGTCACCCTTGGGTGCCCAGTACGGGAAGTAGAAACGTTGCGCGTGCCACTCCTTCCGTACGGAAAAGTCGTAAAAGGTCTGCATCCAGCCCGGTTCGAGCCCAATGACGTCGCACGGCAGGTCGCGGTCGCGGAAGTTCATGGCGTCGCTCAAGAGCGCGAACTGATCCACATTCTGGTTGCACACGAAGGTGAACCCGTATCCCCAGACCG
>JAPXSY010000013.1:0-53125 GCA_033812795.1 Kiritimatiellia bacterium
AGAAGGCGACGCGGCGTGGGGCGGAGCGTCATGCCCGGCCGCGCCGGGCGGTGGGATGGTTCGCTGACAAGACGTCCCGCCCGCAGGCCGTCAGGCGTTGCGGTGTGGGGGTTTTGCAAGAGCCTCACCTTGAAACCCTGAAACCTGAAACCGTGAAACCCTGAAACCCTGAAACCCTGAAACCCTGAAACCGTGAAACCCCGAAACCCAGAAACCCACGAAAGTGTCCCGTCAGGATAATCCGGGGTTTACCTGTGCGCAACGGTTTTGTTATGCTTTTTGCAGATGAGGTGGTGTGGCGCGGGATCCGGAAAAGGCTTTCCGATGACGAAAAACAAGAAGAGGAGGGGAAGGGATGAGGACGATGCTGTTCGCCTGTGTGGCGGGTGCGGTGCTGACAACGCGGGCGCAGGTGGAGGCGGTGTGGTTAACGCACCGTTCGGCCACGCCGGAAAAGACGGTGGTGAGCTGGAAGAGCGTGACGCCGGGGCCGTCACGCGTGGCCTATGGTGCGGACGCGGCCTGCGGGCAGACGGCGTCCGTCGCGGGTGAGCGGAGCGTGCACCATGTGGAGATCGACACGCCGCAGCGCGGGGCCACCGTGTTCTACCGGGTGGAGACCGGAGACCAGAAATCGGAGGTCCACTCCTTTCAGACCTGTCCGGAGGACGGCGTGCGCGTGGCGATCGTGGGTGACTGGAGATATGCGAACCGTCCGGATCTGACCGCGCTCAAGGCGGACAAGCCGAACATCCTCATGACCGTGGGCGACAATGTGTCCGATGTCATCAACCGCAAGCAACCCGGCGACATCACGAACATCCGGCCCTACATCGGCCTGCTCAGGTCGGAGGCGGCGTTTTTCGCGTCCACACTCTTTATGCCGATTCTCGGCAATCACGACAAACAGGTCGGGCCGCGCGTCAACAAGCGGCCGGGCTCCAGCAAGGAGACGTACGACATCGACGCCACGGCGTACCTGAGCGTGTTCGCGCTGCCCGAGCCGGGGTGGCGCTGGGCTTTCACGATCCCGCAGGCGGACGTGACCTTCCTGGCGCTGGACATGCACCACCTGTCTGATTTCGGAACGACCTTCCAGACCAGTCACGACCACCGGCAGGGTTCCGAGCAGTTCGCGTGGTACGATGAACAGACGCGTAACCTCAAGACCGGATTCGCGGTGACACTGCTGAATGCCGACAGCCGGTGCAGGAATCGCGAGAAAGGCGCGTGGCACCAGATGTTCAGCCGCGGCACGATCTTTGTGACGGGATACGGGTACTATGCCGAGCGTGCCGTTGAACGCAACGGGTTCCCGTACTACAACACCTGCGTGGCCCGGCCGGGCGATGTCTACCGCGATCCGCTGGCGGTCGTGTGTGAGCGGGTTTCAAGCTACATGCTGCTGACCTTTGATAAGGCCAAGGGGCAGATGACGGTGGACCTCAAGCGTCTGGACGGGAGCCTGATCGACCGGCAGGTTTACCACGCGAAACCGCGGTAAGCCGCCGTGCGGCCGCGCCGCGGATATCCGCTTGGCACAACCATCAAGATGTTTTGATGAGGACGGAAAAAAGGGGGGGGAGCACATGACATGGACCCGGCGTGATTTCTTGAGCGCTTCGGCCGGGGCGGCTCTGGCTTGGCGATCCGTTGCGGCGCAACAGCCGGTTACGGCGGCGCGGGAGGGATGGCTGGAGGCCTTCCGCGCAGCGGGGTTCGATCCCGCTGCAGCGGGAAACAGCGTGTTCGTGGTGTGCGGGGATGTGCATTTTCCGCAGTACGGCCAACACCTCCCTTCGCAGATCGAGGCATGGAACGCCATGCGGCCTGCGCCGCAATTCGTGGCTCTGCTGGGCGACAACGTGTGTAACGTTTCGAGTAGTTTCGGGCACACGCCTGATGCGAAGGGGCTGGAGCGCGCACGGAAAGAGTTGGAGGGGCTGCGCGCGGAGACCGCCAAGCTCCGCAAGGAGATTCCGCTCAAGCTGGTGATCGGCAACCACGACACCCTGCCGCGGGAGACGGATGCCGCATTCTTCCGGAAGGTCTTTCCCGCATGCCGGCCCTACGAGGCGTTCGAGGTTTCCGGTATCTGTTTCCAGATTTGGAACGGCGCGCATGATGGCGCGATCGATCCGGCGCAGCGTGTCTGGATCGGGAAGCAGTGCGCTGGCCTGCCCCGCGACAAAAGCGTGGTGATTCTGGTGCATCAGCCCTCGCTCGGGATGACGGAACGCGAGCGCGGCATCCCCGCCATGGTGCGGGCCCACTTTTCGGAACACACCGGGCCGCTCTGGTTGCTGGCGGGCCATGTGCACAGCAACAGCATACGCGAGTTCGCGTTACCGCGTACCCGGATCACTCAGGCCACGCATGTCAAGAGTGTGGACGGCTACTGGATCTACGGCATGCGCGACGGCCGTATCACGGCGCGGGTGTACTGTCCGGTGGCAGGGGCGTGCAAGGCTCAGGCCATGCCCGATCCGGCGCGGCCCGCACGGCCGATCCCGCTGCCGTTCGAGGGGCGCGACGATGTGGTTTGGAGGCTGCTGATCGGTGAGGACGCGACGGCGATCAAGACGGCCTTTGTGCGCGGCAAGGGCGGCGATTGCGGCACCTGGTGGTTTTATGTGAACGAGCTGGTCTATAAACTGCCGCTGGCGTCCCGGGGCCGCGGGGCCACGCGCTTCGCCGTTCTGGCGGCGCTGAGCAAACATCGTAAGACCGGGGAGCTGCCCAAGGTCTACGCTTCTGGCAGCGATGGCGATTGGATCGAGACACCGCTGCTGGAATCGCGCGGGGCCGAGCATCTCTTTGCCATACCCGAGGGGTTGCGTAAGAGCCGCGAGTTGTATGTGCGGATTCAGAGCTACGGATATGGGGCGGATACCTGCGTTGGCGGATTCGCGCTGTGCCGGTGAGTCGGTCACGCGGCTGCGGGAAGGATGGCATCGATTACGGAAAGGGCTTATGAATACAATAAAAAGAAAATTCCTGTGCCGCAGGGGTATGATGTTGCTGGTGGTTTTGGGGACTGGTGCGGCGGTTCAAGCCGCGACCGTGCTGGTCGAGGCGGAGGGGTTCGCGAACGCAGGCGGCTGGGTCATCGACCAGCAGTCCATGGACCAGATGGGTTCGCCGTATCGGATGGCGCACGGGTTGGGGGTGCCGGTGGCGGACGCGGAGACCTCGGTGCAGGTGCCGGAAGCGGGGCGTTACCGGGTGTGGGTTCGCACACGTGACTGGGTTGCCACATGGGGCGCGCCCGGCGCACCCGGCGCGTTTCGGGTATTGATCAACGGCCGCGCGCTCGATCCGGTCTTCGGCACACAGCGCGCCGAGTGGCACTGGCAGCCGGGCGGGGAGATCGAGTTGCCGGTCGGCCCGGTGACGATCGCGTTGCGCGATCTGACCGGATTCAACGGGCGGTGCGACGCGATTCTGCTGACCACGGATGTCGGCCTGAAGCCGCCTGATGGCGGCGGGGAGTTGGCCGCGCTGCGACGGCAATGGCTGGGCCTGCCGGACGCGCCGGAAGACGCGGGGGAGTTTGATCTGGTGGTCGTGGGCGGAGGCATGGCCGGATGCTGCGCGGCTGTGAGCGCGGCCCGTCTGGGTTGCCGCGTCGCCCTGATTCAGGACCGTCCCGTATTGGGCGGAAACAACAGTTCCGAGGTGCGGGTCGGCCTTTCCGGTCAGATCCGTCAGCAGCCCTATCCGCGGCTCGGCGAACTGGTCGACGAGATCGGTCCGGTCGGTCACTGGAACCTGTACGACGCCAAACGTGCGCCGGAACTGCCACGCAGCCGCGAGGTGCTGGAGATCATCGCGCGTCACCCTGAAAAGAAACAGCACAACGCCGGTCCCGCGAGCAATTACGAGGACGAGCGTAAACGCCGCGTGGTTGAAGCCGAGAAAGGGGTGCGTCTGTTTCTCGCGACGCGCGTGGTCGGCGTGGAGCGGGTGGGCGGACGCATCGTGTCTGTGACCGGCCGGGACATCGTGACCAACCGCGAGCGGCGTTTCCGCGGCAGGCTGTTCGCCGACTGCACGGGCGACGCGGGCGTGGGGGCTCTGGCGGGTGCGGATTTCCGTGTCGGCCGCGAGGCCCGGGGCGAGACCGGTGAGGGTTTGGCGCCGGAGCGGGCCGATACACTGATGATGGGTGTGTCGGTCCAGTGGTATTCTGAAACCACGGACGGGCCGGCCCCTTTCCCGGATTGCCCTTGGGCCCTGCCGTTCACCGATCAGACCGTGCAGGCCCTGAAGCGCGGCGATTGGGATTGGGAGACCGGCATGACGCGCGACTCCGTGACAGAGATCGAGGCAATCCGCGACCATGCCTTACGTGCCACCTTCGGGAACTGGGCCTATCTGAAAAACCACAGCGCCAAACGGCAGGCGTTCGCCAACCAGCGGCTGGCTTGGGTGGCCTATATCGGCGGCAAGCGGGAAAGTCGACGCCTGCTCGGCGACGTGATCCTCTCCCAGCAGGACATTACCGGGCAGCGCCCGTATCCCGATGCGTGCGTCACCACAACCTGGCCGTTGGACCTGCACTATCCGCACCCCGAAAACGAAAAACACTTTCCGGGCATGGCCTTTCGTGCCGTTTCCAAATCCGAAGGAATCAAACCCTACGCGATTCCGTACCGCTGCCTTTACAGCCGTAACATTGAGAACCTGTTTATGGCGGGCCGCAACATCAGCGTGACCCATGTGGCCCTGGGTTCGGTGCGCGTGATGCGCACGACCGGTATGATGGGCGAGGTGGTCGGCATGGCGGCTTCGCTTTGCATACGCCATGACACCACGCCGCGCGGTGTGTTCGAGACGCGGCTGGAAGAGTTGCGGGAGCGGATGCGGCGCGGTGTCGCCCGGGGGGAGGGGCAAGCGTCTGCTTGCCCGTGAGGACGGTTCTCCGAACCGTCAGCGGACGCCTCGGGGATGCGTCCCTGCCTTCAAAAAATCGTCCAGAAAAATTAGCCGGGATTGCAGGAAGCGAGCAGTGCTTTCAGCTGGGCCAGCACGGTTTCGGTATCGGAAAAATCATCCAGCACAAGGTCGGCGCCGGCCGCGGCGAGCGCGTCGGCCGTGACCCATCCGGTCGCCACCGCCACCGCGATGAGGCCATTGGCGTGGGCGGCCTGAATATCGAGCGGGGTGTCGCCGATCAGTACGCGGGCGCGGACCCCATGCGGCACGCGTTGCAGGGCGAGACGCGCGATCACGTTACGGTCCGGATCATCGTCCCCGTACGCGCCGAAGCAGAATGCCGCGTCCAGCCCTGCGTGTCGTAACTTGGCCCAGGCGGTCGCACGGATGTTGCCGGTGATCAATCCGAGCGGGTATCCTTCTTTGCAAAGCCGATCCAGCAGGGCGGGCACGCCAGGATAGACCAGCGGCTTGGTTTGCGCGAGCCCGGCATCGATGGCCTGCGTCAGCAGCAGAAAGAAGTGCTCCTCTCGCGCGGGCGTGCTGGCCACACCGCACGTCGCGGCCATGGTGCGCACCACGTTGGAGTCGGTCGCGCCCACGAAGGTGAGCCCCGCGAGATCCGGGTAAGGTACGCCGTACGCGGTCTCGAACGCGGTGCCGAACGCGGCCCGTCCGATTCCCCGCGCATAGAGCAGGGTTCCGTCAATATCGAATAAAAAAGCGGCACGTTCCATGATGGGATTGAAAACCGGGCCCGTCCGGGCTACAATGTGCCTGAACTATATCACACGCGCCGGGTACAGGCGACGGGAAACAGAGGGGTGAGGCATGGGGAACATGCGGCGCAGGAATTTTCTCAAGGTAACGTTCGGCGCGCTGACCGTCGGCCCGGTTGTGGCGCGCGCGGCGGCGTTCGGCGCGTATGACCGGGTTCGGCTCGGACGGAGCGGCATCGAGACTTCGCGGCTCTGTTTCGGCACCGGGTACAAGGCGTTCAACCGCGTCTCCGAGCAGACGCGGCTGGGGCATGACGCCTTTGTGGCCCTGTTGCGCGCGGGGTACGAGCGGGGGATTCGCTGTTTCGATGCCGCCGACCTGTACGGGTCGCACCGACCGCTGGCCGAGGCGCTCAAGCCCTTTCCGCGCGACCGCTACACGCTGATCTCCAAAATCTGGTGGCGCAAGGGCGGGGTGCCGGAGGAGGATAAGACCGCGGTACCGGAGCAGATCCGGCGTTTCCTGAAAGAGCTGAAGACCGATTACGTGGATATCGTGCAGTTGCACTGCCTGACCGACGGGAGGTGGCAGACGGAACTGGCCGACCGGATGGAGGCGCTTGAAGCGTGCAAGAAGGCCGGAATGATCCGCGCGCACGGCGTGTCCGTGCACGGGTTCAAAGCATTACAGGCATGCGCGACCTCTCCCTGGGTCGATGTGGCCCACGTCCGGCTCAATCCGTACGGCGTCAAGATGGAGGGCACGGTGGAGGCGAATCTTCCGGTCATCCGCGCGATGCGCGGGAAGGGTCAGGGGATCATCGCCATGAAGTTGCTGGGCGAGGGTGCCTTCTCGCATGACGGGGAGAAGATCAACGCTTCGCTCGCGTTCGCGCTCCGCAGCGGACTGGCCGATGTGTTGAACATCGGGTTCATGAGCACCGCACAGATCGATGACATTGCGGCGCGGATCGCCGCCGTGACTCCCAATGCGGGTGGAACCCGCAACCCTCACCCCGACCCTCTCCCAGGGGCGGGGGAGCAAACAACTTCCCCGTAAACCGCCGCCGGGCAAGCAGACGCTTGCCCCTCCCGTTGACCCGCGACTGGCGACTTGCGTCAAGCAAACAAAACGTCGCAGGTCGAATGTCGCGGGTCGCGGGTCAACGTACACGAAAACGTGTGCGATCCCGATCCCGGTGCTTCAGGAAAACGTATCACTTCCACGCTTCACAGCGCCTAGGGCGTTGTGAGGCTGGCTGCCACCTTGAAGAAGCGGCGGGGGACTGTTGCCGTGTCAATATCGAATGTGAAGGCAACGTGGCTGCCGGTCGCGCGGATGCTCTGGCCCGGTACCGGCTGCCAGGTTGCGTTGAGGTCGTCCGTCGCATAGACCGTGTACCAGAGGCCGGCTTCGGCGTTGATGATCGCGAGGGTGGCCGTGCCGTCGCCGATGACGAATCCCGTGCCGTCCGTGGGGAAGGCTGGCGCGTCGGGAAGGCCGGACGCGAGGTAGTACGTGGTGCCGATCGCCGGGCCGCCGGTTAAGGTGCCGCCCGTGTAGTAAAACATCCGTCTGTTCCAGTCCGGTGCCGCCGTCGCGTTGGCCGGGATGCTCCACGGCATTCCGGGGCCTGCGGTGTTCAGCTCGATGCCCGTGCATTTGTAGAACATGTAGTAATAGCACTTCACGGCCAGAGTCGTCGCCGGCAATTCCGGCGGACGCGTCAGGTTCGTGCAACCCCTGAACATTTGGTTGTAGCAGCTCTCGGCCAGATTCATTGCCGGCAATTCCGGCACGCGCATGAGCCCAATGCAGTCGCTGAACATGTTTATGTAGCAAGAGGGTGCAAGCGTCGTGGCGGGCAGCGCCGGCGCGTTGGTCAGCCCCGTGCATTTGGAGAACATGTGGTCGTAGCAGGCTGACGCCAGTGTCGTGGCGGGCAGTGCCGGTGCGCTCGTCAGTGCCGTACAGTCCATGAACATGTTCTTGTAGCATTCGTTAGCCAGCGTCGTGGCCGGCAGTGCCGGCGCGCTCGTCAGTCCCGTGCATTTGTAGAACATGTAGCCGTAGCTGGATTTGCCCAGCGTCGTGGCGGGCAGCGCTGGCGCCTGCGTCAGGTTCGTGCATCCGTTGAACATGCCGTTATAGCATCTTTCCGGCAATGTCGTGGCCGGCAGTGCCGGCGCGTTCGTCAGCCCCGTGCAACTGTTGAACAGGTTATAGTAACAATGATTGGTCAGATTTGTCGCCGGGAGCGATGGTGCGCTGACGAGCGACGCACAGCCTTTGAAGAGGTACGAGAAGCAGTAGGGCGCCATTGCCGGATGCTCGCCGGCGTTCACCTGCGCATGGTCGAGCAGGGTTTCAAGGTTGCCGGAGCACGTGACCGGCGCCGTGGCGGTAATGCTCCAGGGGGGGCCATCTGGGTTGCCGGTAATGTAACTGTTGCCTGATCCGCAGAGATACAGCTTATGCTCCCCTGAGCCGTTGGCAATTGCGGTCGCGCCGTCCGTGGTGAAGATCGACCAGAACGTCGTGTCGGTGGAGTAATACAGTATCCCGTTCCATGATTTTCCTTGCTTCGGCTTGACCTCGAAGGTGTTCGCGCTTGAGAAAGTGATGTACGCGTCCGAGTCTGGGGGCGTCAGCGCTGACAAGGTCGCTGTCGTGTCCGCACTGTCGATGGTCGCGGCGTAGTGTGCGCCGCCCGCCGTGAAGGTGTAGTTGCCGTTGGGCAGCCAGAGGCGGAGTTTGCCGGCATTGTCTGCAACGAGGTCGTTCATGCCGTAGGGGTCGAGGCCGGTGACGACGATCAACGCATGGGGCGTGAGGTTGGTCACCGTCATGCACCAGACGCGTTGTGAGCCGTCCGTGGGCGCGACGGAGATGCTGTTGTTCGCCAGGTGGACCGCGCCGCCGGTGAAGGTGTTCGCGCCGGAGACCGTCCCGTTGCTGCCCTGTCCAATGTCCGCGCCGCCGTTCTTGCCTTGCGCGAAGAGCGAGCCGCCGGAGATGGTCACCGTGCCGCCTTTGCCGCCATTGCCGCCGCCCACGCCTGCACTGCCGTCGCCGCCGGTGGCCGCGACCCTGCCGCCGTTGATGGTCAGCGTGCCGCCGTCGCCGCCATTGCCGCCGCCGATGCCCGCGCTGTTGCTGCCGCCGGTGGCCGTGACCCTGCCACCGGAGATGGTCACTGTGCCGCCTTTGCCGCCATTGCCGCCGCCGATACCCGCACTGCCGCCTGTGGCTGTGACCACCCCGTCGTTGATGGTCACCGTGCCGCCTTTGCCTCCATTGCCGCCGCCGATGCCCGCGCCGTTGCCGCCGCCTGTGGCCGTGACCACGCTGCTGTTGATGATCACTGTGCCACCGTCAATGCCATTACCGCCTCCGATGCCCGCGCCGTACTGGCCGCCCGTGGCTGTCAGCATGTCCGCTTCGTCGGCTGCCGCACTGGTGATCGAGAGTGATGCGCCCTTCGGGACTTCGATGCCTGCGCGATCCTTCCCCGAGGCCAGCGTGTTCGTGCCCTTGAGGATGAGCGAGACGCAGGCGTTCGTCCCCAGCGCGAAAATACACTTGTCGTCGCCGGGCACCTGAAGGTTCAGGTTCCAGACCCTGACCGTGTTCGTGACGCCGTTCGGGATGACGATGCGCGCCTTGCCTGCCGTGTTGGTGCCGGAGACCATGAAGTTGCCCGACCCGTGAAACGTGAGAACGCCGGTCTGCGAGTTGTACGTCCAGTTCGGATCGTTGATTGAGGCGTCGTCGTTGAGGTGGACGCTGTTCACCGTCACCCCGATCGGGACGGCGCTGGCGGTGGTCGCGAAGGCGATAAAGAGCGCGGTGAGGATTTTGCCCCAACTCTGTTCTTTCATGGCGGTGTTCCTTATCCGATACGAGGTGGAAAAGATGGATCTCGAAAACACAATTATGAGTATATGATGAAGGCACCAAAGGTACAAAGGTTTTGAGGGCATGGCTCGGCTGTTTTTTTACCGCAGAGGCGCAGAGAGCACAGAGGTTTTTTGGGGCGAGTGTCCCTGCGAGTGCTGGGACAGAACCGATGGAATCGAGAGAATCGAGGGAATCGAATCACTCGAACCTTACCTATTACCTCTTACCTATTACTTCTTACCTATTACTTCTCACTTGCTTCACCGCGCCTAGGGCGCTGTGAAACTGGCCTCCACCTTGAAGAAGCGGCGGGGGACTGTCGCATCGCGGGGAATCGTGAAGATGACGTTGCTGCCTGTCGCTTGGATGCTGTCGCCGATCTTCGTCCAGTTTGTCTGGGTAAGATCGTCCACCTTGTAGACCGTGTACCAGATGTCCTTTTCGGCGTTGACGATCCTGATGGTGGCCGTGCCGTCACCGATGACGAATCCCGTGCCGTCTGCGGCGAAGGCCGGCGCGGCGGGATCGGCTGACACGAGGTAGTACGTGGTGCCGATCTGCGGGTCGCCTTTGAAGGTGCCGCCCGTTTCTTTGAACATGTTGACGTTCCATTCCGTTGCAGCCGTCGCGTTGGCCGGAATGCTCCACGCCATTCCCACGCCATTCGTGTTCAGCTCGATACCCGTGCAGTTGTAGAACATGTACGCATAGCAGGAGTTAGCCAGATTCGTCGCCGGCAATTCCGGCAGATGCGTCAGGCTCGTGCAATCCCTGAACATTTGGTAGTAGCAGCTCGCGGCCAGATTCATGGCCGGCAATTGCGGCCCGCGCGTGAGCCCCGTGCAGCCGATGAACATGGATTTGTAGCAAGAGGGCGCCAGCGTGGTGGCGGGTAGTGCCGGCGCGTTTGTCAGTCCCGTGCAGCCGTAGAACATCTGGTAGTAGCACTCGGGCGCAAGCGTCGTGACGGGCAACGCCGGTGCGTGCGTCAAGCTCGTGCATCCCCAGAACATGTCGTTGTAGCATTTGGGAGCCAGCGTGGTGGCGGGCAGTGACGGCGCGTTCGTCAGTGCCGTACAGTCCTTGAACATGCTTAAGTAGCATTCGTTAGTCAGCGACATGGCCGGCAGCGCCGGCGCCTGCGGCAGACTTGTGCAACCGCTGAACATGCCGAGGTAGCACCGGGGCGCCAGCGTCGTGGCGGGCAGTGCCGACGCCTGCGTCAGCCCCGTGCAGTTCTTGAACATGTTCCAGCAGCATTCGTTGGCCAGCGTCGTGGCGGGCAGCGCCGGCGCGTGCGTCAGGTTCGTGCAGCCGTAGAACATGTAGGCGTAGCAGCCGCTGACCAGATTCGTGGCGGGCAGCGCCGGCGCGTTCGTCAGTCCTGAGCAGCCGTAGAACATGCTGTCGTAGCAGCTGTCGGTCAACGTGGTGGCGGGTAGCGCCGGCGCATGGGTCAGGCGCTTACAGTTCTCGAAGAGGCGCGCGAAGCAGCAGGGATCCATCGGCGGGTGTCCGCCGCCGGACACGGTCGCATGGTTGAGCAGGGCCTCGATGTTGCCGGAGCAGGCGACCGGGCTGCCGGCGGTGATGAGCCAGGGGGGTGACGAGAGACTGCCGGTTATGTACCTGTTGCCCAACCCGCAGAGGTAGAGCTTGTACTCCCCGGAGCCGTTGTTCGTTGCGGTCGCGCCGCTGGTGGCAAAGGCCATCCAATTCGTCGTGTCGGTCGAGGCGTAAAGCGAGCCGTCCCACGAGACCTCCTGCGGCGCGACCGTGAAGGCGCCCGCGCTGGAGAAGGTGAGGCACGCGTCCGAGTCCGGAAACGGCACGGGCAGCGTGTAGTAGTAGGGGGTGCCGATCTCCGGGGCGTCTTTGAAGGTGCCGCCCGTGCCGTCGAACATCCTGTAGTTCCAGTTCGTTGCAAACGTCGCGTTGGCGTTGCTCGGGATGCTCCATTGTACTCCGGGGCCTGTGGTGTACACTTTGATGTTCGAGCATCTCTGGAACATTTTGTCGTAGCAATTCGCGACCAGATTCGTCGCCGGCAGCACCGGCAATTCCGTCAGCCCCGGACAGTCGTAGAACATGTACAGGTAGCAGGATCCCGCCAGCGTCATGGCCGGTAGCGCGGGCGCCTTGGTCAGGCTCCCGCAGGAGCCGAACATTTGGCGGTAGCAGGCGGGCGCCAGCGTCGTGGCGGGCAGCGCGGGTGCCTTGGTCAGGCTCCCGCAGCCTTGGAACATGTAGGCGTAGCAGCCGAGCGCCAGATTCGTGGCCGGCAGCTCCGGTGCGCGCGTCAGTGCCGTGCAGCCCTTGAACATGCTGTCGTAACATGCGTTAGCCAGCGTCGTGGCGGGCAGCGCGGGCGCGTTCGTCAGGTTCGTGCAGCCTTCGAGCATGGCGCGGCAGCAGGCATACGTCAGATTCGCCGCCGGCGGCGACGGCGCACTGCTGAGTAGCGTACAGCCCTCGAAGAGGTGCGCGAAGCATTTTTCATCCATCGGCGGATGCTGGCCGTTTTTCACTGCCTTATAGTCGAGCAGGGTCGCGAGATTGCCGGAGCAGGCGACCCGGGTGTCCGGATTATCGGCGGTGATTTGCCAGCCGTGGGGGGGGACTATCGGCTGTAATCCGGGTGTTGCCCGTTCCACGGACGTACAGCTTATAGACTCCGGAGTCGCCTACCGCTTCCATGTTGGCGGTGGTGTTCGTAAGCCATTGCTTCGCGTTGTCGGAGTATTCGAGCGTCCCGTCCGAGGATTTTTGCGGCCAGACATAGAATTTTAAAGAGCTTGAGAAGGTGATGTAGGGGTTCGTATCCGGCGACGACATCGGAACCGCCGCCTCGCCGGCGGAGGCGGCGACCGCGGACAGGCCCGCGCAGGCGAGCGCGAGCATGGACCGTTTCACGCAGAGACGCGGAAACGCAGAGATTGGTTTCTGGTTTCGGGTTTCTGGTTTCTGGTTTCGGGTTTCTGGTTTCATCCACAGGGCGGCGTTGTTCATGGTTGACCTCTTGGCTGGATTGAATGCGGGCAAACATCATCCGAAAACCGTTATGGGTATATAATGAAGAAAGGACGGGGGTGATGCAAGAGCGTTTTTGCTAAACGTTCAACGCTCAACACTCAACGTTCAGGTGTTTTTTCTCGCACGAAAAATTTAATGAACCGCAACGCCTCTCCTTGACGAGACCGTATCAGGTTTGGCATTGTTTACACATGTGGACAATGCAACACGAATACGTTGCGTTGTAAAGACAGAGTTTTGTAAATGGATAACCGCAAACGCTCATCCGGCACCAAGCAGGGATATTCGTTCGGCACTTTCGGCGGTGTCTTCACGCCGAGCGTGCTGACCATTATCGGCGTGATCATGTTCCTGCGTTTCAACGTGGTGGTCGGCTATGCCGGCCTGTGGAACGCCTTGCTGATATTGGCCGCCTCAAAGGCCATCACGGTCATCACCGCGCTTTCGCTTTCGTCCATCTCCACCAACATGCGGGTCAAGGGGGGCGGCGCCTATTACCTGATCAGCCGCAGCCTCGGGCCAGAGTTCGGCGGCGTCATCGCGGTCTTTTTCTATATCGCGCAGACTGTGGCTGTCACCATGTACATCATCGGTTTCACCGAGGCCGTCTTTTCCGCTTTTCCCAATATACCGCTGTCTTTCCGTGACGTCGCCACTTTAAGCAACTTCATTGTCTTCTTGGTGGTATATATCGGTGCCAATTGGACTATCCGCGTACAGTACTGGATCCTGGCCCTCATGATGCTTTCAATCCTTTCATTCTTTATCGGCGGCGCGCTGGGGTTTTCTCCAGAGATTCTGCAGTCCAATCTTGCGCCTGAATGGAAGGACGGACACTCTTTGTTCACGATCTTCGCCCTCTTTTTCCCCGCCGTGACCGGCATCATGGCGGGTGTCAACATGTCCGGCGACCTAAAAGACCCCAGCCGTTCAATCCCGCGCGGCACATTCGCGGCCATCGGTGCCACCGGTTTGATTTACGCACTGGTCACCTTCTTGCTGGCCGGCAGTGTGCCTAGGGCTGAATTGATCAGCGACGGCTTTGTGATGAAAGATCGCGCGCTTTTCAGCCCGCTCATTTATGCGGGTGTCTTCTGTGCCACTCTCTCATCCGCGCTCGGCAGTATGATGGGTGCGCCGCGCATCCTGCAGGCTTTCGCCCGCGATGATGTTTTCCGCGGCATCAAGTGGCTCGGCCGCGGCAGCGGTAAAAACAACGAACCGCGCTTTGCCATCGCACTGACTTTCGTGATCGCGCAAGCTGGCATCATGGTCGGTGACCTCGACACCGTCGCACCGGTCATCACCATGTTCTTCCTGATGACCTACGGTACTGTCAACTTGGCCTGCTTTTATGAGTTCATCTCGCGCAACCCCAGTTTCCGGCCGACCTTCCGCATCAACCATTGGATCATCGCGCTTGCCGGTGCGGTCGGATGCCTTGTCGTAATGTTCCTGATCAACGCTTTCTGGGCCTTCATCGCCATCTTGTTGGCGCTCTTGCTGTACAGCGTGATCCGACGCATCGAGATCATGGTCAAATGGGGCGACATGCAAAGCGGCCTGGCCTATCAGCGTGCCCGCAATGCCTTGTTGCGCCTCGAACAAGAACGTTATCACCCCAAAAACTGGCGCCCCACCATTCTCGCGCTTTCCGGCGGGGCCTACAACCGCATCCACCTCGCCGAGTACGCCTGTTGGCTCAGCGCCAGCCACGGCATTGTTTCGATCGGCCAAGTCATACGCGGCAATCTGGACAATCTCGTCGCCCGCCAGCGCGAAGCCGAGTTTTTGCTGCGCAAATTCATACGCGAAGAAGGGCTGAACGCTTTTCCCGCTGTGGTTGTCGATAAGAACATTCACGCCGGTGTGCAGGGGATGCTGCAATGCCACGGACTGGGCGGCTTGCGCCCCAACACCCTTTTGCTGGGCTGGAGCCAGGACGCGGAAAAGTCAGAGGTGTTCTTCGGGCTGTTAACGCTGGCCAAGCGCATGGAGCGCAGTATCGTCATTGTCGCCAACAAAGCGCTCGATAAGGAGGCTCACACCGTCATCGCCGACGGCGCGATTAACATCTGGTGGAACAATGAGCGCGACGCCTCCCTCTTGCTGCTGCTGGCCTATCTGCTCAAAAAGAACAGCGAGTGGCGCACCCGTCCCATCCGCATCCTGCGCCCGGTCCCGTACAAAGCCGATGTCATGAGCATCTCCGCAGCGATGCGTGAAATGCTCGAGGGCGCCCGTATCGAAGCCGAGATCGTCATTCTGCCTTGCGCGAACCCGACTTTTGCGGTGCGTACAGCCATGCAGCCTTCCGCCGTATTGTTCGCAAGCTTCGACCCTCCGGATGAAGACAATGAAGCCGCAACCGCCGCGCGCATGAAAAAAATCGTCGCGCTGCCGGGGGATGTCCTGCTGGTTTACAACGCCGGCTATAATTCCCTTCAGGCCTGAACGGGCACACCTTTCCTTTATGTTTAAAAACTTCGACATGTCGAACGTTTGCTCAAGGACTGAACCTTTTGTCTGAACACAACCATCGTGACATCCTGCTGGTGGCCGTCAACGCGCGTTACAGCCACTGTTCTTTTGCAGCGCGCTCGCTGCTCGCCAATCTCGGAACGCTGGAGCGCCAAGCAGCAATACTGGAGTGCGATCTGGAGATCACGCCGGTGCAGCTTGCCGAACGCATCACCGCGCACAACCCGCGCATCGTCAGTTTCTCCGTCTACCTCTGGAATGTGCGCTTAATCGAGTCGACCGCGCGCATTCTGCGGCTGGTAGCGCCGGATCTCAAACTCGTGGCAGGCGGCTCTGAGATCACCTCTGAATACCCCCACGTCAATTTATTCGACGCGGTAATCATTGGCGAAGGCGAAGCCGCCTTCCGCGCATTCTGCGAAACATCCATCCCGTCCCCCGCCCCCTCACTCTCAACTTCCCCCTCTCAACGAGATCCCAATTCTCAACTCCTAACTCCTAACTCCCAATTCCTAATTCCCAACTCCTTAACCCTTCCCTATCACCTCTACACTGATGAAGATCTGAGCCGCCGCACGATCTATGTCGAGACCAGCCGCGGTTGTCCATACAACTGCGGATATTGCGCATCGGCTGGCAGCGGCCTGCGGCTTCTCCCTCTCGACCGCATCTTGCCCGCCTTTGACCGCCTTTGGCAACGCGGGTTGCGGCGCTTCAAATTTCTGGACCGCAATTTCAACGCGCCTGTAGCCCACGCCTGCGCGGTACTGGACTTTTTTCAGGAGCGCGTCACGCCTAAAGACACCTGTCTACACCTCGAGATCAACCCCGAACGCCTGCATCCGGATGTGGCCGACCGCCTCGCGCGCTTTCCAGCAGGCACCCTTCACCTCGAGGCAGGCATCCAGACCCTCAATCCGCAAGTCGCCGCCGCCGCCGGACGCAGCCCCGACACCGCCACCACACTCGCCAACCTGCGTTTCCTCACCCGCGAAACCGGCGCTGACGTGCACGCCGATCTCATTTTCGGCCTGCCCGGCGAGGACGAAGCCTCCTTCGCCAACGGTTTCAACACGCTGGTGACAACCTGCGCACCACCCGAGGTGCAGGTCAACCTGCTCAAAGGACTCCCCGGCACACGCTTCGCCCGCGAAGCCGACAGCCTCGGCCTTGTCTTCAGTCCGGAGCCGCCTTACGGGCTGTTGCGCTCGGACACCATGGATTTTGAGACCCTATGCCGCATTCAGCGCCTTGCCCGCTGCTGGGAACGGGTCCACAACCGCGGCCGTTTCCCGCACGCCGTCCGAGCGTTCCATGCGGCCTGCGGACCTGATCTGTTCGGCGCGTACACGCGTCTCGCCGCGCGCCTCTATGCTGGCGAAGGCAGGCTTTTCGCGATCGGTATGCCGCGTCTGGCCGGATATCTGCGTGAAGAGCTGACGGAAACCTGCGGATTGGGCGCGGCGGAAGCCGATCGGCTCCTCACCGCCGACCTCAACGCCAAGACACTGCATGAAGGTTGAACACATCACCCCTTATGGCGCCGGCGAGGGTAAACGCGAGCAGATCACGCGCGCGTTTGACGCGATCGCGCCCGGATATGACCGGCTCAACCGTCTGCTGTCATTGGGCCTCGACCGGTTTTGGCGGTGGCGCGCGCTGCGCCTGTTGCGCGCCGCGCCGTCGGCCCGCGTACTGGACGTGGCCACCGGCACCGCCGACTTCGCGATCGCGGTGGCGCGCCGTCTGCCGCAGACGCGTGTCACGGGTATCGATTTGTCCGAAGCGATGCTGGACCTCGGGCGGGAAAAGGTGCGGCGCGCCGGACTGGGGGCGCGTGTGAGCCTCCACCGGGGTGACACGCTGGCACTGGATTTCCCCGACGCCTCGTTCGATACGGTCACGGCCGCCTTTGGCGTGCGCAACTTCGCCTCGCTTGCGGACGGGCTTCGCGAGATGCGGCGTGTGCTGAAGCCCGGCGGACAGGTTCTCCTCCTCGAGCTCTCGCGGCCGGAACGGTTCCCGTTGCGTCTTCTGCACGACGTCTATCTGCGGGTGGCGGTTCCGGTCATGGGACGCTGCTTGGGTGGCCACGCGCGCGAATACGCCTACCTGCCCGCCTCCATCCGGCAGGTGCCGCAAGGCGGGGCGATGCTCGATCTGCTGCGCGAGGCCGGGTTCCGGGAGACCCGTTGCGAGCGTTACACGGGCGGCATCTGTTCCGCATACTGCGGCGTGCGGTAAACCCCGGATGACGCACTCCACAGCGACAGCCAGCCGTCTTGACGCGGGCGGAGCCCGCAACCCTCACCCCGGCCTTCTCCCTGGGGGCGGGGGGTGAAAACAGCTTGTTTTTAAAGAAAAAAAACGGGGTCATTTGCTTGTGTCGGACGCCTTTTTAAGGTATCCTTTATTCATTCTCACCAACCACGGAAAAAGGTATGTCAGACGATACGCGAAGCAGTTCCCAACTCGACACCGCACAGGCAGAAACGCACACAGAAAAGTACACCGCAGCCAATATCACGGTGCTGGAAGGAATGAAGGCGGTACGCAAGCGTCCCGCCATGTATGTCGGGGACACCGGGGAACGCGGCTATCACCATTTGGTGTATGAGGTGGTGGACAATTCGATCGATGAGGCGCTGGCAGGGTACTGCACGCATATCGATGTCACCATCAACCCGGACGGTTCCCTTTCCGTTGTGGACAACGGGCGCGGCATCCCGGTGGATTTGCACCCGGTTGAAAAACGTCCGGCCGTGGAGGTGGTGCTGACCACTTTGCATGCGGGCGGCAAGTTCGACGGCTCGAACTACAAGGTCTCCGGAGGGTTGCACGGGGTGGGCGTCTCTTGCGTGAATGCCCTCAGCGAGTGGATGGAGGTCGAGGTCCGCCGCAATAACCGGATCTACCGCCAGCGCTTTGAGCGGGGGCATCCGGTCACGAAGCTTGAGGTGGTGGGCGAGACGCACGGCACCGGCACCAAGGTGACGTTCTATCCGGACCACACGATCTTCACCTGCCACGAATTCAAATGGGACATCCTCGCCAACCGCCTGCGGGAGCTGGCCTTTCTCAACCGCGGGGTCTCCATCCGGTTCCGCGACATGGAGCACGAGCAGGAGCGGGACGAGTCGTTCCTGTTCAACGGCGGGATCGTGGAGTACGTCCAGTTCCTGAACCGGAACAAGACGCCGGTTCATGACGAGGTGATCTACTTTTCCGGCACGCGCGACCGGGTCGAATGCGAAATCGCGATGCAGTACACCGATTCGTACAACGAAATCGAATACAGTTACTGCAACAACATCAACACCATCGAGGGCGGCACCCACCTCTCCGGCTTCCGTTCGGCCCTGACCCGTACCGTCAACAAGTACATTGCCGACAACAACCTGCAGAAGAGCAATGAGGAGGCGCTCACCGGCGATGACATCCGCGAGGGCATCACGGTTGTGGTTTCCGTCAAGGTTCCGCAACCCCAGTTCGAGGGCCAGACCAAGACCAAACTCGGCAACGGCGAGGTCGAGGGCATCGTGGCGCAGATCGTCAACGATCAACTCGGCACCTATTTCGGGGAGAAGCCGGCTGTGGCCCGCAAAGTGGTCGAGAAGGCCGTGCTCGCCGCACGCGCCCGGATTGCGGCGCGCAAGGCGCGGGATCTCACCCGCCGCAAGGGCGTGCTCGACAGCCTGGCCCTGCCCGGCAAGCTGGCAGACTGTTCCGAGCGCGACCCTGCCAAGTGCGAGCTGTATATCGTGGAAGGAGATTCGGCCGGCGGTTCTGCCAAACAGGGCCGTAACCGCGAGACTCAGGCGATCCTGCCGTTGCGCGGCAAGGTTCTGAATGTCGAGAAGGCCCGGATCGATAAGATTCTCAACAACAACGAGATCCGGACCCTGATCACCGCCATCGGCGCGGGGTTCGGTGCCGACGAGTTCGACATCTCCAAAGTCCGCTATCACAAGATCATCATCATGACCGATGCGGACGTGGACGGCGCGCATATCCGGACCCTGCTCCTGACCTTCTTCTTCCGGCAGATGCCGAAGCTGATTGAGAACGGGTATATCTACCTGGCCCAGCCGCCTCTTTACAAACTCACGCGCAAGCAGCGCGAGGAGTACATCGAGAGCGACGACCAACTCACCAGCAAACTGCTGCTTTTGGGTGCGGACGATATGACGGTCCGCACTCCGGAAGGACGGGTCCTTGACGCGAAGGAGTTGCGCCGCCTGCTCGAACTGCTGGCCCAGATCGAAAACACTCTCCGGGCTGTGGCCCGCCGCGGGATCGATCCGGACACGTTTCTGAGCCTGCGCAAACCCGAGACCGGCGAGTTTCCGCGGTTTGCGACCATCCTCGGCAGTGGGGAGGATGCCGTGTTCCGCTTCGTGTACAGCGATGCGGATCTGGCGAATGCGCGGCAGGAGGCCGAAAGCAAACTGGGCGCGGCGATCGATTTGACGGAGACGCAGGTGCAGGCGTACCACCCGACACAGCCGATGCCGTTCCGCTGGCTCGAGATGTACCGGGCGCATCTTCTCAAGAAGCAGATCGACTCGCTGGTCGGCGCGGGCTTCACCGTCGAACAGGTCGCGGGGGGCGACGCTCCGGCTGTGTTTATTGAGGAAGAGGACGAGTCTATTCCGGTTCGCGCGCTTCCCGAACTACTGAACACGGTGCGCGAGCGCGGACGTAAAGGGCTTTCGATCCAGCGGTACAAAGGTCTCGGCGAAATGAAGCCGGAACAACTTTACGATACGACCATGGACCCGGCGAAACGCCGTCTGTTGCGCGTCCGGCTGGAGGATGCGGTGAAGGCCGATGCGATCTTCACCCTGCTGATGGGCGACGAGGTCGAGCCCCGCCGCAAGTTCATCGAGGACAACGCGCTCAACGTGCGCAACCTTGATGTCTGACCGGTGGCGCGGGTCGGTCTGTACGAAAAAGGAAAGGGAGGGAAACATGCGTTTGAATTTCACGTTCATTGGGATCGTTGCGCTCTGCGCGGCGTTTCCCGCGATGCTGACGGCCCGGATCACGGATCAGTGGCGGTATACGCTGCAGGAGCCGGAAGGGGCATGGCAGGCGCCGGATTTTGATGACACGGCTTGGAAAAAAGGCTCGGGCGGGTTTGGCACGGCCGGGACGCCGGGTGCGCGTGTGGGGACCCAGTGGCGGACCCGGACGATCTGGCTGCGCAAGCGTTTCACGTTCGCGCGCGATGTGGCGGAGCCCGCGCTCCTGGTCCATCATGACGAGGATGCGCAGATTTTTCTCAACGGACAGCCCGTGCTGTCGCTCAACGGATTCCTCAAGGAGTACAAGGTCTTTCCTCTTGATGCGGCGCAGCGTGCCCTGCTCAGGCCGGGGGAGAACCTGCTGGCCGTGCATTGCCGCCAAACGACCGGCGGACAGTTCATTGACGCGCATGTGATCGATGCCGCCGCCGTGCCTGAACTGCCGATTCCGGAACGCGAACTGTTCTCGAGTGCGCTGATCACGCCTTGGGGCGAGAAGGTGACGGATCAAAACGCGTGGGCGGGTTATCCCCGGCCGCAACTGCGGCGGAAAGCGTGGCAGAACCTGAACGGTTCCTGGGAAATGGCCGTGACGCCGGTGGCGCGGCAAGAGCCGCCGCTCCAGTGGCAGGGCCGCATCCGGGTGCCGTTCTGTCTGGAATCGAAACTCAGTGGCGTGCAGAAGATGTTGCGGCAGGATCAGGCGCTCTGGTACCGGCGCACGTTTACCGTGGCGGCAGCCGAACGCACGCTGCTGAACTTCGAAGCCGTGGATTACCGCTGTCGGGTCTTTGTGAATGGCCGGGACGTGGGCGGACATCAGGGCGGATTCACGCCGTTCACGCTGGACATCACGGATGCGGTGCGCGTTGGGGAGAACGAATTGCTGGTGCGCGTGGAGGACGAGCAAGAGGGGTTCCAACTGCGCGGCAAACAAACCCTGATGCCGCATGGCATCTGGTATACGCAAGTCTCCGGCATCTGGCAGACCGTGTGGCTGGAGCAGGTCGGCCGCACGTATCTCGCCGACTTCGCGCTCAGAACCGATGCCGCGACAGGCACGATCACTGTGACGCCCAAGGTTACCGGCACGGCAGAGACACTGCGTGTCGAGGTGCTGGAGAACGCGAAGCGGGTGGCCGAGGTTGCCGGTAAGGCGGGCGCGCCGATCTCGGTCCGGGTTGAAAAGGCCAAATGCTGGTCGCCTGCCTCGCCGCATCTTTATGACATCAAGCTGACCCTGCTGGACAAGGACGGGAAGGTTTTGGATCAGGTCGAGTCGTACGCCGGGATCCGCACGGTGGGCAAGACCCGCGACGCCCAAGGGCACCTGCGCTTCACTCTGAACGGTGAGACGATTTTCCACTGGGGGCCGCTGGATCAGGGGTGGTGGCCGGACGGGTTGCTGACGCCGCCTTCCGAAGAGGCGATGGCCTTCGAGATCGACTGGCTGAAGCGTGCCGGATTCAACATGATCCGCAAACACATCAAGGTCGAGCCGCGCCTCTATTATTACCATTGCGACCGCATCGGCATGATGGTGTGGCAGGATCAGGTGAGCGGCGGAAAAGGCGCAAAGTGGACTTTTCTCAAACCCGAACCCCGGGACGCAGAGTGGCCGGAAGCACATCATGCGCAGTTCATGCTGGAGTTAGGGCGGATGATCGACACGTTGGAAAATCACCCCTGCATCGTCACTTGGGTCCCCTTCAACGAGGCGTGGGGTCAGCACCGAACGCTTGATGTCGGGGCGTGGGTCGCGCGGCGCGATCCGACGCGTCTCGTGAATATCGCCAGCGGCGGGAACTTCTGGCCGGTGGGGGACGTTGTGGACGCCCACAGCTATCCGCACCCCGCTTTTCCGTTCGAGATGGGAAAAGACGGTCGTTTTGATTCCTTCATTAAGGTGGTCGGGGAGTTCGGCGGACATGGATATCTGGCGAAAGGACATTTGTGGGATGACGAACGCGAGAACTGGGGCTACGGCGGTTTGCCGAAGAACAAAGCCGAGTACAAAGAGCGCGTCGCGAAATCCATCACACTGCTGAACGAGCTGCGACAAAAAGGCATCGCGGGCGGCGTCTACACGCAGACCACGGATGTCGAAGGGGAGGTCAACGGTTTGATGACCTATGACCGCAAGGTCATGAAGATCGCGGCGGAAGAGTTGGCCGGGCTGACCAGTGTGTTGTTCGCACCGTGACGCGGTTTCCGGCAATGCGGCATCTGGACTGCTGACGGGGTGCGTTGCGGTCCTCTGTGCGGGCGAGTGGTGGAATTGGCAGACACGCAAGACTTAGGATCTTGTGCCGTAAGGTATGCGGGTTCGAGTCCCGCCTCGCCCACCACCGAACGATCGGCGGTTCAAAAATCGATTTCGCGGTACTTGCCTACTTTAGGTTAATCCGATAAGATGTTTAACCTTTTATCAAACCAATCGGAAAGAGACCAAAGGCGTTATGGCTGTTATTTTGGGATTGCCCAAGGGAAGTTTGCAGGAAGCAACTTTCAAAATGATGCGAAAGGCCGGATTTGTCGTTCAGGCCGGATCGCGGTCTTATTCACCCAGCGTGAACGACCCCGGGTTGCAGTGTCGGCTGATCCGCCCTCAGGAGATTTCGCGCTACGTGGAACTCGGGCTTCTGGATGCGGGCATCACCGGATATGATTGGATTTACGAAAACAACTCCGATGTGCACGAGGTTTCGGAGATGTGCTACTCCAAGGCCACCTCGCAGTCCGTGCGCTGGGTTCTGGCCGTGCCCAACGACTCGCCGATCCAGAGTGTCAAAGACTTGCAGGGCAAACGCATCGCCACCGAGGCGGTCGGTCTGACGCGGCGGTACCTCGCCCAGCATCAGGTCGAGGCCGAGGTTGAGTTCTCATGGGGTGCCACCGAGGTCAAGGCGCCGGAACTGGTGGACGCCATCGTCGAGCTGACGGAGACAGGCTCCTCACTGCGTGCCAACAACCTGCGGATTGTGGACACCATTCTCACCTCGACCACCCGGCTGATCGCCAACCACAAGGCGTGGAAAAATCCGGCCAAGCGCGAAAAGATCGAACAACTCGCCGTGCTGTTGCAGGGTGCGCTGGCGGCTGAGTCGCGTGTGCTGATCAAGTTGAATGTGCCGGCCGACCGGCTTGACACCGTGACCGAACTGCTGCCGTCGCTGCATGCCCCTACGGTCAACCGGCTCAACAAGCGTGATTGGTATGCGGTCGAGTCGGTGGTCGAGGAACAGGTCGTGCGCGACATCGTCCCGCCGTTGCGGAACGCTGGCGCGACCGGGATCATTGAGCTGCCGCTGAACAAAGTCATTTTTTGAACAAAACAACAGGACACCCCATCGGGTACGCCCTGCACTTCCAGGAGAAAGAACGTGGGTTCGATCAAGAAAAAGCGCCGTGCGAAGATGTCGAAGCATAAGCACCGTAAACGCCTGAAGAGCAATCGCCACAAGAACAAGTAAGGCGCCGAGGCGCACACCGGCGCGTGACCGCCTGCGGATGGGATAGCCGTGCCCTTTCTCCCCGTTTCCCGGAAAGGAAAGGGGTGTGGCGTGTGATGTGTATTGGAGACCCCGACATGAAACCGATTGAGCTTATTGCCCTGCGTCCGCTGATCGGTTTGGGGTGTGCGGTTCTCGGTGCGGCGTTGTTGCCGTTGCTGGCCGGTTGTCTGATAAGCGGCGCGCCGCACGCCTCGCAAACAGACCCCTCCACTTCTGAAGAGGCCGACGCCCGTAGGGCTGGCGCTTTGGCGTTGATGGCCCAAGGGCTGCTTGTCGAGAGCGGCGAAGGTGCCGAAACCAATCGCGCCAAGGCTCAGGCTGCGGCCCTGACCGCTTTCCGTCAGGCGGTCCGGCTCGACCCCGACGGCCGCGAACCGCTGGACGTCCTGCTGAGCGCCCTCGCCGAACGCGAACAATTTGCCGAGGGATTCGCTGCGGCTGAGAATTTCCTCACGCGTCATCCGGACGACACGGCTATCCGTATTGAGGCGGTGCGTCTGGCTGAGGCGGCCGCCCGCCCGTTGGAGGCGGCCCGCCACTGCTCGCTTCTGATGGAGATTGAGCCGGACAACCGGGAGTTGGCTCTGGCGCGCATCCGACTCTATTTCATGGCCGATTGCGAGAATGAAGCGCTCGAAGCCATGCGCGCCTGTCACGCGCGTTTTCACGATCGCGGCAGTGCGGTGCTTCCGGCACACTGGGCGGTTCACTTTCTGCGGGAACAGGAGAGCAACCCCGCACGCGCGCTCCGTTGCGTCGATCTCGCCCTCGCGCAAGCGGACGAGGAGACCCCCGTGTGGCGCGGCGGCCTGCACGCTGTCGCGGCAGAATGCCATTTCAGCCTCGCTCAAACCAATGACGCCCTCGCCAGCCTGCACGCCGCCTGCCGGGAGGATCCCGGCGCCACCGGTCCGGTGCTGCGCCTCGGCGCGATCTGGGCTGCGGATCCGGATGCGACCAATCGTCTGGCCGCACGCGCGCTCCGGGAACCCGACACCGCTCCCACACGCCTGATCCTCGCCGCAGTTCATCAGGAACAGAACAACCGGCCGGCGGCCATCGCCACCCTGCGCGAACACTACACCCGTCGTTTGTGCGCCGGATACTTTCCGGACGAGCGTTTTTATCTCTGGCTCGCCGGATTGACCGAGGCGGAAAAGGATGCGGCGGGGACGGAACGGATCCTGCGTGAGGCGCTCACCGTGCACCCCACTTCGGACGCGCTCCAGAATTTTCTGGCCTACCTGTGGGCCGAGCAGGACATCCATCTGGATGAAGCCGACCGGCTGGTGACCGAAGCCCTGCAGGCCGCACCCGACAACGCCGCCTATCTGGACACCAAAGGCTGGATTCTTTTTAAGAAAAGCCGCCCCTATGACGCGCTCCAGTTTCTGCTGAAGGCCGCAGACCTCGACCGCAGCGAACCGGTCATTCTCGACCACACCGGCGATGTCCTTCAGGCGGTCGGACGTTCGGCGGAAGCCGCTGCTTTCTGGACGCGCAGTCATGAGATCGATCCGACGCCCGCCGTGACCGAGAAACTGCGGCGGCACGGGGTCGCGCCGAAACCGACCACTCCTTAACCCCTGCGGAACCGGGCCCCTTTCGCACGCACACGCTTGTTATGTCCGCTTTCCTCCATATTCCCTATCTGCCACCCTTCGACCGCCTGACCCCAGAGGCCGCCGCTTCTGATTTCCCGCATCTGTTGGCCGACGCTCATGCCGCAGTCACAAAGGTGGAGCAGGCGCTTACCCCGTCGTGGGAAGGACTGATGCGGCCTTTATATGACGCCTGCCGCCCGCTTTTCGACGCATGGGGGTTGCTTAGCCACATGCTTTCTGTGATGAACAGCGACGCCTGGCGTCAGGTTCAAGAACGCCTTCAGCCCGAGATCATCGCCTTTTCGCAGCGCGTCGCACAGAGTCCGCTGCTGTATCGGGGATATCTTGCCCTCCGCGAGGCCGACCGCGCCTCTCCCTGCCTCACGCCAGTCCGGCGGCGGATTCTTGTCAAAACCATTCAGGCCGTCGAACACGCTGGCGTGGGGCTTGACGCGGAACGGCAGACACGGTTCAACGCCATCCAGAACGAGTTGGCGCAACTCGCCACCGCCTTTCGCAACCATGTTCTTGACGCCACCCGCGCGTTCGCTCTCACGCTGCGCACACCGGAGGAGGCCGCTGGCCTCCCTCCCGCACTCCGGGAGGTCACGGCCCAGGCCGCGCGCGCGGCGGGTGAACCAGACGCCACCGCCGCCACCGGCCCGTGGCGCATCACCCTCGACACCGCTGTATACCTGCCGTTCATGATGCATAGCCGTAACCGCACGGCACGCGAACAACTCTGCCGCGCCTATGCCACCCGCGCCGCTTCCGGCCCCACGGATAACACGCTGAAGATCGAGCGTCTTCTTGCCCTGCGGCGCGAATTGGCCGGTCTGCTCGGATTCGAATCTTACGCCGAGTTGAACCTCGCCGATAAAACCGCGCGCTCGGTCGCTGCGGTCGATACGCTCATCGCCCGCCTCGCGGAAGCCGCCGGTGAAGCGGCCCGCACCGAGTCGGAAGAACTGCTAACCTTCGCCCGCAGCCACGGGTTCGACGAGGGCGCGCTGCAACCGTGGGACATCGCCTTCTGGTCCGAGCGCCAGCGCGAACACCTCTATGATTACAGCGACGAGGAACTGAGCCGTTACTTTCTCTTCCCGCGTGTTCTGGAAGGGCTCTTCAGCCTTGCGAACCGGCTCTTCGGCATCGTCATCACGCCCGCCGACGGCGAGGCGCCGGTGTGGCATCCTGACGTGCGTTTTTTCCGGGTCGCCGATGCGGACGGGACTCCGCTCGCCTGTTTCTTTCTGGACCCCTACAGCCGTCCGGAAACCAAAAGCGGCGGCGCGTGGATGAACGATTTCCGGACGCGGGACCGCGCGCCGGATGGTACCGTCACCCTGCCCATGGCCCTGCTGGTCTGCAACCAGAGTGTGCCGGTGGGGAATCAGCCGCCGGTCATGCGTTTTCAGGAGGTCGGCACGCTCTTCCACGAATTCGGGCATGCGTTGCAGCACATGCTCACCACCGTGGAAGAACCGGGTGCCTCGGGACTGAACGGCATCGAGTGGGACGCGATCGAGATCGTCAGCCAGTTCATGGAGAACTGGTGTTACGACCGTGCCACCCTGAAGGGGTTGAGTCGCCATGCCGAGACCGGGGACCCTTTGCCCGACGCGCTGTTTGACCGGCTGATCGCGGCGAAAAACCACCGCGCTGCCAGCGCGATGATGCGCCAGCTCTTTTTCGCTGCCACAGACATGGATCTGTACGCGCGATATCCGCGTCCGGAGTGGCCTGACGCTGACACCGTCAAACGCCTGAATGCCGCGCGCTACTCTCCGACCCCGCTGCTGCCGGAAGACCGGTTCCTCTGTTCCTTCAGCCATATTTTCGCGGGCGGGTATGCGGCCGGATACTACAGTTACAAATGGTCCGAGGTCTTTTCCGCCGACGCCTTCGCCGCTTTTGAGGAGGCGGGACTCGCGCAGGGCGATGCGGTCCGCGCCATGGGGCGGCGCTTCCGCGACTCTCTGCTGGCGCTGGGCGGCGGGACCGATCCGGCCGAAGTTTTCCGCCTCTTCCGCGGCCGGGATCCGTCGATCGAGCCCCTTCTGCGCCACAACGGCCTGCTCCGGGCTGAATTGCGAAACCCCGCTCCGCCCGCTTCATGAACATCCCGCCGATCATCCGACGCCTGCTCGGCCTTGTCGAAGCCGCCGCCTTTCTCGGTCTGCTTTTCACTCTGGCGGGACTCTTTGGCCGCTTCGGATGGCTTTTCGAGATCTTCACTCACTTCAAACCGCAGTTTGCTCTCTGCTTTCTCGGATATGCGGCATTCGAGTGCCTCGCGCGCCGCTACCGGCGTGCGGCGGCTGGTCTTCTGCTAGCTGGCGTCAACGCCCTGCCTGTGCTACTGCTTCTGTTGCCTGCGGCACCCGTTTCCCTACCCCGCTCCCCCCAACCGGCCGTGAGGCTCCGGTTGCTTCAGGCCAATATCCTCACTCACAACCCCGACGCCTCGGCTCTGTTGCGCCTCGTTGAACGGGAACAGCCCGATGTGGTGATTCTGCAGGAACCCAACACCCGCTGGCTCCGCGATCTCGCGTCGCTCACCAACCGTTATCCGGTTTACGCGTCCATGCCGCGCGAGGATCATTTCGGCGCGGCGATCTACTGTCGGACGAACGCGCTTGAAGCCGGAATCTTCCAGCTGGATGACCCGGAGGGCGCACCCTCCACCTGCGCACGTATCCGTATCGGTGACCGGACCCTCACCGTAATCGGCACGCACGCGCTCGCCCCGTACAACGCCGCCATGTGGGCGGGACGTAACCGTTTCATGCGGATGCTTGCGCAACACCTCCGGAGTTTGGGAACTCCGCTGGTCGTGACCGGTGACTTCAACAACACTCCCTGGTCCGCACACTTCCGAACCTTCCTGCGTGAGAGCGGTCTGATTGACAGCGCCCAAGGCCGCGGTCCGCTCCCCACTTGGCCCGCCTCTCTGCCTTTCCTCCGCATTCCGCTGGATCACGGCCTGCATTCATCCGATGTGCGGATCATAAATCGGCGCCGCGGCCCGGACATCGGGTCGGACCATCTGCCCCTGATCTTTGATCTGGCCTTTTGAGGCTGCGGAAAGCTTGTCAGCAGGAGGCGGTCGAGAAAATCATTGCGGGTTTCGGTTTTGCAGCCGTGCCGCTGGCGCACACCAGTTGGAGTTACGGACGCCATTTGGTGCCTTGTCGGCCGATAAGGCCAATAAAAAACAAGTTGTTTCTCACACGAAGCGAAGGATGCGAAGAGCACGAAGGGGAATGGGGTGTTATGGAAACCCCTTTGTGTCTGTTGAGCCTTTGCGTGAGGCTAAATTGGGTTGCCCGTATTAGGAGTTTGGCCTTTCTAGTCGTTCGGATTTTGCGGGCTCTGCCCGTATTAGGAGTTTGGCCTTTCCAGTCGCGCGGATTTTGCGGGCTCTGTCCGTATTAGGAGTTTGGCCTTTCCAGTCGCGCGGATTTTGCGGGCTCTGCCCGCATCAGGATTGGGGGCGCCCGTTGAAAGTGGACATGAAAAACCATTTTACCACTTGGACGACAAAGGGTTCTCAGACGAGAACACACTTGATTTGCGTCAATGCCAGCCGTATCCTTTTCACACCTTTCAAGGTGTGAAATGACGCCGGACAGAACCTATCATCCAGCGTTGTGGCGGACTTGCCGGGTTTTGGCGAACGCAAGGCGGTTGGCCTGCCTTCGGGTGGTCATGGGCACGCCGAATTTGTGCGTGCAGGAAATCGCGCGCGAAGTGCGGTTCGACGAAGCGCAGGTCAGTCTGGCGCTTCGGGCGTTGCAGGCGCGTGGTCTGATCGCCGCTGTGCGCATATCGCGTTGGGTGCGTTATGTGCCGGAGCCCGACCCGTCCGTCCCTTCCGCGAAACCGCTGCTGACCGCTCTCCGCCGTGCGTTGCGTTCTGGCGGAATGTCCGATGCGGAGATTATCCGGGTGGTCACCGCGTTCACCCATCCGCGACGTCTGGCCATGTTGCGTTGCCTGCATCTTCGTGCGCCGCTTTCCCTTGAAACGCTGTCGACGGCGTGCGGGATCAGTATGCCTGCCGCCAACCGTCATTTTCATAAGCTGCTGGCTCGCGGGATGCTCGTCGTCCGCAGTGATCGCATTTCGCTTGTGTCGCGCCACCCCTCGTTAACCCGCGCTCTGCTCCGTCTCGCCGTATGCGGTGAATAACGGACGTTGCGGAACCGCGGCGGTCTTTTGAAACTGCGGATAAACCCGCTTGTCACCACACACCGGATCAGAGTACCATACGGATATGACTCGATGGACGCAAACGAGGCTCGTCTTTCTAGCGGTTAGCACGATTTTGGTCGCCTCTCTTTGTTGGCGCAACCGCACGGTGCGTCAAGACGGTGGTGTTTCGGACATGCCTGTCAAAATTCCGCCATCCGGTCAGGTTGCGACTCCCTCCGCCGGTTCCGCCGCGCAACCGGCACGCGCTCGCCCGCGCCCGCGCCCGCCCACTGTCCGCCGCAATCCGTCGCGTGCCGCAAGGAAAGATGTTGCGGCACCGTCCGCCGCAGGCACCGCTGCGGTTGCGGAGGCCGCGGCGCAGTCGACCGTGCCTGCGGTCTCAAGTTCGACCGTCGCGCGCTCTGCTCCCCGCGAACAGGCAGTCAAGAAGTGGGAGGCGTTCGTGGACCAAATCACGGAGCGCGAGACCCCGCCGGAGGCCGGCCAGATGGAGCAATTCAAAAACGAGTTCATGCGCCTGCATGCGGACGATCAGGTGGACGCCATCCAAAATGCCCTCAACCTGCTGCCGGATGAACAGTTCGTCTCCCTGTTCGCCATTCTTTTCGATAAAACCCAAAACCCCGATGTGCTGGACGAGATCTTTAACGACGCCCTGAATCGGCCCGAAGAGATCAAGGTGCCGATGATGAAGGCTCTGCTTCGGGACAAGGGGCATCCGCTCCATGACGAGGCCGCGCGCATTCTCGATGCGACAGGCGAAGGGGATGCCGACGACGGAAACGGCGCAGAAGCCGCGACGCCTTAATCTGAGGAAGGCTTCGCGGCTCCTGTTCGGGCGCGCTGTCCAGCCACCCGCTACACGCCCCCGCACTCATACGCGGCCGCGCTCATCTCCGCGACGATCGCCCGCGCCGCCGCGCACGGGTCGGACGCTTCAAGGATCGGACGGCCCACCACCAGATGCGTCGAACCGTTTCGCACTGCCGCGGCAGGTGTGGCCACGCGTTTTTGGTCGCCGATCTCCGCTCCGGCCGGGCGCACACCGGGCGTGACCACGAGCGCGTCCGCGCCCAGCACCGTGCGCATGCGCGCCACCTCTTGAGGCGAGCAGACAATGCCGTCGGCACCGCTCTCACAGGCGAGACGCCCCAGCGCCTCGACCTGTTCGGCCATGCTCCGCGCCACACCGAAATCCGCGAGGTCCGCCTGATCAAGACTGGTCAGCATGGTGACCGCCAACAGCCGCGGCGCATCCGCGCCCGCACTCCGGGCGCCCTCTTTCGCGGCGCGAATCATCGCCCGCCCGCCCGCCGCATGCAGGGTCATCAGTTCTACGCCCAACGCCGCGCCGGCCCGTACCGCACGTTCGACGGTGCGCGGGATGTCGTGCAGTTTGAGGTCGAGAAAAACCCGCTTGCCGCGTTTCCTGACCGCCCGGACCACCTCCGGCCCCTCGGCACTGAACAGTTCCAGCCCGATCTTGTAAAACGAGACGGCATCACCCAGCAGGTCAACCGTCCGGGCCACCTCCGCTGTAGAGGCGACATCCAACGCCACAATCAGTTCCGCCATGTTTCCGTATCCTTTGCTTTGGTCGTATTAAGCCACAAAAGGACCGCGCGGGCAATCCCGGAGGGATCTGACTTTTTTTCGCTGTGACGGCAATACGGAAGTTAAACCGTCGTTTAATACAACTGTTTGAGACATTCGGCGGGGGAGAACCCCCGCAGGCGTCAGAAAGGTGGGGACATGAACAACACACAGCGCATATGGGTTTGGGGGACGGTTCTGATGGCGGGCATGCTGGCGACTGTTCCGGCGCGGGCTGACCGCGTGAGTGTCGGAGTGGGATTGAGCACCGGCAACGGCTTCCTGACCTTGGGTATCAATCAGGGCGGGCATGGGCATTTCCACCGGCCGCGCGCTTTCCATCCTCGTCACCCTCTCCCGCGACCGCGGCCCATCGGCGTTCTGCCGCCGCCCGTGGTTGTCGTGCCGCCGCCGGTCGTGGTGGCGCCCGCTCCGGTGATGGTCCGCAGCGGCTATTGGCAGGAGCGTGAAGAACGCTATTGGGTCGAAGGGTGCTGGATCGAGACGCTGGACACGTTCGGACGCCGCTGCAAACAGTGGCAACCCGGACACTGGGAAGTCCGGCGCATCCGCGAATGGGTGTACTGACCGGCCAGGCCGAGTTCCCGATCAGGGAGTTCCAAGCCTTAAAAGAACGCCTCTTACGTCAAACGAAACGACACCGGATTCCGGTGTCGTCTTCGTTTGACTTGGGAACAGATACGTGTATACTTTTTAAAATTCAGCCGTTGGATTTTTGGATTTTACGCGGAACAGGTAAAAAAGGAGATGTGATGAGATATGCAATCCCCAATTTAATCCACGTCTTGTGTGTGATCGGGTTTTTCGCAGGAGGCTTGATCCGGGCGGAAGACGGGACGGTGCAGCAGACCGGTAATTTTTCCACTCCCGCAACCTGGGTTGACGGCGTGATCCCCGGGGGTGCGGGCGCCACCCTGTACGTCAAAGGCAATCACACCCTCAAGAACTTCTTCACCAATGCCGTGCTCGGACATATCGTCACGCCCGCTGACACGCCTGTCTCCGGACTGACCTCCGTGTTCACCTTTGCCCTCCCGTATGAAAGCCGGATATCGGGCAGCCCGGACCCGGTTTACAGTACCTACCGCTTTGGTGTCTTCACCAACTATCTCACACTCGACAGCGGGGTGGAGGGCGAGCCCGCCACAATCCGCTGTCTGCCCCCTCTGACCGGTAAGTTCCGGTATGCCATCAACATTCCGCTTTTGCTCAAATCCGATCTGGAGGTGCAGCACAACGGTCTCGCATCCGGAAACTGGAGTAACCCGCTCAGCGCGGTCTGGCTCGGCCAGAATATCCGGGAGGAGGGTGGGCGGCGCACGATCCGGGTCCGTTTCGATAAAGAGGACATGCAACTGATGCTCAAGGGCAGCAACACCTTTTCCGGCGACTTGATTGTGGAGAAGGGTATTGTCCGGGCCGGGGATCTCTCCCGCTACAATGTGCCGGGCAATCAGTTCGGTGTCGATAACACCCTGATCGCCACCAGCGGGGTGGGCACCGTTGATGTGAACGGACTCCATTTCGGGCCTGAGAAAACCATCCTGATCGGCGGGCGGGGCGCGAACGGCATGGGCGCGCTGACCAGCGGATGTCAATCGCCGAACGTAACCTCGG
Organism: Kiritimatiellia bacterium; assembly: GCA_033812795.1. Lineage (GTDB taxonomy): Bacteria > Verrucomicrobiota > Kiritimatiellia > RFP12 > UBA1067 > JAPXSY01. Next base: position 32,668 of record JAPXSY010000013.1, read on the forward strand.
TCTGGTCCGGCCCCGTGACGCTTGTTTCCGATGCCGCCGTGGCGGGCACCGTCAGCCGGTATCCCCGGAATGAGGGTGGGAATCTGCGCATCGATGGAACCATCGCGGACGAAGGACGCGCTTGCCAACTGGAAAACGTTTCTTTGCGCAATCTGGTGCTCGCGGGCGACAACACCTATCGTGGCGGCACGCTGCTGACCAGCGGATTTCTGACCGCGCTCACTCCGTCAAGCCTAGGCAGCGGCCCCCTGATCTTCAATGGCGGCGCGTTCCGCATCGACTCTTCCTCCGGCGTCGACCCCTCATCCTTCACGCTGGTTTCAACCAACGGCAAACCGGTGCAGGTCGTCACGGACGGCACAGATTTTACCTTGGGCCACGCGCTGACCGGGTTCACCTCCGGTCTGACCAAAAGCGGTCCCGGCGCGCTGATCCTCAAACACGACAATGCGTATACCGGCACGACCGCCGTAATCCTCGGTGACCTGATCCTGGACTACAGCGAAGCCGGTGGCCAGAAAACGCCTGCGGACGGAACCCTCTCGCTTGGGAACAACGCGCGTCTGATTCTCCGGAACGGGCAGGCCGCCACGCCGGATCAGGCGGTGCGGACGCTCTCCACTTACAAGGGGGCGAACGCTCGGGTGATCCATGACTCCGCCATGCCGTTGGCCTTTAACTTCCTGAGCCCTCATTCCGACTCGGTTCTGAATCTGGAGGGGGAAGGCCCCTACAAGGTCATCCAGACCTCCAACGGATCCGAAAGCTCCGCCAATCCCAACATCCTGCCCGCCAACATCCTCTACAAGGGACGGGATTGGGCTGTGCGGATCACGAGCGACAACAGGCTCAGCAACTTCACCGACTACGCATCTGATTGGAGCGGATCGAACAAGCATGTGGACGTGACCGCCGCTCTCGCGCAAAACGTTCCCGCGAATCTGGAAGTCGCCACCCTGCGATTCAACACTCCCAACAATGGGAATCCGATCGTTCTCAATCTGTCCGGCACCAATCAAATCAAGAGCGGCGCGATTCTGGTGACGGAAGCGATGGGGGATACCCCGGTCCATATCACGGGCGGCGCGATCGCCCGCATGGGCTCCGGCAACCTCATCATCTACAATTTCAACACTCAGGCCGTGGTCCGGATCGACAGCCAACTCCTCGGTTTTCCGATCTTCAATACCAACGGTTCGGGGCAGGTCACCAGCATCACCCTTTCGAATATCGGCGTGATGAAGGCCGGTCCCGGTAAAGTGATCCTCGGCAACGCCGACAACCGGCATGATCATTACACGTGGGTTCTCGATGGTGAGATGGAGATCGCAGGCCCCGAGTGTCTGGGTGTTGGCTCTTGGCACCACTCCTGGAAGAGCGTGCAGAACTTTGTCATGATTAATAATGGCGCCACACTGACCACGACCGGCAGTTTCGATTTCGCCCGTGAGGTCTATCCCGGTTGTACGAATATCACCACGTTTGACATCAACAGCGCGGGCGGTGTGCTCAACGTCAGCGGGGCCGGAGACCGGATCGCCAATCTCGAAGCGAACCCCTCGCCGGTTTTGCGGAACGGCGGACGCCTGATCAAACGCGGCGCGGGAACATGGTTTAACGGCGTGGGTTTCGGATCGGCTGCGGATCAGGCGGGTGACGACGTCACCGCGCGGGAGTACACGATGACGTTTGATGTGGAGGAAGGCGCGATCGAGCATCGTCTGGGAGCGACTTCCGCCAACTCGTTCCTCGGTGAGGGGACGATGATCATGACGGTGCGCAACAACGCGGTGCTGAAAGGCGCCGGGTTCCTGAACGGCAACAACGGCGGAGCTAACGGCGGCGGCAACGTCGAGGATGTCGCCGTTCGGAAAGTCTTCCATGTCGATGCGGGCGGCGCGATTGTTGACCTCAACGGCACTGCCATCAAAATGGGAGCGGTCGCCTTTGACACATTAACCCGTGCTTCGGACTGGCTGGAGGGTCCGGGCATGTTGACGATCACCAACTCTTCAGACACCAGCGCCGACTTTTGTTTCTACAACTTGCTCAACCATGCGTTCACCGGACGATTCGACGGGTCAGGCCTGATGGCTGCCGACGCTACGAGTGGCGGCGGCCTGCCGAACGGCGAACTGTTTGTGCCGGAGCATCGGGTGTACCGTTTCACCGTCTGCCACCCGTCGCACTATCCTCTCCGTTTCGGACGGTTGACTGGAACCGGCGCCTTTGGCGGCCGCGGTGTCTACAACAGCGACTCCGACAATGTCGCCCTGATCGGTTGCGATGACAACAGTCTCTTTGAGTTCGGAGGATATCTCTGGGGAACCTGGGGTTCGGCTAACCGCGGGGCCTTCCGCTTTGTTAAGGTCGGCAACAACACGTGGCGCATCTCCGGCACCACAAACGCCATGACCACCAGCGTCACCCTCCGCAAGGGTACGATCCTGGTCGGCGCAAACTCGCCCGGCAATGGCACGGTGGGCGCGCTGGGTACGGAACGGGTGATCCTGAGCGACGCCGAAACCGCGCCGGGCGACGCGTTGTCCCTGCTCACGGACGGCCCGTATACCGTGGGGAACGGTATCATCCTGATGGACTACGCGCCGGGAGCGATCATGACGCTGGGCGGGAATCAGACAACCGGTGCGTCAACCTTCACCGGGGACCTCGTCCTGACGCACGACGTATGTCTGCATGCGGCCAACACGGATAACAACGGCGTGACCTTCACGGGCGCGATCACCGGTCCCGGCGGAATCATCAAGACCGGCTCCGGTAAAGTGATCCTCACCGGATCCGTGCAGAACACGGCTCCCCATACGGTGTTGGACGGTACACTGATGATCATGGGCGACACCACGCTGACCAACGCATTGGTGGTGGCGGCAGGCGCTTCCGGCAGCGGCACGTTGGCCGTGACCGGTAATCTGACGATCGGCGAGGGGGTGACCCTCACCCTCCAGCCGGATTCGCTGGTTCGCGGCCAGACCTACACGCTGGCGACATGGACCGGAACGCTCTCCGGTTCATTCGCATCCGTCACAGGGCTTCCGGACGGGTGGCATGTGGGAAGGTTCCCCGACCATCTGGAGCTTTACTACGCGCCGCCCGGCACGCAGATTCGGATCAGGTGATCCGCTCCGGCATCCGCACAGCACAACGCGATCCCTGTCGTACTCAGGGGTTCAAGCCCGCTTTCGCGTCCGTCTCCGCCAGCGTGAAACGCGTGCAGACCACGGAGTGTTGGCGCGTATCCTCCCAGTACTTGAGATAGGTGGTCGCCAGAAGCGTGCCGTCAGCCAGCCGTTCCACGCCGGGATAACCGAGGTCAACCCGTTTATACCCGTGCAAGAGCTTGATCCTGTACTGGCCGTCCCGCCTCTGCCGGATGTCCCCGTAGTTTCCGACCCAAGCCACAAAATGGCCTTTTGTCGGTGATTCGGGTGCCTGGTCGCGGAAGGCGATCACCAGTCGCCCGTCCGGAGCGTACACGCCCATGTGCCGGTCACCGGTCAATCCCCACGGCGTATCTTCCGGCACGCTCCAAGTCGCGCCCTCATCGCGGCTGAACATCTGCAAACTGTGCCCCTTATGCGTGTTTTCCCGCATCAGACAGCACAGTTCGCTCCCGTCCGGCGAGCGAAACACGAAGGGTTCGCACGCCATCTTCCCTGCAACATTGGCCACAACGCGCGGCACGCTCCAAGTGAATCCGCCGTCTCGGGTCACGCTTTGCACGACCTCAAGGAACTTGCGCCCTTCGCCCTTGCCCTCACCCCTGTGGTATAGCCCCAGATAACTGCCGTCCTTCAATCTAACCATACTGCTGAAGGTCATCACACAGCGGAAAGCTTCGCCCAGCGGCGGCATCTCCCGCCACATCTCCCCGTCATCCTCGCTCATGATGCTGGGCATCGGCGTGCCCTGCCGCGTGTCTTTGGCCGCTGACCACACCCAGAGCCGCGCCTTGCCCTGCGGGTCGATCAGCCGGTAGATGCTGGGACAGTTCTGATGCGTCCGGAAACCCGGTGGCAGCGTGGTGTCCAGCCGCACCCATGTTTTTCCGCCATCGGCACTGCGCGCCATGGGGCCTGCCGCGCCGCCGTGATTGATGCACCACACGCAGAACACCGTCTTGCCGTCCGGTAAGAGGACCGTGGTCGGATGTCCCTGATACTCCTCCGGCGTTCCTGCCGCGATCACCACATGCCGCGCCGTCTCTCCGGACAGATCCACCACAGGCAAAACCGGTTTGGTCTGCCCGGTCACGTGCTGCGCATCCGCGACACCCGCACCCCACACCGTACACAACGCACACAGGACCGCACGCCATCCCGTTCCGGAGGTCTTGTTCATGACTGTTCCTTTCTTTGGGCTATGGTGCCCATGATTATGACATGTCGCGCCAGTCAAAACAATGGGGACGGGAGATGGGAGACGGGAAATGCATTGCCTTCGTCATCCGGCGAGTCTCCTTGGAAAAAGGTCCGCGATCTGATATAGTCATTGACAGCCGAAGAGGTCGCCGCCCATTACCGGGCAGCGTGTGGCAGCATGCCGGGCGCGGTGGCCAGTCGGTGAGCGGTAAAGGGGGGATTGTGTTTTTGGGTTTGTGTAACGCGCCGCATCTCGTAATATACAGGGTGTGTAAAGGGGCAACATGAATAGCGTAATCATCGGTGCCGGGCATGCGGGGCGGTTGTTGGCGTCTCATCTCTGTCGGGAGCGTCATAGTGTGGTGATGGTCGACGAGTCGGCTGAGGCGCTGGAGCAGGCCGAAGCCTCGCTGGATGTGCTCACCGTCTGCGGGTCCGGGGCGGATCCCGCGATTCTCGAAAAGGCCGGGGCCGGGAGGGCCGACCTGTTTGTGGCGGTGACGGATCGGGATGAGATCAATATCATCGCGTGTTTGTTAGCCCATTCGGAAGGGGTGCCGCGCAAGATCGCGCGGGTGGGGAGCGCGCAGTATGATCCCGGTGCAGTCAAGTACAACCTGACGAAACTGGGGATCGATCTGCTGATCAACCAGAAATTCGCCTGCGCAAAGGAAATCTGTAATGCCCTGTTGCTGCCTGGGGCGGTGGAGTCCTTTGACCTGTTCGGCGGCCGTGTCCTGGTGGCCGGTTTCGGTATCGTCGGCGGAAGCCCGATTCTCGGGCACACGCCCGCTACGTTGCCGGATCAGGACTTGGTGCGCAAGCTGCGTATCATCGCTATCCGGCGTCAGGGCCGTCTGGTCATTCCCCGGGGGGATACCGCATTTCTGCCGGAGGATGTGCTCTATCTGGTCGGCGCACCGGATGACATTCGGGTATTCTCAACCTGGATGGACCCGGTTCGGGAGGCGTTTGAGAAAGTGATTGTGGCGGGTGGGGGGGATATCGGCCTGGCCATCGCCAAGAATTTGGAGCGCATTGGTCTTCATGTCGTGCTGCTGGAGCAGGATGAGGAGCGGGCGCTCTTCTGTTCCGGCGAGTTGGACCATACGCTCGTGTTGCGGGCCGATGCGTTGTCCGGCTCGGCACTGGATGAGACGGGCATCGTTCCCGGGACCGCTTTCGTGGCCGTGACCGGTGATGATGAGGACAACGCGATGAACTGTCTGATGGCCCGCAAAAAGGGAGCGGATTTCGTGGTCACTCAGATCGCCCGCACCGACTACATTCCGATCATGGAAAACCTCGGGCTGGTGGACCGGATCATCAGCCCCTACGAGTCGATCACAAATGCCATTCTGCATTACCTGAGAAGCCGGGATGTGCGCGCGGCGACACTGCTGCATGATCTCCCCGGGGAACTGCTGGAAATCGAGTTGTCCCCCACCAGTCGGTATGCGGGCAAGAGGGTCAGTGACATCCGGTTCCCGTCGGGGTCGATCGTGGCGGTGGTCCAGCGCGGCGACGGCGTGCTCCCCGCGACCGGTGGGCTGTGTTTCGAGGCTGGAGACCGCCTGTTGATTTTCGCCGACCCGGCGGCGGTGAAGAAGATTCAGGCGATGTTCCGCAAATGATCGCGCGCGTATGAACAAACGAGCGGTATTCCATCTGGTTTCCTACATGACCCTGTTCATCGGGTTGGCGATCACCGCCTGTGCCGCGGTCTCCCACGTATGTGGTGACGCGCTGGAGGTGCGGTGCGCGTTTCTTCTGGCTGGAGGGATCACCCTAGCCGTTTCGCTGGTGGCAGGGATGTTGACGCGCGGCGATCTCAATCTGGGACGCCGGGACGGGTTCGGTGTGGTGACCCTCGGCTGGTTGTCGGCGGCCTTGTTCGGCGCGTTGCCGTATCTGCTTACGGGCGTGATCACGCATCCGGTCTCGGCGCTGTTCGAGACGGTCTCGGGCTTTACCACCACCGGCGCGTCGGTGCTGGACAATCTTGAGAGCCTGCCGCGCGGGATCCTGTTCTGGCGCGCGCTGACGCACTGGCTCGGGGGCATGGGCGTGCTGGTGCTCTGCGTGGCGATCCTGCCTTTTCTCGGGGTGGGCGGCATGCAGCTTTACCGCGCCGAGATGCCCGGGCCGTTCAAGGACCGTCTGACCCCGCACATCGCCACCACGGCCAAACTGCTGTGGGCCGTGTATCTCCTGCTGACGGTCGTGCAGACGCTGTTGCTGAAGGGGGTCGGCGGCATGGGGTGGTTCGATTCCGTCTGCCACACGTTCGCGACTGTCGCGAGCGGCGGGTTTTCGACGCGTACCGCCAGTGTGGCGGCCTATGACAGCGCGACGGTGGAAGGGATTATCACGCTCTTCATGTTTCTGGCGGGCATCAATTTTTCGCTGCATCTTTCCGCGCTCACCGGGCGGCCGGGCCACTATGTCCGCGATCCGGAGTGCCGTGCCTATTTTCTGTTTCTGACGGGGTGCTGCCTTTTTATGACCGCCAACATCTGGGCCACGGGACACGGCTCCTTCGCACGGTGTTTGCGCGACGCCTTTTTTACCGGCACTTCGGTTCTGACCTCGACCGGGTTTTGCACGGTTGACTTCGACCGCTGGCCGGGCGCATCGCGTCTGTTGCTGGTGTTCATGATGCTCATGGGTGCCTGCGCAGGCTCCACGGGCGGGGGGATCAAGGTGGTCCGGATCATGATCGTCTTCAAGAAAATCCTGCGCGAGATCCGGCTTTTCATGCGCCCGACAGCAGCGATCCAAGTGAAACTCGGCCCGAAACCGGTGGAGCCGGATCTGGTGCTGCATGTGTCAGCCTTCGTGATTATCTATTTTGCGGTGTTTGCGCTGGGCTCGTTTTTGATGACCTTCTTCACCCCGGACCTCGAGACAGCCACAACATCCGTGATCACCGCGCTCAGCAATGTCGGTCCGGGTCTCAGCGCGGTCGGTCCGGTGCGCAACTACGCATCGATTCCGCTGGCAGGACAGGGGGTACTGGCCACCTGCATGCTGCTCGGGCGCCTCGAGCTGTACACGGTGCTGGTTCTGCTGTTCCCCAGTTGCTGGCGGCGGTAGCGCAGGTTACGCTGTTTTGTGGCCGAGGTTCGATTGCTGGCAGGGGCGGTTCCCCGAACCGTCCGCGGACGCCTCGGGGAGGCGTCCTTACCCGGAACGGCTACACCTTTTGCGAAAACGCCCTAGGGATTCTTCACGCCGGATCGCCGCCCGTGCCGGAAGCTTACGCCTCTGTTTCGCCGACGCCCCAATTCTCGATCACGTAATCGAGGTCCTTGTCGCCGCGTCCGCTGAGATTGACCAGAATCGCCCCGCTTTCCATCTCGCGCGCCTGGGTCAGCGCGAACGCCACGGCGTGCGCGCTTTCGAGCGCCGGAATGATCCCCTCGAGTCGGCACAACTTGAAAAAGGCATCGCGGCACGCCTCGTCGGAACAGGTCACGTATCGCACGCGTCCGGTATCCTTCAAATGACAATGCTCCGGCCCCACGCCCGGATAGTCCAGTCCGCTCGCGCAGGAATAGACCGGGGCGGCCGAACCGTCCTCGTTCTGCAGCAGGTAGCACTTGAACCCGTGGATGATCCCTTCGCGACCGTACGACATCGTCGCCGCGTGGTCACCCGTCTTCGGGCCGCGTCCCAACGGCTCGACCCCGTAGATTTCGCAGGGGTCATCCAGAAAGCCGTGGAAAATCCCCATCGCGTTAGAACCGCCGCCCACACAGGCGCAGACCGCGTCAGGCAGGTTGCCGGTCATCCCGATGAACTGCTCACGGGCCTCGATGCCGACCACTTTCTGGAAATCACGCACCATCAACGGGAAGGGGTGCGGGCCGACAACCGAACCGATGCAGTAGATGGAGTTTTCGTAATCGGCCAGATAGGCCTCAAAAGCCGAATCCACCGCCTCTTTGAGGGTTTTGAGGCCATGGGTGACCGGCACGACTTTCGCGCCCAGCAATTTCATGCGGCTGACATTGGGCGCCTGTTTGGCGATGTCCACCTCGCCCATGTGGATCTCGCATTGCAGACCGAAATAAGCCGCGGCCGTGGCCAGCGCCACGCCGTGCTGGCCCGCGCCGGTTTCCGCGATGAGTTTTTTCTTGCCCATGAAGCGCGCCAGCAACCCCTCGCCCATACAGTGGTTGATCTTATGCGCGCCGGTGTGGTTGAGATCCTCGCGCTTGAGGTAAAGATGCGCCCCGCCGTTCTGGAGTGAGAGCTTGCGCGCATGGTACACCGGTGTGGGACGGCCTTGGAAGTGTTTGCGGATCAAGCGCAGCTCGGAGATGAACGCCGCGTCGTTGGCGATGCGGTGGTAGGCCTCGGTGATCTCCGCAAAGGGTTTTTCGAGCTGCGGCGGAAGGAATTGGCCGCCATATTTGCCAAAAAAGCCTTTGGCGTCGGGATTGCCTGACAAAGGGCGCGGAACGTTCATGCGTGTCTCCCTGATAAGGCCCGGTGTCCGGGCCAATCGTTTCTGTTGAAAGAAACAATATACCTGAAGCCCACGCGTGCCGCAAGCGAAAACCGTTCGTGTTTTATGAACCCGCGTTGCACCCCCGTTTTCTGACCGATGAGAGTTCATTCGTGTATTCGTGCGGGAGTTGGGAACACGGGTGTCTCCACCCGCAACGGCGGATCCGTCGCCCTGCCGGACAACCCAAGCGCCGCAGGTCGAATGCCGCGGGTCGCAAGTCGGCGAGTACGAGGACAGGGAACCGGGTTTTCATGAAGGCTCATCTGTTTCATGGTCACGAACGCGATTGTTGGGTTTACATGCCCGCTTGCTTTCGCGCCAAGGGTGCGGTAAGGTTCGCGTATGCTCTTTGGGCGTTCAGGATTCATTTTCGCGAGCCTTTGTGTGGGTTTCCGTGTGTGGGCCGGCGAACCGGTGACGGTGACGTTCCTGCAGGGCTTTGATCCGGACCGTCCCGAGAATCCGGGGACCCGGCAGATTCTGCGTTTCGCGCAGCGCGAGCCGCGGCTCAACCCGCAAAAGTGGGGTGGTCTTGAACTGCCCGGCGCGGGCGGGCGCGCGCCGTTCATGCTCTCGCTGGCGGGCGGCACGGCGCCGGACATCTACTTTTGCTGGTTCCATATCATCCGGCATGATATCGAGCAGGGTTTTCTCCATCCACTGAACGAGTGGCTCGGGGAGGACTTGGACGGCGATGGGCAGCTTGGCGACCACGAGGCGCGCTGGCCGGGCTGGAAGCGCGTGCCGCCGCTGTGGCGGCAGGCCGCCACGCGCGACGGCAAGGTATACGGTCTGCCGATGGCCGGCATCTGGTACTACGGCATCGTGTACCGCAAGGATCTGGTGCAGCAGGCCGGTGTGGATCCGGAAAGCGTGCCCGCCACGTGGGACGAGTTTTTCCGCTGGTGCCAGCGTCTGACCTTCCCCGGCAAACGTATTGCGGGCGCCCGAGTGCAGCGCGGGCAACGTGCGTTCGGCGCGGAGAACCGTCCGTGGGGCTGGTTGCCTTGGGTGCAGGCCGCAGGCGGCTCGCCGATCGTCAACCTCCGCGTCTCGCCCGCGACGGGCCGTACCTACCGTTTCCCCATGGAAGAGACGCGGTTCATCGCGCCCGACACAGGCGAGGATCTCTCCGGTGTGCCGGGCGTGTGGCAGGCGGCGTTCGACTCGCCCGAGGCGATTGAGGCGGCCGAGTTCTTCCATCGGTTGGCCTGGGCTCCCTGGCTGCGTGATCCGCAAAGCGGCGAGCCGGTTGATCTGTCGCCCGAAGCGCTCGCAGCGGGTTGCGTGACGTTGCCGGACGGGCGGGAACACCGCTTTCAGCCTGGGGAGGTCATCCGGGGCGTGGTGCGCGCGCTGCCGCGGCTCACTCAGGATCTGCCGCAGCTCTTCGCCCAAGGCGAGGTCGTGGCGCTTTTCTCCGGTGCCGAGCTGGTCGAAAAATTGACGCGCGATCTGAATCTGCCGCCGGACATGGTGGGCATCATGCCCTTTCCGGCGGCGCGGCCGGGACTCAAGCCTGTTTTTCAGGCGCACAAGCATTTCTACAGCATGACCGAAGGCGTGGGCCGCCGTCCCAAAGCCGAACGCGATATGGTGTGGGCCTGCGTGGAGCAGTTGGCCAGCGAGGAGGTGAACGACGAGGCGGTCAGGCAGAAGGTGCTGGAAGGGCATGCGCGTTGGTGCACGCCTACGGAGTTGACGCGGCTGGGATTCGATGAGTACCTTGCGGAGGTGCCCGCGGGCATCCGTCGGAACTACGAACGGCTGGAGGCGGGTGAGATTCTGGCGCGTACCGAGCCCTTCGCGGGATTCTGGCAGGCGGTGTCCGACCTTCTGGACCGGCGTTTTCTGGGGTTGCTGCTGGCGGACACCGGCGAGCGGTTCGATGTTGCGGCGGCCCTGCGGGAGATCAACGCGGAGGCGAATCGCGGGCTGATGTTCCGGGCCTCCGAAACGATGTTGGCGCGTCGGCGTCCTCTCGCGCGCGTTCTGTTCGGGGTGGGAATCATCACGCTGCTGGGCTGCGCGGCGCTGATCGTGCGGCGGGACGCCCGGGACGCGGACGCCTCCGCCGTATCCGCGCGCCGTATCGGCGCGATGCGGGTGCGGCATGGGCTTTCGCCTTGGCTCATGCTGGCGCCGGCTGTGCTGTCTGTCGCGCTGTGGAGTTATTATCCGTTGCTGCGCGGCGCGGTGATGGCGTTTCAGGAGTACAAGATCGTGGGCGAGACCCGTTGGGCCGGGTTGGACAACTTCATTCTGGTGGCCACGGACGCGGGGTTTTGGGCCGCGTGGGGCCGGACCTTGCGGTATGTCGGCCTCACCCTGCTGCTCGGGTTTCTGACGCCCGTGCTGCTGGCGCTGATGCTCGCGGAGATCCCGCGCGGCAAAGTGTTTTTCCGTACGGTCTATTTCCTGCCCCACCTCACCAGCGCCATGGTGATCGCGCTGCTGTGGAAACTCATGTACGATCCCACGGAGAACGGCATGCTCAACCGCATCCTGCTGGGGTTGGGGGCCTCGCGCCAGACGTGGCTGCAAGACCCCGGACTGGCGATGGTGTGCTGCATCCTGCCGGGTGTGTGGGCGGGCGCGGGCATGGCGAGCCTGATCTATGTGGCGGCCCTGCACTCCCTGCCGCCCGACTATTACGAGGCTGCGGCTCTTGACGGCGCGGGGATTCTCAGCCGCTTCCGCCACGTCACCCTGCCACAGATTCTGCCGTTGATGGTGATCAATTTCGTGGGCGCGTTCATTGCCGCGTTTCAGGGCATGGGCAGCATCTTCCTGCTTACCTTCGGCGGGCCGGGCGACGCCACCAACGTGCTCAGCCTCGCCATTTGGAAAGAGGCGTACAATAACCTGCGCTTCAGCACGGCCACCACCATGGCGTGGTTTCTGGGTGTCGCGCTGATCGGGTTCACCTATCTCCAGATCCGCATCCTGCGTAAAGTCGAATTCCGCCGCGCCGCCGCGAACTAATCCTGTGGCCGCAACGGCGGATCCGTCGCCCTGCCGAATAACCCAAACGCCGCAAGTCGGCGAGAACGAGGACGAATACGGGAAAGCGGTCCCGATTCCGATAAACCCGGAACCGGAAACGCATGATCTTCGCACCTTCTGTCACCAACCGATTGCGATTACCAGTTTTGCGGGAATCCTCTGGACGATCTGTCACAGGGTGCGGTATACTATCTTCGTTGACCTTAAGATAACGTGAAAATCGTAGGAGTCGAAACCATGAAAAAAGCATGCCCTCGTACAACTGTAGGTCGCAGGTTCGTTGTCGCGTTGGCGGCGGCTCTTGGAATTGTAGGCGCGGCCTTTGCCGTGCCCACGGCCCCCACGCTCAAGATGACGGGTTTTTTCAACGGCAAACTCACGTTTGGTGTGAAATACTCGCCTGTTACCGATCATACGCTGGAAGTGCAGATGAAGGATCAGGGCGCGGCCGACGACGACTACGTCACCATTTACACAAAGGCTGTCAATTCGCTCGCCAAGTTCCTGGCGAACAAGTATGACGCTGCCTATTTTACCTATGCAACGAATTTCGCGGGTACGGCCACGTTTCGTATGCGCACCACTTTGAACGGAGAGGCGAGTGACTGGGTGGCGGCCGGTGATTTCACGGCCTACGTGAATGTGACGGGCGCCACGAACAGCAATGCCACGACCTTCGGTAACGCCGTCGACGGCAACATGTATACGAATGTGGACGAACCGTCAAATCCGTGGGTTGGCTATGATTATAACGCGGCCATCCGCATCAGCCGTATCCGTGTCATCTCGCGTCCGGACCTGATCAGCCGCTTCTACGGCGCAAAAGTGCAGATTGCGAGTGACGCTACGTTTGCTGACGCCACGACGGTATTCACGTCGTCGTCCGCAAACACAACGCCGGGAGTGCCCATTGAAATCGTGTTCGATGAACCTGTCACGGCCAAGAGTGTACGTGTCCTTTCGGGGACAGCGAGTGGCTGCCGGTCAAGCGTGTGCGAGTTCGAGGTGGTGCCGGCGGATGTGCCGTTTAAGCCCGTGCTTACGGTGGTGGGGTATGACGACGTCACGAACTTCTATCCCGTCCTTACGTGGACCGTGCCGGCTGAGCTTCATGCCACGAAAGCCACCCTCGAGTATGCGACCGGTTCCGCCGGCCCGTTCACGGCACTCGCGACGGATGTGCCGATTGCCATCACGACGTTCACCAACACGGCGGCAAAGGTTGGCGTGCTGGGGTACTACCGCGTGACCGTGGACTGTAATCATCCGCTCTTTCCGGGGCAATCCGCGACATCGGACGCTGTCACGATGGGCCGTTGCCGCAGGCTGGACCGCTCTTGGGGAAATGAGACGACATTACTCGACGGCGTGACCGTCATGCCCGCCACAAATGGCGTGTATCTCAGTGACCATTACCCGAAGGCGTTTGACGGCAACCCGGACACGTTCCCCGATATCTTCAGTGGCGGAACCTATTCCCGCGGCCCTGTGGGGCTTGACTTCGGCGAGCCGTCGTGGGTGACGAGTTTCGGCTACATCTGCCGCAACGACAACTGGTGCTATGTGCGCATCAAGAACACGGCGCTCTTCTCGGCGGACGACGGCGATGTGGAACTCACGAACAAGGTGCAACGTTCGGAGAAGGTGACGCAGGCCTCGCAGGACAAGACGTTCTACACGCAGATGGGCACGTCGCTTCCCGACAACGGGGCGCGCAAGTGGTTCCTTTACGCGCCGGAATCGGGGCCGAGCGAATTCGGCGGCAACGTGGCGGAGCTGATGTTCTTTGGCTGGACGCAGAGCGATCTCGTGGCGGCGGGCGTGGTGACGGCGCCTACGACACTCGGTTTCGCGCGTTCGGCGGACGGCCTTTCTGTGGATGTGGGCTGGAACGCGGGCATCAACGTTGTCCAATACCGTCTGGAACGGCGCGTGTACGGCACGAACGTCTGGGGCACGGTGGCGACGGTGGCGGGCACCTCGCTCGCCTGTAATGACAACACGGTTTCGCAGAACATCTACGAATACCGCGTGGTTTCGATTGGGTCTAATGCGGTGGAGGCGGTCTCCGAGCCATTTACTTACACGTATTACGCGCCTGGTACGGGTACGGGCCTCCGCGGAGCCGTGTACGCCCCCTATGTCGCGAACGTGGCGGCGATGTGTCAGCCGGAAAAGTATTACGAACTGCCGACCGGCCCGGTCAATCTTTCGGTGGCGAAAGGCGTGGAAATCGTTGCGGGCAGCAGCATCACGAACAACATGCGCCTTTTGTGGCGCGGCAAGCTGGTCACGCCGTTCACGGGGGCCTACACGTTTACGCTTGTGACAACGGACGGCGGCGCACTTTACATCGACAAAAAGAGCGTGGCCAATGCTTGGACGGACGGCCCGAAGACAACGAGCGGCATGGTGGAACTCACCGCCGGTGAGCATGATATCGCTGTGGATGCGCGGCTCCAAGTCTCCCCCGTTTCCTGTGTGCTCAAATGGGGCGGCGTGGTGCCCGACGAGGTGATTCCCGCCACGCAGTTGATCCCCGCTGCCGAGGCAGCCACGCTGACGGTGGATGGTTGGACGCAGCGCACCTACAATGGCCAGCAGTATGGTAACGCCTACGTCACTGCGAACAACGCATACATGATCAGCAGTTCTAAGGAAGCTCCTTCCGACAGGAATAAGTTGAATGCGACCTTCCTCGCAAAGACGGCGCGTTATTCGTTCGACATTTCGGCGCGGTTCCGGGCAATATTGAACGGCGAAGCCGGCATCATGGCGCGTGTTCCCAATGGCAACTTCTATGCGGTGGAGTTCAAGTATGATGGCAGCGGATTTTCTTATTACGGCGTAAGAGGCGTCACGAACAACTCGGACACCATCAACATGCTGCTGCCCTGGAAACTTACCGATACAAATGATTTTTCGAACGTCGACTACGATCTGCGCCTGGTGTATGACTCCGCCGTGCGCACGTTCCACGCTTATGCGAAGGACAACAACAAGACGGAGTGGAACCTGATCCATACGTGGCACAATGACCGCCAGATCACAGGCGACTACGAATACGGGTTTGTGGTACACGGTGCATCCGGCAATCCAGTCTCATCGTTTACCGTGACGCCGCTCTCGATCAGGTTGCATCGGCCGGGGCTAACCGTCCTCTTCAAGTAGAAGCTCGTTTGAAAACAAGGGAATCAATGAAAAGAGAACTCATCGCAGGTATTGCGGTTGCGGCAGTCGCCGCTGGCGCTGTGGAACTTCATGTCAACCCTTCAGCCGCGCCGGACGGCGACGGGTCTGCCGCACGGCCTTTTGCCACACTGGTCGGCGCGCGGGACGGTCTGCGCGCTGCGCGGAAGGCTGGCACCGTCACGAAGGATGCGCGTGTGGATATCGTGCTCGCACCCGGTGATTATGTGCTCGCGGCGGGGCTTGCGCTGGATGCGCAGGACGGCGGCGCTTCGGCGGATGCGCCTGTTACCTGGAAGGCTGCGCGTCCCGGTACGGCCCGCATCGTCGGTGCCTGCCGCGTGCCGGTTGCCGCGTGTCGGCCTGTGACCGATCCCGCCGTATTGGCGCGTCTTCCCGAAGAGGCGCACGGCAAGGTGTACGAGGCCGATGTGGCGGCTCTGTTGCCCGCAGAGCTGCCGCCGATGGCGGAACGTTTTGGCGCGACGCCGACGGCACCGCTTCTTTTCATCAACCACAAAATCGCCACGCTCGCGCGCTGGCCCAATGACGATTTCACGTCGTTCTCTAAGAGTGTGGATAGGGGGGCTGTGCTCAAGCGGCATGCCGGCAATAGCGCCGAATATGGGCCGGGTGCGTTCATCTACGAAAACCCGCGCGCGAAGCGTTGGAACTTCGCTCAAGGCGTGTGGATGAACGGATATTGGACACACGATTGGGACAACTACTCCGTCCGTGCTGCGGCGTACGGCGTGGAAAATGGTACGAACGACGTGGTGCGTCTTGCCACAGGGGTGCCGTATGGCGTGATGGGCGGCACATGGGGGCGGAAAGGGCGTCGCTTCTATGTGTTCAACCTGCTGGATGAACTTGACGTTCCCAACGAGTGGTACCTCGACCGCGTCGCAAAAAAGCTCTACTTCTATCCGCCCAACGGTACGCTGGCCGCGACCGACGAGGTGTTTCTAGCCTCGCTCAACGAACCGCTTGTGAAGACGGCGGGGAGCATCAACCACCTGCGCTTGCAGGGGCTCGTTTTTGAATACACGTACAATACGGGGCTCAGTCTGGCGGGTCAGGGCATTCAGGTGCTCGACTGCCGTGTGATGTGCTGCGGCGCGTCGGGTATGTCGGTGCATGGCAACCGCAACGTGATCCGCGGCTGTGAAATCGCGCAGGTTGCCCGCGTCGGCTTAAGTGTGGGCGGCGGCGACCGTCGGACGCTTCAGCGTGCGGAGACCGTTGTGGAAGATAACCACATCCATGATTTCAGCATGATGCAGCGTACCTATGCGGCTGGTGTCAGCGTGAGCGGTTGCGGCATTACGCTCCGGGCAAACGTGATTCACGATGCGCCCCACATGGCCGTCATATACGGCGGTAACGAGCATGTTTTCGAATACAACAACGTCTACCGCGTGTTGCTGGAGACGGGGGATGCCGGCGCGTACTACACGGGCCGCGATTGGACCACGCAGGGCAATGTGTTGCGCTTCAACTACACGCACGACCTCGGTGCGGAAGGTGAACTGGCCAACACCATGGGCTTTTACTTTGACGACTGCGACTGCGGCGACGCCGTGTACGGCAACATCTTCCACAATGTCGCGCGCGGCATCCTGGTGGGGGGCGGGCGGGATCATCCCATTCGTAACAACATCTTCTCGCGTTGCCTCGTGGGCCTTTCCATTGACTGCCGCGGCATGACGTGGAAGCACTGGAACTCCATGGAGCACGGCGGCCCCTCGTGGATGTTGGAGGACAAGGCCAAGGCGCTCTCCTACACGAACGGCGTGTGGGCTGAGCGGTATCCGCGTCTGGCGGACATCATGAACGACTACCCCCGGGAACCTCTCTACAATCCGGTGGAAGAGAACATCTTCATCGACTGCACGAAGCAACTGCTTGCACTCGACGGCAAGGCTCCATTGGAGCGCATGGCGTCCATCGCGCGTAATGTGGTGGTGAACACGCGAGGCACGAACGGTGTCGCGTGGGCCGCGCCGGACAAGCGCATTGCCTCCGCCTTCATCATCCTCAACGGCACGACGAACGCTCCCTGCTCTTTCGGTTTTGCCGATGCGGCGAACGGTGACTTCCGCTTTCTTCCCGGGGCCGAAATCCTAAAAGTGTGTCCCGGTTTCCAAGTCCTCCCTCTGGATCGTATCCCTGCTGATGCAGGATCAAAAACGACTCGTGATCGATAGCATCCCATAGGCGGCATCGTCCAATGTCGCTGCCGTGCCGCAGAGCAGAACCGCGATTTACGCCTGGGACATCGCGCAAAAGAAGATGGTTTTGATATGGGCCAACGGCGACACCGACGGTGCGGACGGCCTGTTGGATCAACCGCGTTGTGCAGGATCAGGATAACGAAAAACCCCTCTCGATGATCCGGCGGAGCCGGTCGGGGAGGGGCTTTCACGCGTTCCAGTCCGGAACGGGTTATGCGCGGCCTTTGGACTTCAGGAAGTCGATGCAGCCGCGGATTTTTTCGAGCGTGTTGGGGTCCGCCTCGCTCTCCACGATGTACCATTCGGTGACATCCGCTTCAGCGGCCGCGAACACCTCATCCCATTTCACGCCCTGCTTGCCTTCCGGAACTTGGCCGAGGATGCCGGGCCCCGGATAGATCTCCTTGGCGTGCAATGTGCGGGAGCGGTTCGGGAAGCGTTTCAGCCACGCCACCGGATCCTCGCCGGCCGACACCACATGGCCGACGTCCATCTGCTGGCAGACCAACGGCGACGCATGCGTGTAGAAGATCTCCCACTTGCACTTGCCGTCGAATTTGTCTTTGAACTCGTGCTGGTGGTTATGGTAGCCCACATACATGCCCGCAGCTTTGGCGGTGACTGCGGCATCCGAGAAGAGCTTCGCGAAATCGATCCACCCTTGAGCGTCCTTGGCATTCATGCCGGGCACCATCAGATATCGGTTGCCGGTGACGAGGTTGAACTCGATTGTCTTGGCGAGGTTCTGCGGCCGGATGGTGTCCACGCCCGTGTGGGTGCCGCACATCACCAGCCCGTTGTCATCCAGCAACTGCTTGATTTCCGCGGCGTTCTTGCCATAGTATCCGGCGAACTCCACGCCCGCATACCCCATCTCCTTGATCGCTTTGAGGGTTCCGGGCAGATCCTTTTTGCACAGCTCCCGTACCGAGTAGAGTTGAACCCCGACTTGAATCTTGCGCTGTTTCGCCACCCTTGCTGCCGCCTGCGCCGACCGAGGCGCGACTGCCCAAACCAAGCCGGTTGCACCAGCCTGCAGAAACTCCCGTCTTGAATAACGCATTGTAAACTCTCCTTTCTGTCAGACGCCTCGTCCCACTCCGGGAAGGCGTATGGAGAGAGTATGGCAGAAAAGCGGGTTTTCGCACAATCGTAAAACAGGGGAGGCCGGGTTTTCGGATAGCATCTCCCCGCAACCGACATGAGACATTTCGTGTTTCCAGCAGACTCAACACGCGCACGGCTGACCGATACAAGGCCTTGTCGGTTTTCAACCGCGCCGCCATCCTTCCGTTGCTGCCTCGGTCGCCTCGCCACGGCAACACATCACCACACCGCGAAAACGCTTCGCAACCCTTGGTTGTTCGTGACAGGGGTATGGGGTATGCGAGTTTAGTGCGTGGTTTGTGTGTGCGCAGTCGGGAGCGCGGGCGTCTTCCGCGCTACGCGCGGATGTAGGATTTATTTAGGAGTTAGGATTTAGGATTTAGGAGTTAGCCTGCCGCGCGGCTCCGCCGCGAAAAAACCTTGGAAGTAAGTTTAGGACATGATTAACGTGATGTTGTTCAATCCTGAAAATCCTGGATACATGCGCCCGCGCAGCGGGAAATCCTGTCAATTTATAGGCAAGGAGTTAGGAGTTTTTTCACTTCGACGTTCTGAGTCCGGCGTTGGGCGTTCGGCGTTCAAAGGCGGCGGCGTGAAACGCCGCCCGGACGAGCAGACGCTCGTCCCTCCCATCCTGCGGGCAGAACAAAAAATCTGCGAAATCTGTGTAAATCTGCGGATAAAACCAGAAAGCACAAGACACGTTGTTGCGGGCGGGGACGCCCGCGCTCCCGACTCTCTGCCCCCTTTTTCACCAGAAACGCACGATCTTTGCACACCCTGTCACGAACCGATTGCCCTTGGTTGGCTGATGTCAAACTGCGACCCCGTTTCTCTCATTTAGACCATTAGACCTCTGATTGGTCTTTGCGCGGCAATCCAAGTTCCGGATAACGGATCTGCAAGGTCTGCACGACTTCGCGCGGGAGCTCTTTGGCAAAATCAGTAAGTCCTTTCGGTTCAAATTACCGCGGTCCCTTTGTTGTCAAAAAGCCGCATTGAGATAACTCCCGTGAAATGGTAATCTACAACCATGAAAGACCGGACTGTTCAAATCAAGAGCGTCAGCAAGGGAAACCCCTCGGACGGTGTAGCTTACTGGATGAGCAGGCCGCCGAGCGAGCGTTTCGCAGCCGTTGAGTTTTTGAGGAGTCAGCAGTATGAAGCTCCCCCAAGACTTCAGAGAGTTTTTAGAATTGTTCAACGCGAAGGGCGTTGAATACATGATCGTCGGCTCGTATGCGCTGGCCTATTACGGTGCGCCGCGCTATACGGGCGACATTGATCTTTTCGTTCGCCGCACGGAGATCAATGCCCACTGTATCATTGCGGCCCTCAAGGAGTTCGGGTTTTCCTTTCCCAATCTCACTTGGAACGACTTCACCAAGGACGACACCGTCATACAACTCGGTGTCCCGCCGGTACGCATCGACATCCTGACCTTTCTTTCCGGTATGGACTGGGATACGGCTTCAAAGCGCAAGGTGCCGGGGGAGATCGATGGAGTTCCCGTTTTTGTAATCGGGAAGGAAGACTACATCGCCAACAAAAGGGCTAGCGGTCGTATAAAAGACTTGGCCGATATTGAGGCTCTCGGCGAACAGATAGCTGTCAGTTCGTCAGACCGCTCAACAGCTCCAGACTAGCCAGTTCCCTTTCAGGCTATCGGGGCCGTAGTTTGACACGAGACATTTCGTGTTTCCAGCAGACTCAACACGCGCACGGCCGATCGATACAAGGCCTTGTCGGTTTTTAGCCGCGCCGCCATCCTTCCGTTGCTGCCTCGGTCGCCTCGCCACGGCAACACATTACCACACCGCGAAAACGCTCCGCAACCCTTGGTTGTTCGTGACAGGGGTATGCGAGTTTAGTGCGTGGTTTGTGTGTGCGCAGTCGGGAACGCGGGCGTCTTCCGCGCTACGCGCGGATGTAGGATTTATTTAGGAGTTAGGATTTAGGATTTAGGAGTTAGCCTGCCGCGCGGCTCCGCCGCGAAAAAACCTTGGAAGTAAGTTTAGGACATGATT